>CAZBII010000047.1:0-26327 GCA_964491665.1 uncultured Moraxellaceae bacterium
TTTCCAGGTGATAGCCGAACCGGTTTCCACCTGCGTCCATGAAATTTTCGAATTGGTGCCGGCGCACAGGCCGCGCTTGGTGACGAAGTTGTAGATGCCACCCTTGCCCTCGGCGTCGCCGGGATACCAGTTCTGCACAGTGGAATACTTGATTTGCGCATCGCCCAGCGCCACCAGTTCCACCACAGCGGCGTGCAGCTGGTTTTCATCGCGCATCGGTGCGGTGCAGCCTTCCAGATAGGATACATAGCTACCTTCGTCGGCGATGATCAGCGTGCGTTCGAACTGCCCGGTGTTGAGTTCATTGATGCGGAAATAAGTCGACAGCTCCATCGGGCAGCGCGTGTTCTTCGGGATGTACACGAAGGAACCGTCGCTGAACACGGCGGAATTCAGTGCGGCGTAGAAGTTGTCCTGCTGCGGCACCACGCTGCCCAGGTATTTCCGCACCAGTTCCGGATGATCCTTGATGGCTTCGGAAATCGGACAGAAAATCACGCCGGCCTTGGCCAGCTCTTCCTTGTAAGTGGTGCCGATCGACACGCTGTCGAACACCGCGTCCACCGCCACGCCGGCCAGCTTGCCGCGCTCGTGCAGGGGAATGCCCAGCTTTTCGAACGTGGCCAGCACTTCCGGATCGACTTCGTCCAGGCTCTTGGGGCCGTTCTTTTTCGATTTGGGTGAGGAGTAATAACTGATGGCGTTGAAATCCACTTCCGGGTGCGGCATCTGCGCCCAGCGCGGAACGTCCATCTGCTGCCACTTGCGGTAGGCCTCCAGCCGCCACTCCAGCATCCACTCCGGCTCGTTTTTCTTGCCGGAAATGATGCGGATGACCTCTTCGTTGAGGCCGGGGGGCAGGGTGTCCGATTCCACTTGCGTGACGAATCCGGCTTCGTATTCGCGACTGATCAGGTCGTCGATCTCGTTGCCTTTGCTCATGGTGCAGGTCTCTGTGGGTAACGTTCGGCGCCAGGGCGCGACTACAGGCGGCACGGCCTGCCCTTATAACAATAGAAGGGGTGGCGGGTGCGCGCCGGACAACGGGTACGGATTGATGCTCTCTACACAAGCCAGACTAAAATAGTCGGCTATTGAAATCAATACCAATCTGGTATTCTTTTGCTTCCGAACCGGACCCGGTCAGGCAGGAAGGCGCGCATTCTATGTTACGCATCGGCAAAATGACAGATTACGCCCTGGTGCTCATGCACCGGATGGCCCGCTCCCCCTCGCAGCAGCTGCGCATGGAGGAACTGGCGGCCGAGACCCGGCTGGCCCTGCCCACGGTGCGCAAGCTGATGCGGCAGCTGGTGAATGCCGGACTGGTGCGGTCCGAGCGCGGCGCCAAGGGCGGCTACCAGCTGGCCCGTTTCCCGGAGCTGATCAGCATCGCCCACATCGTCTCGGCGGTGGAGGGTCCGCTGGCCATCACCGAGTGCTGCGACGACGACGGCGGCTGTGAACTGTCCGGCGGCTGCGACGTGGAATCGCAGATGCCCACCCTCAACGAGCTGATCACCCTGATGCTGGCCTCCATTTCCCTCACCGACATGGGCCGCCTGTGCGGCAACGTGCAGGGCAACCTCGGGGCCATCCTGGTGCGGATTCTGGAGCGGCAGCAGTTCCAGGATGCCGCTGCCGCCCATTGATCAAACGGCCCAAACACCGGATTCGCCAGACCGGCCTGATCTGCCATAATTGCGCCTCCCGCTTTCACCTGAATCAACGAGGATGTACAGGATGTTGAAACTCACCCGCACACTTGCGAAGAATCTTGCGGCCCCGGTGCTGGCTGCGGCCGTACTGACCGGTTGCACCGCCGACGGCGGCTTTGACAGCAACGCAGCGATGAATGTCGGCGCTGGCGTGCTGCAGGCTGCCACCCTTTCCGAGGAAAGCGTCAAGCAGACTGCCTCGCTGGCCGCCCAGCAGATGGACAGCCAGAGCAACATCCCCGGCGCCAGCAATGCCTACAGCCGGCGCCTGGCCCGCATCACCCAGGGCATGAATGGCATCGACGGCCTGAACCTGAATTTCAAGGTCTACATTTCCCAAGAGATCAACGCATTCGCCATGGCGGATGGCACGGTGCGGGTTTACTCCGGCCTGCTGGATGCCATGCCGGATGATCAGGTGCTGGCGGTAATTGGCCACGAAGTCGGCCACGTCAAGCTCAAGCACAGCTATCGCCAGATGCAGCAGAAGCTGCTGACGGATACGGCATTCTCTGCGGCGGTCTCGGTGGGTGGCACCATTGGCGAACTCACTGCCGGCCAGCTGGGCCAGTTGGGACAGGCGGCCATCACCGCGCAGTTCTCGCAGAAGGACGAACTGGCGTCCGACAAATACGCCGTCGCCACCCTGCGCAAGCTGGGCGAAGATCCCTACGCCATGAAGCGCGCCATCGAAACCCTGCAGGCCAATTATGGTTCTGGCGGCGGCTTCCTCAGTTCCCACCCGTCCAACGAGAAGCGCATTGCCAACATCGTTGCGGCGATTGAAGGCAAGAAATAAACCGGCTCACCGCTGTCTATACTGGATTCCATAAGTCATTGCCGCAGTCAGGTGCTTATGGAATCCGCTTACGCCACCGTGTCCCGCGTTGCCAACGAAACCTACGGCCATTCCCGCCGCATCATGCCCGAGCAGCCCTGGTGGGAAAATCTCGAAAGCAGTTTCCATAAATTCCCCGACGATTTTGATCTCGACCTGCCCACCGAGTTGCTGGTGGATGGTACCGTCGCCTTCGACCTGCTGGCGCGCACGGCGGTGGCGTCGGTGGTGTCGGCGCTGGCATTGCCGCTGTCGTCCAACCCGTTCCGGCTCAAGCAGGATCTGGAAGACGGACAGATGTACCGTGAATTCGCCAGCAGCCACGACGCCAGCCAGTTCTTCCGTTTCCCCAATGTGAAAGTGGACATGCAGGAGCGCAAGCCCGGCCTGCTGCATTTCAATCCGCCCGACGGCCAGTGCCGGATGCTCACCTTCAAAAGCCCGTTCCAGCCGGTGAATCCGCGCCTGCATGACCGTTACCTGCGCAATGAGCGTAACCGTCACGCCATCGCCCAGTACTGGACCCACAACTGCGGTCCGCGCCCGACCATTTGCGTGGTGCACGGCTTCATGGCCGATCCCTACTGGGTGAACAGTCTTTTTCTGGCGCTGCCGTGGTTCTACAAATTGGGTTACGACATTCTGCTGTACACGCTGCCGTTTCATGGGGCGCGGCAGGGGCGCTTCTCGCCGTTCAGCGGTCACGGCTATTTTGCGAATGGGCTGTCGCACCTGAGTGAAACCGTGGCGCACTCAGTGTATGACTTCCGCATTTTTCTCAATCATCTGGAGCAGATCGGTGTGCCGCGCTTCGGTGTCACCGGCATCAGTCTCGGCGGTTACACCAGCGCGATCCTGGCGGCGGTGGACGAACGCCTGCACTTTTCCATCCCGAACGTGCCAGTAGTGAGTCTGTTCGACCTGATCCTGCAGTGGTTTCCCGCCAGCGCGGTGATCAAGGCCGGCCTGCGGCTGAGCGGGATGTCGATCAAGGAGGCGCGCCACATCATGGCGGTGCATTGCCCGCTGACCTATCCGGTGAAGCTGCCGAAAGAACGATTGATGATCATCGGTGGCGCCGGCGACCGTTTCGCGCCGCCCAAGCATGCGCGCCTGCTGTGGGATCACTGGGACCGGCCGGATATCCACTGGTTTCCCGGCAATCATCTGATTCATCTGGACCAGGGGCGTTATCTGAAGGATGTGGCGGCGTTTCTGCAGGAAACCGGTTTTGCGGAGTGAGGCTGGGCAGGGAATCGCGGCGGTGCGCCAACACCGCCGCAGGGGATTGATCAGTGCGCTTTTATCTTGCCTTTGGTTTTCATCTTGATGTCGTGCAGCATGTAATACAGCACATAGCCACCTACAGCGATCGAACTCAGAACGGCTAACATCCCGGCAATAACAGCTTCATCAAAGTACATAAAATCCCTCTCGTATCTTTCTAGTGATTGTTTTTGGTGATACTGCTGACCGGGGTCAATGCCCGGCTTTCCTGAATGTAGTCCAGCGGCAGGGCTAAAGCATCCCCATGTAACTATACAGTCTGACTACCTGTGTCTTTAGATCGAAACCGTCTGTGTACGAGGGGGATGAGCAGGTGGTCTCTTGCGGGGAAAATCCGCGCCTGAGTCACGGCGACAGTTTGGTGCAAAGTGCACTATAGTATTTGTGTTCACACAGGAACTGATTGGGCAGATGACTGAAAGGAACGGGCAGGGGAGCGGGGTGCAGGGCGGCACATGGCTGACGCGGGTGTTGTTTTGCCTGGTTTTTTTCTGCATTCCCTGTTCCAGTCCGGCTGAAGAAGCCTATCAGATCAAGGCCGCCTTCCTTTATAACTTTACCAAGTTCGTTACCTGGCCCGAGGCGATGGAGCAGCAGGGCGGCGAACTCACACTCTGTATTTTCGACGGCAATCCCTTTGGCGATTACGCCAATCAGCTGAATGGTCGCAAGGTGCGCAATTTCCAGTTGCGTATCCTGCAGCCTGCCAGCGTCAATGACCTGGCAGGCTGCAACATCCTGTTTGTGTCCGGTGCCGAGCAGACAGTGCGGGCGCTGCAGTCGGTCGCCACCCTGCCGGTACTGACCGTAAGTGACCAGTCCGGGTTTGCCGCCCGCGGTGGCGCCATCGAGTTGCTGTCGGAAGATAACCGCATCCGCTTTGACGTCAATCTGCAGCGCATCCGCGACAGCGGCCTTACCATGAGTTCCAAGCTTTTGCAGCTGGCCAGGCAGGTGCTGTGATGGCTGGATTCTGGCGCGCATTTTCCTTCAAGCAGAAACTTACGCTGATGATGCTGTCCACCATCGCCAGCGGCGTGGTGCTCATCGGCCTGTTTTTTGTTACCTACGAACGCGTGCACATGCGCGACCAGCTGGAACATGAAATCGAGGTGGTCACCCGGGTCGCCATCGCCCAGCTGACGGCGGCGCTGATGTTCGATGACGTGAAGACCCTGCAGGAGAGCGTGAACGGACTGCGCTTTGACAGCACGGTGGAAGTGGCCTGCATTTATGGCAGCGACGGTAAGTTGAAAGTGCGCTCGTTTCCCGGCGAGAACAATCCGGTCAGCTGTCCGGTGGGGCCTGACACCATCACCTCGGGCTTCGTTGATGATCATTACCAGGTGAAAAAATCCATCTACATGGATGACACTCGTCTGGGCAGTCTCTATGTGCGTGCCAATCTCGACTATGTTGAGCATCACATGCGGCGCTACGTTTACATGATGCTGACGGCCCTGGCAGTGACATCGGTAGTGTCGCTACTCGTTGCGCTGTGGCTTCAGCAGTCGATTACCCAGTCCATTACCCGCCTTGCAGAAACGGCCAGCCGGATCGCGCACCAGAACGACTACTCGCTGCGGGCCGAGAAAACCAGCGATGACGAAATCGGCCAGACGGTGGATGCTTTCAACCAGATGCTCGCAGCCATCGAGCGCAGCGACAAGGAACTGAAACAGAACAAGGCGGAACTGGAAACCATTGTGGGTGAGCGAACGGCAGAATTGCGCACCGCCAACCGTGAGCTGGAGGCGTTCAGCTATTCCGTGTCCCACGACCTGCGTTCGCCACTGCGCGCCATCGACGGCTTCAGTCAGGCGCTGCTGGAAGAATACAATGACGCGCTGGATGACGTGGGCAGGAGTTATCTGGAACGCGTGCGGGCGGCCACCCAGCGCATGGGGCTGCTGATCGACAGCTTGCTGCGCCTGTCGCGGGTGACGCGGCAGGAAATCGTGCTGGAGGCAACTGACCTGTCCGGCATGGTGCGTGAGATCGTTCGGGATCTGCAGGAAGAAGAAACCGGCCGCAAGGTCAGCGTGCAGATCCAGGAGGGCATGATTGCCAACTGCGATGCCAAGCTTATGCGGATCGCGCTCACCAACCTGATCGACAACGCGTGGAAGTACAGCGCAAAGCAGCCGGAAGCGACCATCAGTGTGGGGTGTGACCAGCGCGTGTACTTTGTGCGTGATAACGGCGCCGGTTTTGACATGCGTTACGCCGATAAACTGTTTGGCGCATTCCAGCGCCTGCATACCAAGGAAGAGTTCGAGGGCACCGGGGTGGGGCTGGCGACGGTGGCGCGGGTGATTCATCGCCACGGCGGTGACATCTGGGCCGAGAGCGAGCCGGGCAAGGGCGCGACCTTCTTTTTCACGCTCGGCTGAGCGGACCGCTGATCACCTTCCATGACGTTTTTCTGATGTCCGGCAGTAATCCGGCGTCTGGATGTTGACGTTTGTCACATCCGGTCGTACCTTCGTTAATGCTCGCAGTAATCTCCAATATTTCAGGCCGGTATAAAAAGAATGGACCCTATGACGATTTTATTGGTGGAAGACAATGCCGACGATGAGTTGCTGGCACTGCGGGCATTGAAGAAAACCAGTGTGCCCAGCACGGTGGTCGTTGCCCGTGATGGCGAAGAAGCGCTGGAATACATTTTTGGGGAAGGCCGTTATGCCGGCCGCAACGTGGGGGAGCAGCCCAAGGTTGTGTTCCTCGATCTCAAGCTGCCCAAGCTCAACGGCATTGACGTGTTGCGCAGCATCCGCAGGGATAGCCGCACCAGCCGCATGCCGGTGGTGCTTCTCACATCTTCCGACGAACCCCAGGATCTGCTGGACGGCTACGACAGCGGCGCCAACAGTTACATCAACAAGCCGGTGGACTTCAACGAATTTGTCGAGCAGGTCAAACTGCTGGGTCAGTACTGGCTGGGTGTGAATCGCGTACCCGCACTATAATGAATCAAAAAGGGGCGGGAGAAACGCGTGGACAGGCTGCTGAAGGTGCTGATTGCCGATGATTCGGAAGATGATGCACTGCTACTCGTCAGGCAATTGAAGAAAGGGGGATTGACCTGCTGGTTCGAGCGGGTCGATACCGCTGATGACATGCGCCTGTCGCTGACCCGTCAGCACTGGGATCTGGTGGTCACTGACCATAACATGCCTGCCTTCAGTTCCTCCGAGGCCTTGCAGCTGGTCAAGGCCATCCAGCCCGATACCCCCGTGATTGTCGTGTCCGGTGCCATTACCGATGACATTGCCGTGCATTCCATGAAGGCCGGTGCGCAGGATTACATCATGAAGGACAACCTGGCGCGTCTGGTGCCGGCCGTTGAGCGCGAACTGCGTGAGGCGGAACACCGCAATGCGCGCAAGGAAGCCGAGCAGCAGGTGGCCTATCTTGCCTATCACGACGCTCTCACCGATCTGATGAACCGCGACCAGTTCAAGAAGCAGCTGGATCTGGCACTGGAGTCGGCGCGCGTGCACGGACAGGAGCATGCCCTGCTGTATGTGGATCTGGACCAGTTCAAGATCATCAACGATACCTGCGGCCATGTGGCTGGCGACGAGCTGCTGAAACAGCTCGGCAAACTGATGAAGCACGAGCTGCGCGAACAGGATCTGGTGTCGCGCATGGGCGGCGACGAGTTTGGCATCCTGCTGCGGCAGTGCACGCTGGATGAGGCGGTGGAGCTGGCGCGCAAGGTGCACAATGCCATCAAGGAATACCGCTTTGTCTGGAACGACCAGCGCTTCGTGATTTCTTCCAGTATCGGCGTGGTGCAGATCAACAGCGCATCGGCTGATGTGGAAGAAGTGCTGTCCAGCGCCGACATGGCCTGCTATGTGGCGAAGGACAAGGGTCGCAGTTACATCCAGGTGTTTGATGCCAATGATCGTGACCTGACCCAGCGCCGTAACCAGATGCACTGGGCGTCGCGCATCCGGCGGGCGCTGGATGAGGATTCGTTTGTACTGTATACGCAGGCCATCGTGGGCCTTTCACAGCAGCGCCGGCATCAGGAGTTTCTGGTGCGCATGCTGGATAACGGCAATGTCGTGGCGCCGGGCCTGTTCATGCCGGCGGCGGAACGTTTCAACCTGATGCCGCTGATCGACCGCTGGGTGATCCGGCATGCCTTTGCCCACGTGCAGAAACTGCTGCTGCGGGGTGAAACCGAAGAGCGCGACCTGTTCTTCATCAACCTGTCCGGCTCGTCGCTGAGCGACGAAGCCTTTTTCGATTATGTGCGGCAATGTCTGGAAGAGTTTGCCCTGCCGCAGCACAAGATCTGTTTTGAAATCACTGAAACCACGGCCATTTCCAACCTGGAAGCCGCGTCGGCCTTCATTGCCGAAATCCGCGATCTGGGTTTTCTGTTTGCGCTGGATGATTTCGGCGTGGGCATGAGTTCGTTCGCCTATCTCAAGGCCATTCCGGTGGATGTGCTGAAAATCGACGGCGGTTTTGTTCGCAACATGCTGAATGATCCGATGGATCAGGCCATTGTCGAGGCCTGCAACAACATTGCGCATTCCGCTGGCCTGATCACGGTGGCGGAGTTCGTCGAGAACAAGGATATCGAAAACCGGCTGCGCGAGATGGGTGTGGATTGCGGGCAGGGCTACGGTATTGAAAAGCCTCGTCCCATCGACGAATAAAACGGTGCTGCGCTGGGCGTGGCTGCTGTGCCTGTTCAGCGTGGATGCCTGTCTGGCGGCGTCATCCTCTGGTCGTCCCCTTGATCTTTCCATTCCCCCGCTGGCCTTCGCCCCGGACTTCCTGCCGCAGCCCTGGCCGGGCCCTGAAACCAGTGTGGCGCCTGAGGATCTGCCGGAGCAGGACGAGCTGGAGGAGCAGGAGGCGGAGGGCTACGTCGATCGCGGCGTGAATTATCTGCTGCAGCAGCACCTGAATATTTCCAGCCGCGTGGATGTGATGGGGCGCGCCATCGACCAGTATCTGGCGGGCGACCGCGCCCTGGCGGAGGATAACGAAACCTACATGCGCGTGCGGCTGGCGGAAACCTGGATCGAGGGTGGCAAGTGGGCGCCGGACAATGACCTGAAATTCCGCCTGGATCTGCCCGCCACCAAGCGTCGCTACCGTTTTGTGGTGTCCTATCGTCCCGATGACGAGGATGAAACCCTGGAGGAGCGCATCCTGCCGGGAACGGTGGCGCAGCCGGATCGCGGCAATGAAAGCTTTTTTGCCGGTGCGGTGCGCACCATGAAGGACGAGGCCCTGCACTGGGAAGGCAAGGCGCAGATAGGGGTCAAGGCGCGCATGCCGCTGGACCCGTTCGCCCGCTTCAACAGCCGGCGCGAATGGAGTCTCAATGACAACTGGGCGATGACCGTGCGCAATGCCGGCGCCTGGTTCAATTCATCCGGTTACCGCACGGAACATGCGCTGGCGTTCGATCGCATCCTCACGCCTGTTTCCCTGTTCCGCACCACCACCAACCTGCAGTGGCGCGAGGAGGAGGACACGCTGGAATTCGCGCAGGTGCTGGATGTGTTTCACACGCTCGATACGCGCCGCCTGCTGGACTACCAGTTCGGTGTGATCGGCAACAGCTGGTCGTCCTCCCGCGTCAACAACTACTACGTCAGCGTGATCTACCGGCAGGATCTGTACCGGCAGTGGCTGTACCTGAACCTGGTGCCGCAGCTGGCCTATCCGCGCGAGGAAGACTTCGATGACGTGATGTCGTTTACGGTTGGCATCGAGGTGTTTTTCAACCAGTTCTGACATCCTGCGGTCCGGCGGCTCCAGCCATTCGTTGCTATAGTGAATGGATCATTGCACGCTTTGGACCTGTTTCTCATGACCAAGGGATGGCCCGCCCGACTGGCCCTGCTGCTCGTCTTCCTGTTGCTGGCGGGGTGTCAGGAGCAGCCGCTGCGCCCGCTCAAGGTGGCCACCAATCCCTGGCCGGGCTACGGCCCGCTCTATCTTGCCCGCTACCTGCAGACCTATCAGACCGATATCGACCTGGTGCAGCTGACCTCCACCACGGAAGTCATGCGTGCGTTTCGCAATGGCAGTGTCGATGTGGTGGCCGTGACGCTGGATGAAGCCCTGCTGCTGATGTCCCAGGGGGAAGATCTGGCGGTGCTCATGGCGCTGGATTTTTCCAATGGTGGCGACGTGCTGATGGCCTGGCCCGAGCTGGGCGGGCTGGAGCATCTGCGGGGCCGCACGGTGGGCGTGGAAAACACGGCACTGGGCGCCATCATGCTGGCGTCGGCGCTGGACCGGGCGGGCCTGACACCGCAGGACGTCACCGTGCAGACGGTGCCGCCCGACCAGCAGGTGGCAGCACTCACCAGCAGGGCAGTAGATGTGGTTGTCACGTTTGAACCCATGCTGACCCAGTTGCGCAACCAGGGCGCGGTCGTGCTGTTCGACAGCAGCGCGGTTCCGGATCTGATTGTTGACGTGCTGGTGGCGCGCCGCAGTGTGCTGGAGGAGCGCGACCAGCAGCTGCAGGATCTGGTGCGCGGCTATTACGATGCCCGCAGCCAGATGATCATCCAGCCCGATGAAGCCTTTTCCTACATCGCCCAGCGCCTGCAGATCACGCCGCTGGAATTGCAGCGCGCCTTTGCCGGACTGCGGCTGCCGTCCCTCAATGACAATATCCGCTGGCTGACCGGCGATCCCAGTCCGTTCAGTCTGGCGGTCGCGCAGCTGTATCGTGAAATGCAGCGTCATGATCTGCTGGCCAGCGATGCGCCACTGGATATCCGGGCCGAGCCGCGCTGGCTGCAGGGCGTGCAACCATGATCCAGCGCCTGCGCTCACTCAACCTGATTGTGGCGGCGCTGCTTTTGCTGTGTTTTCTGCTGCTGTCGGGTGTGCTGATCTGGAATCAGTTCGAAGCGCAGAAGAAGCAGGCCTTTGAGGAGGCGTCGGTGGATCTGCGTGCGCTGCTGCTGATTTCCCAGGCGCGGATCGAGCGCGAAATGGCGGCGCGGAATTTTGCCAGCGTGGAATCCGAAATCACCACACTCAATCTGCTGGATGACGTCAAGCTCAGCGCGGTGATCGACGAGTCCGGCGTGGTGCGCTTCAGTTCCAACTTCATCATTGTGGGTCATGCCGCCGACAGCCAGCTGCACCAGTTCGATCGCGCTGCCTTTGCGCAGGCGCAGAAGACTTACAAGATGGTGCTGGTGGCGGATGCCCGGCACGACAATATCCACGTTTACTATCCGCTGGCGCTGGGCGCATCCCGCAACAGTCTGCGTCCGGATCATATTGGCGTGCTGTATGTGCACTGGAGCATGGCGCGTCCCTACCGCTACATCCAGCAGCAGGCGTGGCGCGAATTCGCTTACATGTTGGCGGTGCTGGGGCTGGTGTCGCTGCTGCTGCTGACGGTGCTGCGCCGTCTGGTGCTGCAGCCGGTACTGCGGCTGCGACACAAGGCCGACGCGATTGTGGCGGGCGAGCAGGTCGATTCTTTCAGCATCGAAGGTGTGGCGGAAATTGCGGGTTTGTCCCATGCCATCAATCGCATGAATCTGAAGATGTCCGCCAACCTGCAGGAAGTGCGACGCAGCGAAGAGCGCTGGGCTTTTGCGCTGGAAGGCGCCGGTGACGGCGTGCAGGACTGGGATGTGCGCAACGGCCACTGTTATTACTCGCCGCGCTTCCGGGAACTGCTGGGGCTGGGCGATACCGAGCCGGGTTGCGATGGCTGGCTGCAGCAGGTGCATCCAGTGGATCGCAGTCACGTGGAGCGGCGCCTGCAGCGCCACCTGCAGGGGCTCTCGGACTACTGCACGGCGGAATACCGCGTGCAATTGCCTGACGGCGGGCAGCGTTTCGTGCTGATGCGTGGCAAGGTGGCGGAGCGCCAGGATGACGGCAGGCCGGTGCGTTTCATCGCCACCCATACCGATGTAACCGCGCGGCGGCGGATGGAGGATGCGCTGCGTACCGGCGAGGAGAAATATCGCCAGCTGTTCGAGATGGCGCAGGAAGGCATCTGGGTGATCGATGCCGGCGGCAATACCACCATGGTCAATTCCGCGATGGCCGACATGCTGGGCTATCGCAAGGACGAAATGCTGGGCCGCCACATTTTCGAATTCATGGATGAAAACGCGCGACTGCAGGCGCAGGAAAATCTCAAGCGACGTGAGCAGGGCATTGAGGAGCAGCACGATTTTGAATGGCTGTCCCGCTCCGGCCGCCGCCTGTTCACCACCATGCACACGGCACCCCTGTATGACAGTAACGGCGATTACGCGGGAGCGATTGCCGGGGTTATGGATATCACCGAGCGCAGGCGTGCCGAGGAAAAAATCCGCCAGCAGGCGCTGTTCGACGAACTGACCCGGCTGCCCAACCGGCGCATGCTCAACGAACGGCTGGCGCAGGAACAGGCACGTGCGTTGCGACACGAGCACACCGGCGCGCTGCTGTTCATCGATCTGGATCATTTCAAGAACGTCAACGATTCGCTCGGTCATCCGGTGGGCGATGCATTGCTGGTGGCGATTGCCGAACGCCTGCAGCAGGTGGTGCGTGACGAGGATACGCTGGCGCGGCTCGGTGGTGACGAATTTGTGGTGTTGCTGCCGGAACTGGATGACGGCATCAGCGCGGCTGCCGCCAAGGCGCGCAATGTGGCACTGAAAATCCAGGATGTGCTGACCGAGGCCTTCGATATTGCCGGCCACAAGCTCACCATCAGTTGCAGTATCGGCATCGCGCTATATCCGCTGGATCAGGATTCCATTCACGACATTCTCAAGCAGGCCGACACCGCCATGTATCGCGCCAAGCAGGAAGGCCGTGGCACGCTCTGCATTTTCAGCAAGGCCATGCAGGCGGAGCTGGAGCACAACCTGCGTCTGCAGATGCTGCTGCCGGGCGCACTGCAGAACAACCAGTTCGAACTGCATTTCCAGGCGCAGTTCAATGACCGGCGCGAAGTGATCGGGGCCGAGGTATTGTTGCGCTGGCGCGAGCCGGATCTGGGCATGGTGCGGCCGGACCAGTTCATTCGCGCCGCCGAGGAATCGGGCTTCATCGTGCAGCTGGGTGACTGGGTATTGCGCCGCGCCTGCGAGCAATTGCGGCAGTGGGTGCAACAGGGTTTGCCGGCCACCTTCGAACGACTGGCCATCAACATCAGCGCGCGCCAGTTTGCGCAGGACGATTTTGCGCAGCGCGTGCAGGCGTTTGTCGCAGAGGCCGGCATCCGCCCGCAGCAGATCGAACTGGAAATCACCGAGAGCATGCTGCTGAACCGGCTGGAGCAGGTGGTGGAAAAAATGCGTGGTCTGCACACGATGGGTTTTTATATTGCGCTGGATGACTTCGGTACCGGTTACTCTTCGCTGTCGTATCTGCGCTCACTGCCGCTGCACAAGCTCAAGATCGATCAGGCTTTCGTGCGCGACATCCAGAACGACAAGAATGATCGTGCCATTGTGGAAACCATCATTGCGATGGCGCGGCACATGGAACTGGATGTGATCGCCGAAGGCGTGGAGGACGAAAGCCAGTTTGAATTCCTGCGCGGCAAGGGTTGCCTGCAGTATCAGGGCTATCATTTTGCGCGACCGGTGCCGGCCGACGTGTTTTTCCAGCAGTGGGGAAACCCCGACTCCCGCTGATCCGCTTCAGATGCATTCCAGCAGCGGTTGTTGCTGCGCCTGCGTGGCAGCAGCATCCGGGCGGAACAGCGCCACCCGCAGATTGTCGGCGCGGTACACCTGCGTATCGTTCACCCAGACCTCGCCATCGGCGACACCCATGGTGAAATCACGCGCCACCACCCGGCGGATGTGCAGGCGATATTGCACGGTGCCGGCCTGCGGCAGAATCTCGCCGAAGAAACGCACCGCATCCACACCGATCGCGCGCGCCTTGCCATGATGGCCGCGCCACGCCAGATAGAATCCCAGACATTGCCACAGCCCATCCAGTGCCAGACAGCCGGGCATGATCGGATCACCGGGAAAATGACAGCTGAAAAACCACTGCTGCGGGTCCAGATCGTATTCGGCCACCAGCGCGCCGCGCTGATAGCGGCCGTCGTTCTCGCTGATTGAAATCACGCGATCCATCATGCGCAGATTGCCCTGCGGCAGCTGCGGCCCATCCGGTTCATTGGCGTGCAGAAAATTATCCAGATCCGTGCGGCTGTAGAACGCTTTTTTCAGCATGGCGCAATGTACCTTCGCTCGCATCGCTTGGCAGCGGCATTGTGGCGGTCACACGTACTCAGCGTTGCCGAATCCATGGCCAGTTTGGACAAGTCCATGAATGGTAGTTGTCCGCCCTGCAAGCGACAAACCGTGGGTTGTATCAAAAGATTTCCCCTGGTACGGCCGTGTTGGATTGCAGTTTTGTGACGGCGGAAAAGCCCCGATCTTGCGCGAAATGGCAACAAAAAGGGGAGCCGGCGGGCTCCCCTGAATGCAGTATCAATGTGTCAGGAAATATTTCATTGCGGCGGGCGTGGCAGCGCGGGCGGCAGCGGTTGCGGTGAGCCGCGCAGCCACTGGCCGATCTTGCGGAACACTGCTATCACCGCGCGGATGATTTTCGGCAGCAGCCAGATCACCAGCAGGATGAACGCCAGCAGCAGAAACAGGAACAGCAGCGGGTTGTAAAGGGCGGTCCACAGGCCTGCCAGCACCAGCAGGTCTTCGCTGAAAGAGGCAAACCAGTTGGAAAACGGTTCCGGCGAGGTGTTGATCAAAAGCCGGGTGCCGGCCTTGGTGAAATGGGAGGTGGCGGCCATGCTGCCGCCGAGGATGCCGGCGGCGATTTCCAGCGCGGGAGTCACGTCGCCCACCGCACCGGCGGCGAGCATGGCGCCGGCGGGAATGCGGATGAAGGTGTGCAGGGTATCCCAGCCGGAATCCACGCCGGGCGTCTTGTCGGCGAAAAATTCCACCGCGTACATGGTGCCGGCCGCCAGGATCACCAGTGGGTCCTGCAGCACTTCCAGGCTGGGTGGCAGGTCGATGTTGCCGGTGGCGCCGCCCAGTCCCAGCACCAGCAGCGCGGCGTACAGATTGATACCGCTGGCCCAGGCCACGCCCATCGTGAGCGCAATCGTGTGCAGCAGGGTCTGGTAGTGTTCCATGGTCGCCTCCACGGCGGTTGCAGGATTGAGTAGGCAGGCAAAACTCCTGTTCATGGCAGGATGGCGCCGCTACCCTTAACCTTGACTGAATCCCCGCAGCCGCTTCAGGAGTATCCGCCCAGGATGTGGTCATCCGTTGATTTTCCCCTGTTTTTCGCCGGCCTGGGCCTGTTCCTGTTTGGCCTGATGATTCTGGAGCGGGCGCTGGCGACCCTCAGCAGTGAATCCTTCCGCGTCATGTTGCGCCGCTCCACCGCCCGGCCGGCGGGTGCGGTGCTGGGCGGCGTCGTCAGCACGGTGGTGCTGCAAGGCAGTTCCACTGTCGGCCTGCTGATGATGGCCTTTGTCGGCGCCGGACTGCTGCCGCTGTACAGCGCGGTGGGGGTGGTACTGGGCGCCAATCTCGGCACCACCTTCACCGGCTGGATCGTGACGACGCTGGGTTTCCGGCTGGATCTGGCGCAGGTGGCGGTGCCCGTGATGGGGCTGGGCGCGCTGATGGCGGTGATGTTCCGCTCGCGCGAGCGCTGGCAGGCCTGGGGCGGTTTCGTGTTCGGGCTGGGCCTGTTGCTGTTCGGACTGAACGCGATGAAAACCGCGATGGAACAGCTGGCCGCCCACGCCGATGTGAGCCTGCTGGACGGCTGGCCGCTGCCACTGTTCGTGCTGGTGGGCGCGCTGTTCACCGCGCTGATCCGCTCCAGTTCCGCCTGCATGATGATCATCCTGAGTGCGCTGGATGCCGGCAGTCTGGACCTGACCAGCGCGGCGGCACTGGCGGTGGGCGCGGACATCGGCACCACCAGCACCATGGCGCTGGGGGCCATCGGCGGCTCGGCCATCAAGAAGCAGCTGGCGCTGTCGCATGTGCTGTTCAATGCGGGCACGGCGGCGCTGGCCTATCTACTGATGCAGCCGTTGCTGCAACTGGTGCAGACAGGTTTTGGCATTCACGATCCGCTGTACGCGCTGGTGGCGTTTCACAGCACCTTCAACGCGCTGGGCGTGCTGCTGTTCGCGCCCTTCATCCGGCCGTTTTCCCGCTATCTGGAACGGCTGTTTCTGGCGGACGATCACGACATCCGCACCTACATCCACAATGTGCCGGCATCGCTGCCGGTGGAAGCCATCACCGCCGTGGAGCGCGAGGTGGAGCGTCTGCTGGTGCAGGTGCTGGCGTTGAATCTGCGCAATCTCAAAGTCGACATGACGACCCTGCGTCTGCCGGCGCCGCAGTTGCAGCTGTTGCTTGATGCGTTTCCGTCCGAACGCCAGTTCGCCGATTGCTACAGCGACATCAAGAAGCTGGAGGGCGCGATTCTGGAATATGCCGGTGAAGTGCAGCGCGGCAGCCTGGACGCTGCGCAGGTGAAAAAACTGCACCAGCTACTGAGTGCTGCCCGCCACGGCGTGTATGCCGCCAAGGCGCTGAAGGACATCCGCGAGAATCTGGTGGAGCTGCGGCATGCAGACAATCCGGCGCTGCAGACGTTTTATGACGACCAGCTGCGCTACGAAAAGGGCACGCTGCTGCTGTTGCTGCAGCTGATGCTGGGTGAGCACGACGAGCGCTACGTGAGCGAGGAATTGCAGCGTGTCCGCGAGCAGAACCGCCAGCTGCACCAGCAGGTGGAGCGCGATCTGTTCCGCACCGGTCTGCATCAGGGCGCCGATGAACTGGCCACATCCACGCTGCTCAACGTGAACCGCGAATTCCGTGCCTCGGTGCAGAATTTTGCCAAGGCCATCGGGCATCTGCGCCTGCCATTCCAGACCGAAGATGAGTGACGGCGGCGTTGCCGGAGGCACGCACCGATTTTCGAATTGCGGCACGTTTTCTGTTTGTTGATAGCTTTATCATGCGGCGCTTTCCGCTTGCGTGCTTTATGGCCGTCATGGCACGCTGGCGGCACAAGAAAAATTGCGATCGGATGTCATGGATGGTGTCGCCGCAACACACAGCAGTCGTGCCAGGGAGCGGAGCTGCGGGGGAGCCACATGTCCATACCAGTCGCGACGGCAGCGTCGCCCAAATTCAAGGTGATCGTGCAGGGGGTTGCGGAGGGGTGTCATCCGCAGCGGGTGCGTGCCGCGCTTTCCACGCGCTTTGGCATCACGCCGGCGCAGGTGGAACAGCTGCTGGCCAGCCAGGGCGGACTGCTCACGGAGCTGGTGGATCACCAGACCGCCTGGCAGCTGAAAAGCCTGCTGGAACAGCTGGGAGTGGAGTGCCGGATTGCGCCGGTGCCGCTGGCCAGCCTGCACGATGTCACCGATCGCATCAGCCTGCATGCCCCTGCCGCCCACCGTCATGTAGGGCACGCACCCATGCGCAGCCGGCCGGGCCAGCCGCCGCTGCGCCAATCCGTTCCGGTGGTCAAAAGCAACAGCAGCCGCATTCCCGGCCGCAGCCGCGCGCGTCCGGCCAGTGCCTCGCACACCCAGATCTGGCGCATGGTGGCCGTGATTGCCACCGCGTTTGTGCTGGGCTGGTACCTGCAGTCGGGCCGGCAGCACACCAGCCTGCCGACCGCCGTAACCGCCAGTGCCACGACCGGCGCGGTGCGTTAACAGCCGGCAGGCCGAACACGGCTGCCGGTTTCCGTTGCCCGATCTATCTGGTACCATCGTACAAAAATAAGCAGAATCCCTGGACCCAACGGACTTCCCGGCGTGAAAAAACTCTTCAAGCGAACCTTCTTCGGCGCGGTGCTGATTCTGCTGCTGGCTCTGGCCGGCGGCGCTGTCAGCGTCTGGCCCTTCCTCGTGTTTCCCGTCACCGACATCCAGACCCAGCGCCGCGCGCCGCTGCCGGTGCTGGACAGTCCCACCCTGCTGGCGGGCGTGGCCGAGCGTGACATCACGCCGCCCATTGGCATTCCGAAAATGGGTTATTCGGCCTGGGCGCGGGAAGCGGATGGCTTTCGCAACCGGCTCAAGGCGCGCGCCTTCTACCTGAAGCCGAAGCAGGGCGAGCCGATCGTGGTGCTGCAGGCGGATCTGCCCGCCAGTTCGCTGGTGCTGCATCACAAGGTGGCGGACCTGATCGCCGCCCGCACCGACGTGGCCCTGCACAACCTGTCGCTGCATGTCACCCACACCCACAGCGGTCCGGGTCAGTTCATGGACAGCGATTTTTACAATGCCTTCGGCTCCAACAAGCCCGGTTTTGATCCGGCGCTGTTCGATTTCCTGGCGCGGCAGATGGCGGATGCGGTGATTGCTGGGTATGAAAGCCGGCGGCCGGCGAAGCTGGCCATCGGCGCGACGGAAATCTACGGCGCCACCAAAAACCGCGCGATGGGCGCCTATGTGCGCAATGAAAATGTGACGGACAAGAGCGAAGGCGACGCCGCCGCGCTGCGTGCCGTGAACCCGCTGATCACGCTGGTGCGCATCGACGCGCAGACCGACGCCGGCGACTTCAAACCGCTGGGCGCGTTCTCCAGTTTCGCGATTCACGGCACCGGCATTCCGCCGTTCACCCATCCCTATCATGGCGATGTCTGGACCTTCTTCGAGCGCGAACTGGAATGGAATATCGCGCGCAAGTACCAGCCGCCGTGGCAACCGGTGCACGGTCCGTTCGAGGCCAATCACGCCGACAACAATCCCAATTACCGGCACGGTCTGCGCGGCGATATTGAAACCCGCCGCATCGGTCTGGCGCTGGCGGAGCGGGCGTGGCAGCTGTTCACAAGTCTTGATAATCAGTTGCAGGATGACGTGCCGATCAGCAGCGCCATGCGCGAGATCGATCTGCTGAACCTGCGCCCGCAGGATGAAAAAATACTGTGCGAGCGGGCCATTGCCGGCACCGCCGTGGTGGGCGCGGCGCAGGGCGACGAGGTGTTCCCGATCAGCTATCTGCCGCCGTTCCAGCGCGGCTGGCCGGACGATGGCGCCGGCGACTGCCACGGCGAAAAACGCTGGATGCTGTCGAAGCTGCAGGCGTGGGGCGTGGCGCCGACCCGTTATCCGCACCGCGTGTCGTTCACCCTGTTCCGCATCGGTGATCTGGCGCTGCTGGGTCTGCCGTTTGAAATCACCTTCGAGGCGGGCAATCGTATTGGCGCTGCCGTAACGCAGGCGTTTGCCGACGGTGCAGCACCTGTGGCAAGAGCCGTCGTCAGCAGTCACACCAACGGTTTCTTCGGCTACAGCGCCACCCGCGAGGAATATTCCGCGCAGTGGTACGAGGGCGGTCACACCATTTACGGCCCGCGCACCACCGAGTTCCTGGCGAAAGAGTCTTCCAAGCTGGCCGGCGAACTGCTGCGTCAGCCGGGTTACGCCGACCTGCCGCAGGAATGGACATTCTCGCTGGCCAGCAAAAGCTATTACCCGCCAGTGCTGGAAGCGACCGGCAAACGGGTGGAACTGCAGCCGGCGCAGTTCGTCGATGCACAGGCCAATCAGGAGCCCTACTGGGAAATGCAGCTGCTGGATGTGAACCCTTCCGCGCTGAACCTGCATGAACCCCTGCTGGCGATCGAAGCCAGCGCCGATGGTGAACGGTTCACCCCGCTGACGGACCCGAATGGCGTGCCGGTGGACGATCAGGGCTATGACCTGCAGATCATCCACGACGGCGACAGCGATGCCGGCATGGCCCGCTATGTCCTGCGCTGGTACAACCCGCCAGTGGCGGCGCCGGGGCAGTGGTTCCGTTTCCGGGTGGCAGCGCGGGCCGGGCAGGACACCTTCCTGTCCGCGAAATTCCGCT
The DNA here is from genome assembly GCA_964491665.1 of uncultured Moraxellaceae bacterium. Lineage (GTDB taxonomy): Bacteria > Pseudomonadota > Gammaproteobacteria > Pseudomonadales > Ketobacteraceae > Ch67. The sequence goes on from CAZBII010000047.1 coordinate 19,710, forward strand.
GAGGGGCGCCCATTTTGGTGACCGGTTGCACAATTCTGGCTGTGACACTTGGGTTACTGCGGCCTGCGGATTACCATGCGTCCACTTTGACCTGACAGGAGACACACCATGAAAAAGACACTGCTCGCCAGTGCCCTGCTGCTGGCCGCCAATTCCGCGCTGGCCGGCAATTTCGGATACACCTATGTGGAAGGCGGTTTCGGTGAAGGCCCGGCGGACGGCGACGGAGTGTTCCTGGGCGGCGCGGTCGACCTGCAACAGGGTTTCGGCCTGATCGGTTCCTACTACGCGCTGGAATACGATGATCGCGGCGACTGGCACGACGAGGGTGATCTGGACATCCTGACCATCGGCGCGCAGTTCCACACCCCCATCAACAGCCAGGCCGATTTCGTCGGCAGCGTGCAGCTGATGAATGCTGAGTGGGATTGTCAGCATTGGTGGCGGCATCGGGGTGACGAAGGTGACGACACCGGCCTGTTGCTGCGTGGTGGCATCCGTTTCGCAGTCCAGCAGAACCTGCAGCTGGAAGGCGACATCTCCTACATCACCAACGATTTCTGGGACGACAACGAGCTGGGCATCAAGGCCGGCCTGCGCTTCTTCGTCAACCGCCAGTTCTCCATCGCCGGCGGCATTGCCTCCGACCAGGAGCTGGATGGACTGTACGTGAGCGGCCGCTTCCAGTTCTGATCCGGTTCGCATCTCTTGCGAATCCACAGCCGGGTGCTCCGTACAGGGCACCCGGCTTTGTTTTTGCTGGCCGCCAGGCCATCCTCCGCCACCTCCCGTTTCCATGTGAGTGTCTTGCGACTTCATCGCAAGTCCTGAATCCGCCTGTCATTTTTGGCGTCTTCCATTAAAATGAATTCCGGATCGTCCATCCCGGTTTTTCATTTCGCAGCCATTATCGAGTAGCCATGACCCAATCCCTCGATTTCGAAGGCATTGAACGCCTGCCCCTGAAGGAATACACCGAGCGTGCCTACCTGGATTATTCCATGTACGTCATCCTCGACCGCGCGTTGCCGCATATCGGCGACGGCCTGAAGCCCGTGCAGCGGCGCATCGTGTATGCGATGTCCGAGCTGGGGCTGAAATCCACTGCCAAGCACAAGAAGTCGGCGCGCACCGTGGGTGACGTGCTCGGTAAATTCCATCCCCACGGCGACAGCGCCTGCTACGAAGCCATGGTGCTGATGGCGCAGTCGTTCTCGTACCGCTATCCGCTGATCGATGGCCAGGGCAACTGGGGTTCGCCGGACGATCCCAAATCCTTCGCCGCCATGCGTTACACCGAATCGCGGCTGGCGCCTTACGCCGACGTGCTGCTGGCGGAACTGGAGCAGGGCACGGTGGAATGGGTGCCGAATTTCGACGGCACGCTGGAAGAACCCGCGCTGCTGCCGTCGCGTCTGCCCAACGTGCTGCTCAATGGCTCCACCGGCATCGCGGTGGGCATGGCCACCGATATTCCGCCGCACAACCTGCGCGAAGTGGGCAAGGCCTGCATCCGTCTGCTGGAAGATCCGGGCTGCTCCATTGACGACCTGTGTGAAGATGTCATGGGGCCGGATTATCCCACCAGCGCCGAAATCATCACGCCGCGCAATGAACTCATCAAGATGTACGCCACCGGGCGCGGCTCGCTGCGCATGCGCGCCACCTATCATGTGGAAGACGGCGACATCGTGATTGACGCGCTGCCGCACCAGGTGTCCGGCGCGAAAATTCTGGAACAGATCGCCGACCAGATGAACAAGAAAAAGCTGCCGATGGTGAGTGATCTGCGGGACGAATCCGATCACGAGAATCCCACCCGTCTTGTCATCGTGCCGCGTTCCAACCGCGTGGAAATCGACGCACTGATGGGGCATCTGTTCGCCACCACCGAACTGGAGCGCACCTATCGCGTCAACCTGAACATGATCGGCATCGACGGCCGTCCGCGCGTGAAAGGCCTGTACGACATCCTCAACGAGTGGCTGGAATTCCGCATCACCACCGTGCGCCGGCGTCTGCAGCACCGTCTGGATAAAGTGCTGGATCGCCTGCACATCCTGGAAGGCTTGCTGATCGCCTATCTCAATATCGACGAAGTGATCCACATCATCCGCACCGAGGACGAACCGAAGCAGGTGATGATGGAACGCTTCGGTTTATCCGATCTGCAGGCCGAAGCCATCCTGAATTTGCGTCTGCGCAATCTGGCCAAGCTGGAAGAATTCCAGATTCGCGGCGAACAGGAAGAACTGGAAGCCGAGCGCCAGAAACTGGAAGAAATTCTCAACTCCAACGCCAAGCTGAAAAAGCTGATCGTGAAGGAACTGCAGGCGGACATGGACAAGTTCGGCGGCGATCGCCGCTCGCCCATCGTGCAGCGCGAAGAAGCCAAAGCGATGGATGAAACCGAGCTGGTGGCGGCGGAGCCGGTGACGGTGGTGCTGTCGAAAAAAGGCTGGGTACGTGCGGCGAAAGGCCACGATGTCGATCCGGTGAGCCTGAGTTACAAGGCCGGCGATGAATTCCTGGCGCTGGCGAAGGGCAAGTCCAACCAGAACGCGATTTTCTTCGATTCCACCGGCCGCAGTTACACGCTGCAGGCGCACACGCTGCCGTCGGCGCGGGGGCAGGGCGAACCGCTGTCAGCAAGGCTGGAACCGCCTTCAGGCGCGACGTTCGACGGCGTGCTGATGGGCAGCGACGATCAGCTGTGCCTGATGGCGAGCGACGCCGGTTACGGCTTCATCATGAAACTGGCGGATGCGCAGTCGCGCAACAAGAGCGGCAAGGCGCTGCTGACCCTGCCGCCGAAAGCACGCGTGCTGCAGCCGCAGCTGGTGCACGATGCCGACAACGAGTTCGTGGTGGCGGTGAGCAACGAAGGCCGCATGCTGATGTTCCCGCTGCGGGAACTGCCGGAACTGGCCAAGGGCAAGGGCAACAAGATCATCAGCATTCCGTCGGCCCGCGCCGAAGCGCGCGAGGAATTCGTTATTGGCGTGGTGGTGATCAATCGCGGCCAGCAGCTGAAAGTGATTGCCGGCAAGCGTCATATCGGCCTGAAGTTCAGCGAGCTGGAGCACTACATGGGCGAGCGCGGTCGGCGTGGCAACATGCTGCCACGGGGCTTCCAGAAAGTGGATGCGATCGAGGTCGTGGAATAAGGCGGGAAGGAGGGGCGGTTATTCCGCCCCGAATTTTTTCAGCACATCCACATATTCGGGATGGCTTTTGTGTTCGGTGGCGATCTGCAGCAGGGTGCGGCCCTGGCGGTCGCGGGCGTTGATGTCGCGGCCCTGGTCGCGGAACAGTTGCAGGAAGCGCTCGAAGGCTTCGGCCGGCAGACCGCGGTAAGCCTTGACCAGCACGTGGAAATCCACGTTTTCATCGCCGGCGGGCTGCATTTCCAGATAACGGGCGACCTTGGTTTCGTCCAGTTCTTCGCCGATGACTTTCACTTTGTCTTTGGTGGACATGGGGTTTCCCCTTTCTCGCGGTTCTACAACAGTAATGCGGTTCTGCAACCATGGTGCGGACGACGGGTGGCGCCAGTCCGGCCGCGGATGGTAGCACAGGTCGCGGGCCGCTGTTGAGCCGGCGGGCTGCCCGGACGTGACCCATTGCCCAACGGACGTTTTTGGCTGATCCTTCCGCCAGCGTGTAAACTACGCAGCCCCTTGTGCCAGCTTTCAACCAAGTGCCAACTCTCATTATGAAGGAACGGGTGTGCGCGAAATCCTGCTGATCAATGTGTCCGGCCCTGACAAGCCGGGGGTCACCTCCACCGTGACCGAGCTGCTGTCCCGCTACAACGTCAATGTGCTGGATATCGGCCAGGCCGTGATCCACGACACCCTCTCCCTGGGGATGGTGGTGGAAATCCCGCAGCAGGCCGAGTCCTCCCCCATCCTGAAAGACGTGCTGTTTGCCTGCCACGGCCTGGACATGGCGGTGCGCTTCATTCCCATCGACGAAGCCGAATACGAAGACTGGGTAACCGGCCAGGGCAAGGACCGTTACATCGTGACCCTGCTGGCGCGCAAGATCACCGCGCTGCAGATTGCCGCCGTCACCCGCATCATTGCCGAGCACGGCCTCAATATCGACAACATCAACCGGCTGTCCGGCCGCATTTCCCTCACCGGCGACGAGCAGGACCAGAAAGCCTGCGTGGAATTGTCGGTGCGCGGGGCGCCCAAGGATCTGGCGCGGATGCGCGGGCAGTTCCTCGGCGTGGCGGGGGATCTGGGAGTGGACATCGCCTTCCAGGCCGACAACGCCTACCGCCGCAACCGCCGTCTGGTGTGCTTCGACATGGATTCCACCCTGATCGAGGCGGAAGTGATCGACGAACTGGCCAAGGCCGCCGGCGTCGGCGAGCAGGTGGCGGCGATCACCGAGCAGGCCATGCGCGGCGAGCTGGATTTCACCCAGAGCTTCAAGCGCCGGGTGGGTTTCCTCAAGGGGCTGGATGAATCCGTGCTGGAGGGCATTGCCCACAGCCTGCCGGTCACCGAGGGCGCCGAGCATCTGATCCGTGCGCTGAAGGCGCTGGGCTACAAGACGGCGATCCTGTCCGGCGGCTTCAACTATTTCGGCCGCTACCTGCAGCAGAAGCTGGGTATCGATTACGTGTTCGCCAACGAACTGGCCATCGAGAATGGCAAGGTGACCGGCGAAGTGGTGGGGCAGGTGGTGGACGGCAAGCGCAAGGCGGAACTGCTCAAGCAGCTGGCGGAACAGGAAGGCCTGAACCTGCAGCAGGTGATCGCGGTGGGCGACGGCGCCAATGACCTGCCGATGCTGAGTCTGGCGGGGCTGGGCATTGCCTTCCGCGCCAAGCCGCTGGTGAAACAGAACGCCGAGCATTCCATTTCCACCCTGGGTCTGGACGGCATCCTCTACCTGCTGGGCGTGCGCGACCGCGACAGTGAAGAGTTGCTGATGCGGGAGTAACGTTTCCTGCCCGACCCGGCGCGATCCATTGCCGGATGCGCCAGGCCGGACCCGCCGGGCCTCAGATCTCGATCTGGGTGCCCAGCTCCACCACCCGGTTGGTGGGGATGTTGAAGAAGTCGGTGGCGTTCATGGTGTTGCGGGTCATCAGCGCGAAGATGCGGTCCAGCACCGGCGGCATGGCCGGCTGCGCGCTGGGAATCAGCCGTTCCCGACTGAGGAAAAACGACGTATCCATCATCTCGAACTGTAACCCGAACGCGGCGCAATCCTTCAGCAGCTGCGGCACGTCGGGGCTCTCCTTGAAGCCGTAATAGGCGCGAATCACGTAAAACCCCGGCTGGATTTCCTCGACCTTCATCCGGTCACGCTTGTTCACCACGGGAATTTCCTGCGTGCTGACATTCAGCAGCACGATGCGCTCGTGCATGACCTTGTTGTGTTTCAGGTTGTGCAGCAGGGCGTGGGGTACGCGGTCGGGGGTGCTGGTCATGAAGATGGCGGTGCCGGGCACTTTCAGCGGCGGCTGCAGCATCAGGCTGGCGGTGAACGGTGCCAGCGGCATGGTTTCTTCCTGCAGCTTGTTGAACAGGGTCTTGCGGCCGCGCCGCCAGGTCAGCATCAGGGTGAGCATGATCAGGCCCACCGTGATGGGGAACCAGCCGCCGTCCAGCAGCTTCAGCATGTTCGAGCCGAGGAAGGCAAAATCCAGGGTGAAGAAGCACAGGCCCATGCCCAGCACCAGCACGGGATTCCAGCCCCACAGCCGGTTGGCCACGAAGCAGGCCAGCAGGGTGTCCACCATCATGGCGGCAGTCACCGCGATGCCATAGGCGGCAGCCAGGTTGGAGGAGGTCTGGAAGCCCAGCACCAGCAGGATGATGGCGGCCAGCAGGAACCAGTTCATCTGCGGAATGTAGATCTGGCCGATTTCCTTGGTGGAGGTGTGCTTGATGTCGGTGCGGGGCCAGAAGCCCAGCTGCACCGCCTGCCGCGTCACCGAGAACACGCCGGAAATCACCGCCTGCGAGGCGATCACGGTGGCGCAGGTGGCCAGCGCCAGCAGCGGCCACTGGAACCAGTCCGGCGCCAGATGATAGAAGGGGTTGTCGATGGCGCCCGGTTCATACAGCAGCAGGGCGCCCTGGCCGAAATAGTTGAGGGTCAGCGCCGGCAGTACCAGTCCCAGCCAGGCCAGCCGGATCGGCCGGCGGCCAAAGTGGCCCATGTCGGCATACAGTGCCTCGCCACCGGTCACCGCCAGCACCACCGCGCCGAATACCAGAAACGACGCCAGACCATTATTCAGGAAGAAACCGATGGCGTGACCCGGATTCAACGCGGTGAGCACGTCCGGATGCTGCAGGATGCTGTGCACACCCAGCACGCCCAGGGTGCCGAACCACAGCATCATGACCGGGCCGAACAGCGCGCCCACCTTGCCGGTGCCGCTCTTCTGCACCGAGAACAGTATTACCAGCACCGTGATGGTGATGGGAATGACGTACTGGTCCAGTCCCGGCGCCACCACTTTCAGACCTTCCACCGCTGACAGAACCGAAATGGCCGGGGTAATCACGCCGTCGCCATAAAACAGCGCTGCGCCGAAAATGCCAGCGGTAATCAGAAAGGTGCGCAGGAAGCCGCGTGTGATGTTGG
>CAZBII010000048.1:0-26124 GCA_964491665.1 uncultured Moraxellaceae bacterium
ATCTACACCTCCGGCTCCACCGGCAAGCCGAAGGGCACGGCTGCCTATCACCGCGCGGAAGTGAACCTGCAGGGCTGGTACTGCCGCGATTTCAACATGAGTGTGAACGACCGCGTGCTGCTGATCAGTGCGATCGGTTTCGACCTCACGCAGAAAAACCTGTTTGCGCCGCTGATTTCCGGCGCGGCGCTGGTGATTCCCACCCGCCATGAATACGATCCGGCGGACCTGATTGCACAAGTGGCCCAGCATCGCGTCACCTGGATCAACTGCGCGCCTAACGCGTTCTATCCGCTGGTGGAAGAGGCGGACGATCTGCAGCAGCTGCAATCGCTGCGCTACATATTCCTCGGCGGTGAGCCCATCGATTTCGACCGTCTGCGTTTCTGGCTGAAACACAGCGGCGCCAGACTGGTGAACAGTTACGGTCCTACCGAATGCACCGACATCGCCACCATTCATGTGGTCGATGATGTCGATGCGTGTCAGGGCAGCAGTATTCCCATCGGTCGTCCCATCGATAACGTGCGTGTGTATATTCTCGATGAACAGCGGCGTCTGGTGCCGGAGGGCGTGCCGGGCGAACTGTGTATCGGCGGCGATGGTGTTGGCCCCGGTTATCTGCGTGATGCGAAGCAGACGGCGGACAAATTCATTCCCAATCCCTTTGGCGCGGATGGCGAGAAAATCTATCGCACCGGCGATCTCACCCGTTATCTGCCGTCCGGTGAAATTGAATATCTGGGCCGCATCGATACGCAGGTGAAGATTCGCGGTTTCCGCATCGAGCCGGGCGAGATCGAGGCCACCTTGCGGCAGCGGGAACAGGTGAAAGCCTGCGCGGTGATTGCGCGCGAGGATCAGCCGGGCCGCAAGGAACTGGTGGCGTATGTTGTGCTGAATGATGGCGCGGTGCTGAGCACCGCAGACATGCGCGCGCATCTGAAAAAGCAGCTGCCGGAATTCATGGTGCCTGCGCATTTCGTGCTGATGGAAGCGCTGCCGCTGACACCCAATGGCAAGGTGGCGCGCAGTCTGCTGCCGCCGCCCAGCCGCGAAAATGCCGAGGATCGCCCGCTGGTGGCGCCGGCAACCGATACGGAAAAATCCGTGCTGGCGATCTGGCAGGCGGTGCTGGGTAACGACGCCATTTCGGTGGAAGACGACTTCTTTGCCGTCGGCGGACATTCACTGCTGGCGACACAGGTAATGTCCCGCCTGCGGCGCGAATTCCGCATCGATCTGCCGCTGCGTGCGCTGTTTGAGGCGCCCACTATCCGCAATACCGCGCGCCAGATCGATCAGATCCTGCAGTCGGCTCAGCATAACCGTCTGCCGCCCATTGTGCGCATCGATCGTGCCGGCAAATTGCCGCTGTCCTTCGTGCAGCAGCAGTTGTGGCTGCTGGACCAGCTTGATCCGGGCACGCCCGCGTACAACATGCCGGTGGCGCTGCGCATCACCGGCGATCTGGACGTGGCGCAGTTCGAACAGGCATTTCTGCGGGTGATCGAGCGCCATGAAACACTGCGCACCAACTTTGTCAGCGAGAATGGTCAGCCATTCGCGGTCATCCGTGCGGAAGCGGCGTGGCAGTTTGATCGCCAGGATCTGTCCGCGCTGGATGCTCTGGCGCAGGAAGAAAAGGTCCAGCAGATAGCCGGGCAACAGATGTCCCGAGGTTTCAATCTGGCGCAGGACCGCCTGATCCGGGGCAGCCTGCTGCAACTGGGCCGTGACGCCGCCGGCAAGCCGCGCTTTGTTTTCGTGGGTGCCATTCACCACATCGTGTCCGATGGCTGGTCGCTGAACCTGATGGTCGGCGAACTGATGGCGTTCTACCGCGCTGCACTGGAAGGTCATGCGCCCGTGCTGCCGGAACTGGACGTGCAGTATGTCGACGTGGCCGCCTGGCAGCGGCAATGGCTGCAGGGCGAGGTGCTGGAATCCCATCTGGCATTCTGGCGCGAGCAGCTCGACAACGAGCATCAGGTGCTGCATCTGCCCACGGACTTTGCGCGCCCGCCTGTGATGACCAGCAATGGTGCGTCGTCCCGCGGTGAATTGGCGGCCAGTGTCGTGAACAGCGCGCAGCAGCTGGCGCGGGAAGAGGGTGCCACCCTGTTCATGGTGCTGCTGGCGGCTTTCCAGTTGCTGCTGGGGCGTTATGCGGGGCAGGAGCGCGTCAACGTCGGTACGCCGATTGCAGGTCGTGAATCCGTTGAGACTGAACATCTCGTCGGCTTCTTCATCAACACCGTCGTCATGTCCACCGACGTCAGTGGCGAATTGACGTTCCGCACGCTTCTGCGGCGAGTGCGCGAAGTGGCACTGGGCGCCTATGCCCATCAGGCGTTGCCGTTCGAGAAAATCATCGAGGAGCTGAAGCCCCGTCGCGACACGTCGCGTACCCCATTCTTCCAGGTGTTTCTGAACCTGCTGAACCTGCCGCCGCAGGCGGATGCGCAGTCGGGGCTGCTGATTGAACCGTTGCTGCGCGAAGACAATCATGCGCACGCCAAGTACGACCTGAACCTGTATGCCAGCGAGACCGGTCGCGAACTGGAACTGGTGATGGTGTACAACCGCGACCTGTTCCGCGCGGAAACGGTTGAGCGTCTGCTGCAGGATCTGTCGCACCTGCTGACCCGTGCGCTGGCGCAGCCGGATGTGAGTCTGGCGCAGATCAGCACGGTGGAGGCGCGCGATACCGCGTGGTTGCCGTCGCTGGATCAGCCCATTGTCAAAACCGCGTTCCAGTCTCCGGTGCAGCGTTTCCTGACGTGCGCATCGTCCACTCCGGATGCACTTGCGCTGGTGACGGCAGAAAAAACCTGGACCTACGCGGAACTGGAGGCGGCCAGTGCGGCCATCAGTCACTGGTTGCAGGCCAATGGGGTGGGCGAGGGCGACAGCGTTGCGGTGCTGGCAGAGCGGTCTGCCGGCGTGGTGGCGTCGCTGTTGGGCGTGTTGCGGGCTGGCGCGGTTTTCTCGGTGCTGGATACCGCGTATCCGGTGGAGCGTCTGGCCGGTTATGTACGCACGCTGCAACCGAAAGCGCTGCTCGTCGCCACAGCGGCAGACACTCCGCTGCTGGCCGCACTGAAACCCGCGCTGGACACAGCCGGCTGCACGTTGCAGTTGCCGGTTAGCGCCGCGCTGACCACTGCAGTGGCAGAGCGGTCCGCCGAACGTCACGACCTGCAGCGTCGCGCCTACATTGCATTTACGTCCGGCACCACCGGCGAACCCAAAGGCATTGCCGGACGGTTTGAACCAGTCGCCCATTTTGTTGACTGGTATGTGGAGCAGTTTGGTGTCACCGCGCGGGACCGTTTCAGCCTGCTGTCCGGCCTGGCCCACGATCCGCTGCTGCGGGATATTTTCGTGCCGCTGTCGGCTGGCGCCACGCTGGTGATTCCGCCGCAAACACTGCTGGCCGATCCGGATGGACTGGTGCGCTGGTTTGCGCAGGAAAAAATTTCCTGCACGCATCTGACGCCAGCCCTGTGTCGCGTGCTGACCGCTTCCGGCAGCGACAGCAGTCTGGGCCAGTTGCGTCTGGCCGGCTTCGGCGGCGACCGTCTGACGGCGGACGTGGTGCAGTCGCTGCGTGCGGTGGCGCCGCATGTTCACGCGGTGAATTTCTACGGCACCACGGAAACGCCGCAGGTCATGGGCTTCTATCCGCTGCCTGCCGATTTTTCGGCGCAGTCCGGTGCGGTGCCCATCGGTCGTGGCATCGAAGGCGTGCAGCTGCTGGTGATCGACGAACGATTCAATCTGTGCGCACCCGGCTGTGTCGGCCAGATCGCCATTCGCACGCCCTATCTCACGGAAGGCTATGTGTCCGGCGAGGATTCCGGCCGCTATGTGGACAATCCGCATCATCGCGCCGCCGGTGATCGCATTTATCTGACTGGTGACCGTGGCCGCTTCCGTCTGGATGGACAGGTGGAATTCCTCGGCCGCATGGATCAGCAGATCAAGATTCGCGGCTTCCGCATCGAGCCGGCAGAAATCCAGGTGGCCATCGGCAAGCTGGATTTTGTGCGTGAGTCGGTGGTGGTGCCGGCCACCGATCCGCGCGGCGATGCCTGTCTGGTGGCCTATCTGGTGCTGAAGGAAGAAGCGGAAGGCTGGCTGGATCTGCTGAAAGCCAGCCTGCGCCAGCAGTTGCCGGACTACATGGTGCCTGCGCTGTTCATTGTGATCGATCGTGTTCCGCTGACGCCGAACGGCAAGCTGAATCGTCTGGCGCTGCCGAACCCTGCCGATCACTGGCAGCAGCGTGAATACGTGGCGCCGCGTTCCGACATCGAAACCGAAATCGCCGCGATCTGGCAGGAAGTCATGAAGGTGGAGCGCATCAGTGTGCTGGATCACTTCTTCGATATTGGTGGCCATTCACTGCTGGCGGTGCAGATCGTCACGCGGGTGAAGGACCGCTACAACGTCGAGTTCAGCATGCGCCGCCTGTTTGAAGTGTCCTCGATTGCGGGCATGGCGGCCTATGTGGAAAACGCGCTCTGGCTGCGACAGCCGCAGTCGGAAGAAGCGTCGGCCGGCGATGACTTTGAAGAAATCGAAATCTGAACGACTCAATAAAAATTAAAAAGCCGCAGTCAGGCTTTCAAGGAATTGACGTTATCTATGAACGTGCTTGATCTACTTTCACAATTGCGCCGCGCCGGTATCCAGTTGTCGCTGGACGGAGACAAACTGAAGATCAAGGCACCCCAGGGTGCCATGACCGATGACATCAAGGCGAAGCTGAAAGAGCAGAAAGACCAGATCGTCGAGTTCCTGCGTGAAAGCCAGGCGCAACAGCAGTCGTCGTTCGAAATTGTCGACCGCAGCGGCAAGCTGCCGCTGTCCTATACCCAGCTGGCGCTGTGGACCATGGACCGGTTGAATCCCGGCACCATCGCCTACAACCTGCCGATGGCGTTCCGTTTCACCGGCGAGCTGGATATTGCGCTCGTCAACCGCGCCATTTCTGAAATCCTGCAGCGGCACGAAACCCTGCGCAGCGTGATGGTGGAAGACGCGGAGGGCAATCCGCAGGTGGTGATCCGCGCGCCGGAACCGTTTTCCATTCCGCTGCACGGACTGCATCTGGAGGAATCCGATGATGCGTCCGACAGGATTCGCTCCACGGTGTATGCGCTGACACAGAAAAGTTTCGATCTGGCGTCCGGGCCGCTGTACCGCTTCGATCTGATCAAGCTGACCGGCCCTGGCGCCGGTGGCGATGGCCAGCCGCAGTATGTGCTGGCGGCCTGCGTGCATCACATCATTGCCGACGGCCTGTCGCTGAACCTGCTGATCCGTGAGCTGGCGCTGCTGTATGCATCCTATCTGAAAGGTGTGCCGGCGCCGCTGGCTCCGCTGCCGGTGCAGTATGTGGATTTCGCCCACTGGCAGCGTCAGCGTTTTTCCGGTGAGCTGCTGCAGAAGGAAATCACTTTCTGGCGCGAGCAGCTGAAGGATGTGCCGTCATTGCTGGCGCTGCCCACCGACCGGCCGCGTCCGCCCATCCAGACCACGCACGGCACCAAGTTTTATTTCGATATTCCGGATTCCATTTCCGCACCGCTGGCGGCGTTCTGCCAGAGCCAGGTTCTGACCCTGTTCATGGGCTTGATGGCCAGCCTGCAGATGGTGCTGTCGCGTCACGCCAATCAGTGCGACTTCTGCATCGGCATGCCTACCGCAGGGCGCAACCAGAAAGAAGTGGAGCAGCTGATCGGCTTCTTCGTGAATGGCGTGCTGGTGCGCGCGGACCTGAACGGCAATCCCACCTGGAGCGAGCATGTTGCCCGCGTCAAACAGCGTCTGCTGGATGTGTTCGCCCATCAGGATACACCGGCGCAGCTGATCATCGATCACCTGGATGTGCGGCGCAATCCGTCGTATCCGCCGCTGGCGCAGGTGGGTTTCCAGCTGCAGAACTTTGCCACCGCCGTGCAGGGTGGCGAGCAGGACAAGGCGGTGCTGGAAGGCTTCCGCCAGATGACGAACCTGACGATGGAACCGCTGCGGCTGGAAGAAGCGGAATCCAAGTTCGACATGATCATCAGCGCCGTGCAGAACGGCCAGTCGCTGTCGGGCTATGTGGAATACAACACGGATCTGTTTGACGAAGCCACGATTGCGCGTCTGGTTGAGCACTGGCAGGCGGCGATCCGTTCCATGCTGTCGGGCAGCAACGAGCGTATCGAAAACGTGGCGCTGGAATCGGATGAGGCGCTGCGCCGGCAACTTGGCATTGATGCGCGCGACCAGCTGTATCCGCTGACTTCCACCCAGCTGGCGTTCGTGCGCGACATGCAGCTGCGTCCGTACACCAAACAGTACGCCGTCGGATACCGCTATCGCATGGCGTTCAACGTGGATACCGCACTGCTGCGCCAGGCCATACATCGCGTCAACATGCTGAACATGGCGCTGCGCACGCGCTTCGTGCAGTGCGATCTGCCGTGGGCGGATGCCTGCTACCAGGTGATCAGCCACGAAGACACGGTGCTGGTGGAAAATCTTGAAATTCCGGCGATGGACGACCCGGACTCGTTCGTCAACGAGCATTTCGACCGCTGGTGTTATCGCACCCACGATATTTTCAATGAGCCGCTGGTGCGCCTGCAGATCGTGTCCTGCGGGCCGGATCTGCACTGGCTGCTGTTCAGCACCCACCACATCATTCTCGACGGTATTGGCGGCATCAGTTACCTGCAGAAAATCCTGCGCTGCTATGAGGCGCTACTGGCGGGTGACGTGTATGAAACGCAGGAACATTACGCGGAGTACATTGCGGAAAACCGCAACGAAATGGATACGCCGGAGACGCTGGCCTACTGGCGTGCCAGTGCCGCATCCGTGGTGCCGGTGGATTTCTCGATGCCGAAGGCGTGGGTATCCAGCACCGAATACCGGATAGTGTCGCAGCCGCTGGGCAAGGAGCTGTGGACCAAGGTGCGCGAGTTCTGCCGCAAGCAGAAAACGCATCCGTCGATTTTCTTCCGCCTGCTGTCGGCGCTGCTGCTGAAACAGTACTGCCGGCCGGAGGGCGATTTCGTTCTCAATGACATCCAGTCCGGCCGCAAGCCAGGGCAGGAAGAGGACGTGGGCGTCTATTACCAGCAGGTGCCGTACATCATCGACCTGCAGACGCTGGGTGATGAAAAATCGGTGAAGGATTTCTTCGCCCACCAGCGGGACTACCGTCGCGCCATTCGTGATGTGTCGCAGATTTCGCTGCCGGCTCAGAACCAGTTGCTGCCGGTCGGGCGTATCGGCTTCCAGTTCAACTATTTCAACTTCCTGCGCGACATGGCGGTGTGTGGCCATGTGTCGGTGCCGCATACGTTTTCGTCCCATGTGGAAAATGTGGTGCAGATCTTCGTCAAGGATTACGGCGACGACGGCGTGGTGGAACTCTGGTATGACGGCGCGGTGTTTGTGCCGCTGCAGTTCATTGATCGCATGGCGTGGCTGGTGGAGCAGTTCGCCAGCCGCGACGGGCTGAAATTCGGCGAGCTGGATTACTGTCTGCCGGCGGAACGGGACACGCTGGAACAGTGGAACCGTACGCAGGTGCCGCCAACTCCCGCGGCGCCCGTTACCATTGTGGACTGGTTTGAACAGGCGGCCGTGCAGTACGCGCAGAATGCCGCAGTGATTCATCGTGACACCGTGCTGACCTACGAGCAGCTCAATCGCAGGGCCAACCAGCTGGCGCGTCATCTGCAGGCATCCGGGGTGCAGCGCGGCGACCGGGTGGGCATTTGCCTGAGCCGTTCGGCGGACATGCTGGTGGCTGTGTGGGCCGTGCTGAAGGCGCGCGCTGTCTATATTCCGATTGAAGCCGGCTATCCGCAGGAACGCATCCAGTACATCCTGCAGGATTCCTCCGCCCGCGTTCTGGTGTCGGAGCATTGCATTGCGAAACGTCTGCAGGGATACACCGGCAACAGCGTACTGCTGGATGATGCGGCGCAGGATCTGGCGCGTTACGACGCGGACAACCTTGCCGACAAGCCGCAGGCGGACGACGGCATTTACATCATTTACACGTCCGGTTCCACCGGCAATCCGAAAGGCGCGGCCATTCATCATGGCGGCGAGATGAATCTGCAGAACTGGTATACGCAGGCCTGCGGTTTCCATGCGGCTGATCGCACGATTGTGGTCAGCGCTTTCGGTTTCGATCTGACGCAGAAAAACCTGTTTGCACCGCTGTTGTGTGGCGGCGCGGTGGTGATTCCCGCCATGGACGAGTACGACGCCGAAATCGTGGCGGCGGAAATTGCCCGCACCGGCGCGACCCACATCAACTGCGCGCCCAGTGCTTTCTATGCGCTGGTGGAACATGCGGAGGAATTCCGCATCCAGCAGCTGAAAACCCTGCGCTGGGTGTATCTGGGCGGAGAACCCATCCGCATGAATGCGCTGTACGGCTGGCTGCAGCATCCGTCCTGTGTGGCACAGGTGGTGAACAGCTACGGTCCCACCGAGTGCACGGATGTGGTGACCTGGCATGTCATCACTGAAATCGATCCGGCCATCCAGAGCGTGTCCATCGGGCGTCCGGTTTGCAACACGCAAATCCATATTCTGAACGACGCACTGCGCCCGGTTCCACACGGTGTGGTGGGCGAAATCTGCGTCACCGGCGCGGGCGTGGGATTGGGTTATCTGAACCGTGAAAAACTGAATGCGCAGGTGTTTGTCGCCAATCCGTTTGGTGCCGGCAAACTGTATCGCACCGGCGATCTGGGCCGTTTCATGCCGGATGGCAAAATCGAATATATCGGCCGCAAGGATTTTCAGGTCAAGGTGCGCGGCCTGCGCATCGAGCTGGGTGAAATCGAGTACGCGATCAAGCAGCTGCCTGGCATATCCGACGCGCTGGTGATGGTGAAGCAGGAACGGCTGATCGGTTATGCCGTCAGTTCCGATCCGGCCGCCAGTCTGCCGTGGCAGCAAACGCTGCGTGATCACCTGCCGGATTACATGGTGCCGGCGCGGCTGATCCTGTTGCCGGCCTGGCCGCTGACACCCAACGGCAAGATTGATCGCAAGGCGCTGCCCGATCCGGATGTGCAGCAGCGCGTGGTGCCCTACGTTGCGCCGCGTGACGACATTGAAATTGCGATTGCCGACGTTTGGATGCAGCTGCTGCGCAAGGACGAGATTGGCATTCACGACAGCTTCTTCGATCTGGGTGGCCACTCGTTGCTGGCCAACCAGATTGTGTCGCGGCTGCGCAAGAATTTCGGCATTGCGTTGCCGATTCGCGATCTGATGACCCATCCCACCGTGGCGGAGCTGGCGCAGCGTGTGCGTCGCGCGCAGAAAAACCAGCAGCTGGCGGCGCTGGTGCCCTGTGACCGTTCGCAGCGCATTCCGCTTTCCATTCCGCAGCAGCGTCTGTGGCTGCTGGACCAGATTGAACCCGGCAACGCGGCGTACCATGTGCCCAGCGTGATTCGCATCAGCGGCGAACTGGACTTTCAGGTGTTGAGTGCGGCGTTTTCCGCCGTGGTGAATCGGCACGAAGGTTTGCGTGCCATTTTCGCCGAGGACGAACAGGGTCCGCATCAGGTGATCCAGCCGGAACAGGTCTGGCCGGTGCACCAGATCAGTGTCGAAGGTGGCGAAGAGGCCCTGCGCCGGCAGGTGGCCGGTCTTGTATTGCGTCCGTTTGATCTGGCGCAAGGGCCGCTGTTCCGCGCGGCGGTTCTGCAACAGGATGCACAGCAGTTCATTCTGGTGGTGGTGCTGCATCACATCGTCACCGACGGCTGGTCCAACGGCATTCTGGTCCGTGATCTGGCGCAGGCCTACGCGCAGCTGAAATCCGGCATGCGCCTGCAGTTCGCGCCGCTGCCGCTGCAATATGCCGATTTTGCTGCCTGGCAGCGCAACAATCTTTCCGATGAAAATCTGGCGCAGAAAATGGCGTTCTGGCGCAACAATCTGGCCGATGTGCCGGCGCTGGAATTGCCGACGGATTTTCGCCGTCCGCCGGTGCAGACCTTCCGTGGCGGCAGCGTGCGGCTGGAGCTGTCATTCGAAACCTCGGAGAAGCTGCAGCAGCTGGGGGCCGAATCGCAATCCACGCTGTTCATGGTACTGCTGGCAGCCTACGCCACGCTGCTGCAGAAATATTCCGGCCAGGATGATTTCAGCATCGGCACACCGGTGGCCGGTCGCGATCGGCCGGAGCTGGAAAATATCGTTGGCTTCTTTGTGAATACCGTTGCGCTGCGTGTGGCACCGCAGGCCACGCTGAGTTTCCGCCAGCTGCTGGATGCGGTGCGGGATAATGCGCTGGCCAGCTTTGAACATCAGGACGTGCCGTTCGAGCAAATCGTGGAAGACCTGAATCCGGTGCGCGACATGAGTCGTTCGCCGCTGTTCCAGGTCATGCTGGTGTACCAGAATATTCCGCAGGAAAATGACACCGGCATCAGCCAGACCCAGGTGGGCGATATTCATCTTGCGCCGTACAGTCTGGACATTGAAACCGCCAAGTTCGAACAGACCCTGACGCTGTGGCCGCACCAGAATCGCATCGGTGGCGCGCTGACTTACAACAGTGATCTGTTTGCGGCTGAAACCGCGCAGCAGTTCGCCCGCCACTTCGAGCGGCTGTGTGCCGCCATTGCATCCAATCCCGATTTGCCGCTGCACCAGCTGGATGTGCTGGAGCGCGCCGAAAGCCGCAAGCAGGTTATCGAGTGGAATAACACGGCACGGGAATACCCGCGTGCGCTGACGGTGGACAAGCTGATACAGCAAACCCTGCCGGCACATGGCGAGCGGATTGCTGTCCGCTGCGGCGATGAACAGCTTTCCCATGCACGTCTGGATCAGTTGTCCTCGCAGCTGGCTGCCTATCTGGTGCAGCAGGGCGTCGGCCCTGGCTCGCTGGTGGGCGTTGCGCTCGACCGCAACCTGCATCTGATGACGGCCATTCTTGCCGTTATAAAAACCGGCGCCGCCTATGTGCCGGTGGACGCGGCCTATCCGGAAGATCGCATCCGCTACATCGTGGAGCAGTCCGGTATTCAGGTGGTGATCACCCGTCAGCATCTCACCGCCAATCTGCCGAATACTGCACGCTGGCTGCTGCTGGACGAGGTGCTGGCCGATGCCACGGTTCTTAACGCACCGTTCAATCCGGCAACGCTGCCGGCGTTTTCCAGCGATGCCTGGCTGTATGTGATTTTCACCAGCGGTTCCACCGGCAAGCCCAAGGGCACCGGTGCCTATCACCGTTCTGAAGTGAACCTGCTGGACTGGTACTGCAACGAATTTTCCATGTCGACGGAAGACCGCGTGCTGCTGCTGAGCGCCATCGGTTTCGACCTGACGCAGAAAAACCTGTTTGCGCCGCTGGTAGCGGGCGGCGCGCTGGTGATTCCGGATTTTCAGGAATACGATCCGGCGCGCATTGTGGAGCTGATCGAGCGCGAGCAGATCACCTGGATCAACTGTGCGCCCAGTGCGTTTTATCCGCTGGTGGAAAACGAATCCGACTGGCCGCGCCTGGCGACACTGCGGCATGTGTTCCTCGGTGGCGAACCGATCAATCTGCCGCGTCTTGCCGAGTGGCTGCAGCAGAGCCGTTGCCAGCTGGTGAACAGTTACGGTCCCACCGAATGTGCTGACATTGCGGCATTCCACCGCATTGAACTGGACGCCGATCTCAACGCAGCGGTGCTGCCGATCGGTCGGCCCAATTACAACGTGGACCTGTTCGTGCTGGGTGAGCATCAGGAACTGCTGCCGATTGGCGCGGTGGGCGAACTCTACATCGGCGGCGATGGCGTTGGCCCCGGCTATCTGAATAATCCTGATCTGACTGCACAAGTATTCCTGCCCAATCCGCATATAGAGAGCGGTGCACTGATGTACCGTACCGGCGACCGCGTGCGTTACCGTCGCAATGGCGTGGTGGAATATCTGGGGCGGCGCGATCACCAGATCAAGCTGCGTGGTTATCGGGTTGAAGCCGGTGAAATCCAAGCGGTGCTGAATCAGCACGACGGCGTGAAAGATTCGCTGGTGGATGTGCTTAAATCCCCCGGCAGTCCGGATCAGCTGGTGGCCTGGGTGGTGTGCCGTGAATTGCCGGCTGACCAGCCCGCGCTGGTTCATGCATTGAAGCAGCGTGCCGAACAGTTCCTGCCCCGTTTCATGGTGCCGGATGCCTGGGTGTTGCTGGCGGAATTTCCGCTGACGCCCAACGGCAAGGTGGATCGCAAGGCGCTGCCGAAACCGGAGTGGGGTGAACGCAGCACGCCGTTTGTGGAGCCGCGCAACGAAACGGAAGTGGCGCTCGTGCAGATCTGGCAGCAGGTTCTACGCTGCGATCGCGTCAGTGTGACCGACAGTTTCTTCGAACTGGGCGGACATTCGTTGCTCGCTACACAGGTGGCGTCCCGCGTGCGCAAGCAGCTGGGCGTAACCTTTCAGATCCGTGATCTGATGACGGCGCCCACCATCGAAGCCATGGCGGCGAAAATTGCACGCAGCGTGCGCGAGAAAGACGAACCGGCCATGCTGCCGATGTCGCGTTCGGTTCGCTTGCCGCTGTCGTTTGCGCAGCAGCGTCTCTGGCTGCTCGATCGCATCGAGCCCGGTTCGGTTGCCTACAACGTGCCGTCAGTTATCCGCATTCGCGGTGCGCTGGATGTGCGGGTGCTGGAATCAGCCCTCAGCAAAGTGTTCAACCATCACGAAGGTCTGCGTGCGATTTTTGCGGAAGACGCGCAGGGGCCGTTCCAGAAAATTCTGCCAGTGCAGGACTGGAAACTACCGCTCACCAATATCGATGACGATGGCCTGACAAAACAGGACGTGGAGCTCAAGCGTCTGGCCGCGATTGAGCTGATGACACCGTTCAATCTGGCGCAGGGTCCGCTGTTCCGCACCCGTCTGTTCCGCCTGAATGATCGCGAGCATGTGTTTGCCGTGGTGATTCACCACATCGTCACCGACGGCTGGTCCATGAATCTGCTGATCCGCGATCTGGCCACTGCCTATGTGCAGATGTCGGCGCACGGTGATGTGTATTTCGAACCGGCCGCATTGCAGTACGCCGACTTTGCCGCGTGGCAGCGTGAGCGTCTGACCGATGCGGTGCTGCAGAACATGCTCGGTTACTGGAAAACCACGCTGGCAGATGTGCCCGCGCTGAACCTGCCGACCGATTTCAAACGTCCGCCGGTGCAGACCTACAATGGCGCCTCGGTGCGCTTCTCGATTCCTGCTCACGCCCGCGCGCAACTGTCGGCGCTTGCGCAGGCTGAGAATGCGTCACTGTTCATGGGATTGCTGTCCGCCTTTGCGGTGGTACTGCAACGTTATTCCGGCCAGAACGATTTCTGCATCGGCACGCCGGTGGCGGGACGCGACCGTTCCGAACTGGAAAACATGGTGGGCTTCTTCGTCAACACGCTGGCCGTGCGCACGCAACCGGAGCCGCAGGCGTCATTCCGCGCGTTGCTGCAGCAAGTCAAAGCCAGGGTGCTGGACGGTTTCGCCCATCAGGAAGTGCCGTTCGAGCAGATCGTGGAAGCGGTTGATCCGGCGCGCGACATGAGCCGCTCGCCGCTGTTCCAGGTGATGCTGGCCTATCAGAATCTGCCGGTGGACCAGAGCAACACCGGCGAACTGTCTGCCGTCGGCGACATTCAGCTGGAACCCTACAATCCCGGTGTGGATGCCGCGAAATTCGATCTCACGCTGACCTTGTGGGATGAAGCCGGCGGACTGGGTGGCGCGCTGCAATACAACACCGATCTGTTTGCGCCGGTCACCGCGCAGGCCATGATGCAGCATTTCGCCAGTCTGCTGGCGTGTCTGGTTGCCGAGCCGGATGCTGCCATTTCGCGTCACCAGTATCTGTCGAAAGAAGAAACCGAGCAGCAGCTGGTGGAGTGGAATCTCACCGCGCTCGACTACGATAAGACGCTGTCATTGCCGCAGTGGTTTGACCGCACCGCGCAACAGCATGCCAGCAACATCGCCATCGTCTGCGGCAACGAACAGCTGACCTATGCGCAGTTGCAGCAGCACACGCATCAGTTCGCCCATTACCTGATTCAGCAGGGCGTGAAACCGGGTGATCGTGTCGCTGTGTGTCTCGACCGCAACCTGCATCTGATGACCGCGATCCTGGGCGTGATCAGCGCCGGCGCGACTTATGTGCCGCTGGACGCCAGCTATCCGGAAGAACGTCTGCGTTACATTCTGGACAATGCCAATATCAACATCGGCATCACGCGCTCCCATCTCACTGCGAATCTGCCGGCGAGCGTGCAGTGGATTCAGTGGGACGAAAGCCGCGTCGCCATCGCGCAACAGCCGGTTACTGCGCCGCAAGTGCCGCACGATCCGGAACGTTTGCTGTATGTGATTTTCACCTCTGGCTCGACTGGCAAGCCGAAAGGCACCAGCGTGCATCACTGCTCCGAAATCAACCTGCTGAACTGGTACATCAACCAGTTTGGCATGAACGCCAGTGATCGTTTCCTGCTGCTCAGTGCCGTCGGTTTCGATCTCACGCAGAAGAGTCTGTTCGGCCCGCTGATGTGCGGCGCGACGCTGGTGATTCCGGATTTTCAGGAATACGACATCAGCGCCATCCAGCAGGTGATCGCGCGCGAAAATATTACCTGGATCAACTGCGCACCCAGTGCGTTTTATCCGCTGCAGGACGAGCGTTTCCAGTGGCAGGATCTGCAAACCCTGCGCTATCTGTTCCTCGGCGGCGAGCCGATCAACCTGCCGCGTCTGGCGCACTGGTTGCGGCAGAGCCGTTGCCAGCTGGTGAACAGTTACGGTCCAACCGAATGTACCGACATTGCGGCCTGGTACGCGATTGATGTGGAGCGCGACATCAGTGCGTCGGCATTGCCGATCGGCCGGCCCAACTACAACGTGCGTCTGTACGTGCTGGGCGACCAGCAGGAGCTGTTGCCGATCGGTGCGATTGGCGAGCTGTACATTGGCGGCGACGGTGTCGGCCCCGGTTATCTCAAAAATGCGGAACTGACGGCACAGGCGTTCCTGCCGAATCCGTATCAGCCCGGCGACATCATTTATCGCACAGGCGACCGCGTGCGTTACCGTCCCGATGGCGTGGTGGAATATCTCGGCCGGCGCGATCACCAGATGAAACTGCGCGGTTACCGGATTGAAGCCGGCGAGATTCAGGCAGTCATCAATCAGGTGCCCGGCGTGAAAGATTCGCTGGTGGATGTTGTTGTCGGCGACAACAACGTGCAGCGTCTGGTGGCGTGGGTAATGATCGACGCGCGCGCGGAAAAAGCCGTGTCCAGTCTGCAACTGTCGCAGCAGACGCTCGCGTTCCTGCCTGCGTTCATGGTGCCGGAAAGCTGGGTGCTGCTGGAGGCTTTCCCGCTGACGCCGAACGGCAAGGTGGATCGCAAGGCGCTGCCGAAACCGGATATCGAAAGCGGGCGCGATTACGTGGCGCCGCGTACCGAACTGGAAAGTGCGCTGTGCCAGTTGTGGGCGAGTGTGCTGGGTGTCGAGCGTGTCGGCGTGCAGGACAATTTCTTCCAGCTGGGTGGACAATCATTGCTGGCGACGCAGCTGGTCAGCCGCATGTCGCGGCAGCTGAACCGTGCACTCACCGTGCGCGCGCTGTTCGAGAATCCCACAGTGGAAGCTTTCGCCCGCACAGTGGAAGAAAACAGCGTGGAGCAATCGCGGCCAGCGATTGTGGCGCGCAGCGAGCGGGGCAGGGCGCGTTTGTCGTTCGGCCAGCAGCGGTTGTGGTTCTTCGAACAGCTGAATCCCGGCACCAGTGCCAACAACATGCCGCTGGGGCTGCGCATTCGGGGTGCTTTGAATGAAGGCGCACTGGAAAAGGCGTTCCGCGAACTGATTCGCCGCCACGAATCCCTGCGCACCCATTTCGAAAATTCCGCAGATGGCGAACCTCTGGCGATCATTCGCGAGCAGATGCAGTGGAATCTGCAACGCGTCGATCTTTCGCAGCTGGATTCGGCACAGCGGGAAGAAAACCTGCAGCAACACATCCAGCACAATCGCAGCGCCGTGTTCGATCTGGCACAGGCGCCGCTTCTGCGTGCCTCGCTGGTGAAAACGTCCGCCGCGCCGGAATACCATTTGCTTCTGTGCATGCACCACATCATTTCCGACGGAGCGTCGCTGGTGGTGATGTTCCGCGAACTGATCACGCTGTATCTGGCATTCAGTCACGATGCACCGTCGCCGCTGCCGGAACTGCGCCTGCAATACGGCGATTTTGCGGAATGGCAGCGCGACTGGCTGTCGGCCGAAAGGCTGAATGATCAGCTGCACTACTGGCAGAACAAGCTGGCGAAAGCGCCGGCGCTGCTGGATCTGCCGCTGGATCAGCCGCGTCCGCCGGTCCAATCGACAGCCGGTGCCAGTGTTAACGTGCAATTCCCCGAAACGTTCGGCGCGCGGCTGAAAACGTTCTGCGCTGACAACGGCATCACACCGTTCATGTTTATGCTCACCGGCTGGAAATTGCTGCTGTCCCGTTATGCGGGGCAGACCGACATTCTGATTGGCGTGCCCACGCTGGGCCGTCACGCGCCCGAGCTGGAAAACATCATCGGTTTCTTTATCCAGAGTCTGGTGCTGCGTACCGATCTTGCCAACAATCCGACCGTGGAGCAGGCCGTGCAGCGCGTGCGGCAGACGGTGCTGGAAGGCTTCAGTCACGGCGACGTGCCGGTGGATCTGATCGTCGAACGTCTCGGCGTGCGTCGCAATCCTGCGTATTCGCCGCTGGTGCAGGTGGCATTCCAGTTGCTGGATAATGCCTCGTTCAATGCCGGCAATCTGCTGCAGTCCGGCCAGTTCGGCGATCTGCAGGTGGAAATGCTGGGCGGCAACACCACCACCGCCAAGTTCGATCTCACCCTCAGCCTGACGCAGAATGGCGACAGTCTCGGTGGCTCGCTGGAGTACAACACCACACTGTTTTTCGACAACACCATCCAGCGTCTGCTGCAGCATTATCAGCAACTGTGTGAGCAGATGCTGAAAGCACCGCAGCAACCGGTGAACACGCTGCCTCTGCATGTGCCGCAAAACCTGCTGGCGGAACTGGATCTGGACGCGAACGTTTATGAAGCTGCGCTGCCGCTGTCCGCCATGCAGTACGACATGTTCATGGACAATCTGGTGAATCCGGCGTCGCTGCAGAGCAGTCACGGCTGGCATATCCATATTCATCGTGAACTGGATGTGGCGCTGTGGCGCGACTGCATTCAGACCATCAGCGATCATCAGCCCATCATGCGCGCGCGTTTTGTCACAGCCGACAAACCCTGGCTCGACATGGGCTATCTGGCGGTGCGTCGCGAACACGCCATTCCGTTTGAACTGATCGATCTCAGTGGTTCACCGCTCAGTGCAGACGAACTGCAGCTGAAAATCCGGAACCTGATCTATCGCCCGTATAACCTGGCACAGGATGAGCTGGTCAGTTACTGCGTGCTGAAGCTGGCGCCAGCGCATTTTGTGGTAATCACGGCAGTGCATCATGCCGTGCTCGACGGTGCTGCGCTCAACAGTCTGTGGGAACAGCTTACGGCGCTATACAACGCCCGACAGCAAGGCCAGACCGATGCCTTCAGTCATGTGCCTGCAGTGTTCGATCAGTTCGTGCAGCATGATCGCGCCAGCATGGATACCGCCGCCGTCATCGACTTCTGGCGCGAGCGTTTCCGCAATGTCGAGCCGCTGGATTTCACTGTGCCTGCCCCCGTGCCGGCACCGGCGCATTTCATCACGCGTGAACTGTTCCTGGATGACGAACACTGGCAGCAGCTGAAAAAATTCTGCCGCGAGCATCGCATCACGCCGGCACTGTATCTGAAATCCCTGTTTGGCCTGATGATCAAGGCCTACTGCCGTCCGGATGCGGATTTCACCATTCAGGAAACCATGGGTGGCCGCATCAAGGGTCACTACAACACAATGGGTTGCTACATTCAGGAAATCCCGTTCGTGTTCAGTCGTGACACCCTGAAAGCAGAGGCCAGCTTCACCGATCTGCTCGGTTACGCGCGCCAGTTCCAGAAAGAGATCAAGGACCAGCGCCTGATTTCCATCGGCAAGCAGATTGCGTTGTCACCGCGCGGGCGCGTGGGCTTCATGTTCAACTACTACCAGTTTCTCGCGCACACCGAATTCCTCGGTGAAGTTTTCGATCCCGAAGGCACGCCCAGCGATCCGGCCGGCAACGTGCAGTTCGTGGTGACGGAAGTGGGCGGCAAATTGAAGTTCAACCTGTTCTATCACGCACACCTGTTTGCAGACTTCGGTTTCCTCCAGCGGATCGAAGCGCTCAGCCAGCAGATTCTGGCAGGCTGCGCGCAAACGCTGGGTGATCTGCAGTACGTCACCGATCCGGCGGAAAAGATGCTGCTCACCGAAATCTGGAACGACACGGCGACGGATTTCGATCTCAGCCAGTGCATTCACCAGCGCTTCGAGCAGCAGGCGCATCTGCATCCGGAGCGGCTGGCCATTGCTGATGATGTGGTGAGTTATACCTATCGCGAACTCAATCAGCGCGCCAACCAGCTCGCACATCATTTGCGGGGCAAGGGCGTTGACCGCAATCATCTGGTTGGCCTGTGTGCCGAGCGCTCGGCGGATTTCCTCGTCGGCATTCTCGGCATCATGAAAGCGGGCGCCGCCTATGTGCCGATGGACCCGAAATATCCGCAGGACCGCATCGAATACATGATCGAGAATTCCGAAGTGAGTGTGCTGCTCACCCAGGAAGCGCTGCTGCCAAAAGTCAGCGGCAATCATCACGCGCAGCATATCTGTCTGGATCGCGACTGGCCTGCAATTGCGCAGGAATCCACAGTGAATCTGCATGTGGAATCCTCGCCGCGCGATCGTGCCTACATGCTCTACACCTCGGGCTCCACCGGCTTGCCGAAAGGCGCGCTGATCCGTCACGACGGCGCACTTAACCACATTGAAGCGGAACGCAAGGCGCTGGAATTCCACGCCGATTTCAGCTTCCTGCAAACGGCGCCGGCCTCGTCCGATATTTCCGTGTGGCAGTTCGTCGGTCCGGTTACCTGCGGCGGCAAGGTCGTGGTGCTGGATGACGTCACCCATTCGCGCAAGCTGTTTGAATTGGTGCAACAGCACGACATCAGTGTTGTGGAACTGGTGCCGGTAGCGCTGCAGCTGTTGATGGAATATGTGCGCACATTGCCGCAGGAACAGCGTGCACTGCCATCGCTGCGCTGGATGATGGCGACCGGCGAAGCGGTGTCGGTGGATCTGGTGAACGACTGGCTCGCGCTGTATCCGCAGATTCCGGTGGTGAACGCCTACGGTCCCACCGAAGCGGCGGACGACGTCATCCAGGCGGCGATCCATTCCCCGTTGCCGGCCGATCGCAAGAGCGTGCCCATAGGCAAGCCGCTCGCCAATCTCGATGTGTTTATTGTCGACGACCAGATGCGGCTGGTGCCGCCCGGCGTGCCCGGCGAAATCTGCATCGGCGGCATCGGTGTCGGTGAAGGCTACTGGAAAAATCCGGAAAAAACCGCGCAGGCATTCGTGCCCAATCCGTTCCCTGGCAGCAAGGGCGGCATGCTTTATCGCACCGGCGACCTCGGTCGCTGGCTCAGTGATGGCACAGTGGAATATCTCGACCGCGTCGACAATCAGGTGAAAGTGCGCGGCTTCCGTATCGAACTGGGTGAAGTGGAATCGGCTGTTTCCGCATTGCCGGGCGTGCGCGAAAACGTGGTCACCGTGCGGCACGACATGCCCGGCGGCACCGCGCTGGCCGCGTATGTCGTCGCGACGGAAGAAGCCGGCACGCTGGAACCGACTGCACTGCGCGCACAATTGCGCGAGCGTCTGCCGGATTTCATGGTGCCTGCCGCTATCACCGTGCTGGAAAAAATGCCGCTCACACCGGCTGGAAAAATTGATCGCAAGGCGCTGCCGCGTCCGGACAGCATCCAGCTCGGCGGTGCCGACTACGTCGCGCCGCGCACTGAACTGGAAGCGCAGCTCGCCACCATCTGGGAATCTTTCCTGCCGGTGGAGCGCGTCAGCATCCGCGACAATTTCTTCGAGCTGGGCGGCCACTCCCTGATTGGCGTGCGCATCATGGCGCGCATCAACAAGGAACTGGGCACGCAACTGCAGGTGGTGTCACTGCTCACCACACAGACCATCGAAAAACTGGCGCAGCTGATCGGGCAGGGCAGTACCGATAACGACGCACTGCTGATTCCGATTGCAGAAAATGCGCAGCCGCCGCTGTTCTTCATTCATCCGGTAGGTGGCGATGTGGTGTGTTACGCCGATCTGGCTGCGGCGTTGAAGGACTCCTTCAGCGTTTACGGCTTGCGTGCGCGGGGCCTGTCCGGCGCCAAGCCACCGTTTGCAACGCTCGATGAAATGACGTCGCACTACATCGCCGCCATTCGGACAACCCAGCCGCACGGACCCTACCGTCTGGCCGGGCAATCCCTCGGTGGCATCTTCGCCCTCGCCATTGCGCGTCAATTGGAGGCCCAGGGCGAAACCGTGGCGCAGGTCGTCATGCTCGACAGCTTCAGTCCGGCGCACCTGCGGCAGAGCCATCAGGATGAGGCCCAGATCGTTGGCGCGGCGCTGGGGCGCCCGCTGCCGGCCGGGCAGAATGATTCCGGCGCGAAAACAGGGGCTTATGCCGACTGGCTGTATCGCACCGGCGTTGCGGCCGGCGCCATTCCCGCCGATTTCCCGCGTGCGCAGTTCGAGGCGGTTTATCAGGTGGCCGTCACAAATCATCGACTTGCGACACAATATGAAGTGGAAACGGTGCAGGCAAACGTGCATCATTTTACGGCGCGGGATAACGCCACCGGCATTGCATCCGGCACCACCTGGCAGTCCGCGCCGC
The DNA here is from genome assembly GCA_964491665.1 of uncultured Moraxellaceae bacterium. Lineage (GTDB taxonomy): Bacteria > Pseudomonadota > Gammaproteobacteria > Pseudomonadales > Ketobacteraceae > Ch67. Next base: position 20,975 of record CAZBII010000048.1, read on the forward strand.
AGCGCATGACGTGCCATACTGTACCGGGTGGACATGAAACCCTGATGCAGGGCGACAACGCGGTGGCACTGGCGCAGCAGCTGCGCGCCATTTTCCAGACCGATAACAAGAACAATTAACGAGGCATTGAATGCGTACAGAAGTATTTCAGCAGTATGAATCCGAAGTGCGTTCCTACTGTCGCGCCTTTCCCACCGTCTTCAAGCGGGCCAAAGGCGCTTTCATCGAAGGGGAAGACGGTCGCCGCTATCTGGACTTTTTTGCCGGCGCCGGCGCGCTCAATTACGGCCACAATCCCGATTTCATCCGTGACAAACTGATCGACTACCTGCGCGACGACGGCATCATGCACGCGCTTGACATGTACACCGTCGCCAAGGGTGAATTCATCCAGTCGCTGCAGGAAAAAATCCTGCTGCCGCGCAAGCTGGACTACAAGGTGCAGTTCTGCGGTCCCACTGGCACCAACGCCGTGGAAGCCGCGCTGAAAATCGTGCGCAAGGTGAAAGGCCGGCAGAACATCTTTGCCTTCCAGGGTGGCTTTCACGGCATGACCCTCGGCAGCCTCGCCTGCACCGGCAACCAGTACAACCGCAAGGGCGCCGGCACCATCCTGCCCAACGTCACCTTCATGCCGTATCCGTTCGGAGCGATGGAAAAAATCGACACCATCGCCTACATGGACGCCGTGCTGTCCGATCCCAGTTCCGGTATCGACAAACCTGCCGCAGTGCTGCTCGAAACCGTGCAGGCCGAGGGTGGCGTTGTAGTGGCGCCGGTGGAATGGCTGAAGCAGCTGCGCGCCCTGTGTGACAAGCACGACATCCTCATGATTGTCGACGATATTCAGGTCGGCTGCGGTCGCACCGGCAGTTTCTTCTCGTTCGAGCGCGCCGGCATAATTCCCGACGTGATTACCCTGTCCAAATCCATCAGCGGCTGTGGCCTGCCCATGTCGGTGGTGCTGCTGAAGCCGGAAATTGATAAATGGTCGCCGGGCGAACATAACGGCACTTTCCGTGGCAATCAGCTGGCGTTCATCGCCGGCGCTGCCGCGCTGGAATTGTGGAGCACGCTCGACATCCAGCAGCAGGTGGAAAAGAAATCCCGATTGGTGGAATCCACCCTGCGCAGCATCATCGAGGAAGTCGATCCGCGCCTGCCGCTGCGGGGATTGGGTTTGATCTGGGGCGTGGATTTCACCGTCACCGGCGACAACGACCTGATCGAGCGTGTGCTGGCCAAATGTTTCGAGAAAGGCCTGATCATCGAAAATGCCGGCCGCAAAGGGCAGGTGATGAAACTGCTGCCGCCACTGACGGTATCGGAAGCGGAATTGCAGCAGGGACTTGATATCATCCGGGCGTCGATGAAGGAATGTTTCTGAATCAGGGGAACGTCCCGATCCAAACGGGTCAAACCTGCTGAAAACAAAAAAGGGAGCCAGCACAGGCTCCCTTTTTATTTGCACCCACATCGTTTGCTGCAACGCGTAGTAAATCTGCCAGCACAATTTCCCTCATTTCACGCCGTGCAACCGCTCCGCCAATACATTACAAAACGCTTTCAGATCCTCGGCGCTCGCCAGCGCTTTCGGCACGCCGACAAAAATGTTGGTGATCTTGTTCTGGGTGGTGGCGCCCACAAAAATCGGGCGATTCTCCAGTGCAATCGGCGCGCCGAACAATGACTTGGGTGTGAAGCCTTCGCAGCGGAACAGCTCCTCGCCCACGTCGCCCATGTAGCTGATGACGCCCGTCATGCGGTAGCGGCCGGATTCATGCAGTTTCTGCAGCGATTCCGCCGACTGCCGGAACATCGCGCCCGGCAACCAGCGCGCGTGCCGGTGGCTTTCCATGAACGGCGACAGATCTTCCTTCTGCCGCATGGATTTCACAATCTGTGAGCGGATCTGATTGATCGTGGTCTCGGCAGTTACGTCCATATCCAGCGCGCCGGTACAGTTGGCAATCGTGAAGCCTTCGTCTTCCTGCATGTAACGACGCAGATCGGCGGGAATGCGCAACAGCACCTTGCCGTCGCCGTGATTTTCCCGCGCCATCTGCGCCAGTACGAACATGATCTTCGCGGTAAACTTGTTCTGGTCGCCGTCCCAGTAAAACCGCTGCCAGCGACAGCCGCGCTCGCCAGGATGCTTCGCACATTTCAGCACTGGCAGACTGTCACCTTCCACAATGGGACGTGCCGGCCGTTCTTCCCGCATCGCGATGTCCCATTCCGTCAGTGTGGACGTCGAACCCAGCGGCTCTTCGCCACGCAGCACACGAAACACATCATGCATGAAATGCACGGTGCCGCGACCATCGGAAATGGCGTGATGCGTGCGGAACAAAAGGAACAGATCACCTGCGGCGCGGATCATCGACACCTGACACAGCGGGTCCTTGCGCAGATCGATCCGCTCACCCAGACGCGGACATTTTTCCGAACTCATTCCATCCCAATCGGGCGCGTCAACTTCCTCCAGAAACGGCAGCGGTCCCTTGTCATCCCAGTAACGCCAGCCCCAGACACCTTTCAGCCGCGTGTGCATGCCGGGATTGGCCTGCGCCGCCCGATTCAGGGCTTCCTGCATTTTCTGCCGGTCGATATGGCCGGCGCCATGCACGAAAAACTGGTTCACCATGGGTGACGAGTCAGGAAGATCGCTGGCGATATAACTGAATTCAAGCGGGGAAGGAGTGCGATAAAAGCTCATGCTGATTGTTATTGTCTACGCCTGAGGGAAGAGCCAAAAACTATACCATGCCTTCAATATAGGCTACCATGCGGACTTCCCACCAAAACAATAACAACGGTCCTGAAAATCGATGTCGGGCTTGCGGCTTTTCTACTTCATCCTGATTGGCCAGTCTTTTTCCCTGCTGGGCTCCACGCTGACGAACTTTGCTCTCGGCGTCTGGGCCTACAAGTCCGGCGGCAGCGTTACCAACTTCACTACGATCGCCATTGCATCCACCGTTCCCGGTATTCTTTTAGGGCCTGTCATCGGCTCCATCATCGATCGCTGGGATCGCAAGCGCGTGCTGTTCAGTGCCCAGCTGGGCAGCGCGCTGGTCATGCTGACCCTGGCCACACTGTACTGGAACCAGATGCTGCAGGTGTGGCAGATCCTGCTGGTCGTGCCGATTGCTTCCATCTGTGCCACCGTGCTGCAGGTGGGTTTTTCCTCTGTCATTACTACATTGGTACCGCCTGAAAGTCTCAGTCGCGCCAATGGTTCACTCGGACTGGTGTTCGGTGTGGTGCAACTGGCCAGTCCCATTCTCGCCGGCATCACGCTGGACGAGGTGGGCATGGATGGCATTTTCATCTTCAACATCGTCAGTTTTGCGATTGGCTTGACCACGCTGGGCATTGTCACGCTGCCACCGCTGCTGCAGGCGCACCGGGAAAAAGCGCAGTCATTGTGGAGCGATATTGCCGAGGGTTATCGTTATCTGAAATCGAAACCGGGTGTTCTGGGCGGTTTGTATCTATTCACACTGATCTGGTTCAACGTGTCAGCGGTACAGGTGCTGATTCTGCCGCTCGTGCTCAGCATGGGCACCACCAAGGATCTGGGGATGATCCAGTCCATGGCGGGTGTCGGCACGCTCGTCGGCGGCATTCTGATGGTGGCGTGGAAAGGACCGCAGCGGAAAATGCTGGGTATTCTGGGTGCGTCAGTGCTGATTGCCTGTGTGCTGGTTGTCATGCCCATCCCCACCAGTATCAGCTGGCTTGCCGGGTGTGCCATTGCGATCATGATGGCGGCTCCTGTCGCCACGGTCTGCAGCCAGACTCTCTGGCAACGCAAAGTCCCCGCTCATTTTCACGGGCGCGCTTTCAGCCTGCGCAATACCATCATGAAAGCGGCACAGCCGCTGGCGTTTCTGGCGTCGGGCCTGCTGGCGGATCACGTGTTCAACCCCATGATGCTGGAAGGTGGAGCGCTGGCGGCCGTGCTAGGACCGGTCTGGGGTGTGGGTGAGGGCAGGGGAGTCGCGCTGATGATCAGCCTGTTTGGAGTGCTCAGTCTGGTCATGGTCGCGCTGGCTTGGAGCATTCCCGCAATCCGGCGGGCCGATCTCGATCTTCCGGATGAAAATGTGCCAACTGATTCACAAAACGGGCAGCCCGCGCCGACCGTGCAAGGCGGCGGAAACTTGCCTATGTAAGTTATGTAACTTGTTGTTTTCAAAGTGTAGGTTTTTCACAATTCTCGTATCCCGGGTTTGACCCTTCTGGTGCTATCGCTTTTAATTCGTAGTAGACAGATAAAAATCTGCGGTATACTTGAATCGTTTTTGCACAGTAGTGCTAATTTGCATTCCTTCGAATGCTGCGCAGTCAACATTGGGGTTGCCAGATAACCGGATCGGTTGCCGGCAAAATAACAAGAAAACGGTGGCAGTAAACAATGGTCATGACACTGAATCCCAAGTTTTCACAAAGTCAGTGGTTCCAGGTCACCCGTCCCGTGGAATCGCCGCGTTTGCGGTTGTTCTGCTTTTCCTATGCGGGTGGAAATGCCTCTACCTATCGCGACTGGTATCGCCGGTTGCCGCAAGACGTCGAAGTCTGTTCAATCCAGTTGCCCGGCCGCGGGTCCCGCTTCAAGGAACGCGCCTTCACTACCCTGTCCTCCCTGCTGGACGCGTTGCAGGATGTCATCCAGCCCCATATTCGTAACGTTCCCTATGCGTTTTTTGGTCATAGCATGGGGGCGCAGGTTGCCTTTGAACTGGCCCGGCGCCTGAGGGATGCCGGTCTGCGCCAGCCAGCCTGCCTGATCGTGTCCGGCCGGCGCGGCCCCCAGCGTCCGCCGCGAAACAAGCCCATTCACACGCTCCCGGAGCCGGAATTCCGCGATGAAATCCGCCGTCTCAACGGCACGCCGGAAGAAGCCCTGAACAACCCCGAACTGATGGATCTGGTCAGCCCGATCCTGCGCGCGGATTGCCAGGTGGTGGAAACCTGGGAATACCGTCCGTCCGAGCCGATTGATGTGCCGGTGCTGGCGCTGGGTGGCGTGAAGGACAAGCAGGTGTCTCTCGACGATCTGGAAGACTGGCGCTCGGTCACCCGCGGGCCTTTCAGTCTGGAGCTGTTTTCAGGCGATCACTTCTTCATCAATCAGGTCACGG
>CAZBII010000049.1:0-25983 GCA_964491665.1 uncultured Moraxellaceae bacterium
CCCTGCAGGGCATCGATCTGCATGTCGCCGACATTGTCCTTGCCATAGAAGGTGTCGGTTTCGGCGTAGTCGAAGATGTAGTCCTTGATGTCGGTGCGGAACAGCGTGGCACCCAGCGAGAATTTGTCGGCGCCCAGCACGGCATCTTCAAACGCTGCCGACAGCTCATGGTTGTAACCGGTTTCGGCTTCAATATCGGGATTGGGTTCATCGCTCAGGCCGGCGTTGGTGTACACCTCCGCCAGTTCCGGCCCCTTGAACAGCTGTGTCGAACTGGCGCGCAGCAGCACGCTCGACACCGGTTCGTATTCCACGGCCAGGGCACCGGTCACTTCGTTGTAAACGTCATTCACCACGGCAGCATTGATGTCGTACTGGTCATAACGGATGCCCGGAATCACCGCCACGCCACCACCCAATGCGATCCGGTCCTGCACGAACAGCGCCTGATTGCGGGCTTCCTCGCTGCCGCGATCAAAAGAATCGTCCACATACTGCGCTTCGTAGCTGGTCTTGTACTCGATCTGCCCTGCGCCGTAGGTCAGTTCCTGCGTCAGCGCGGTGTCAAATTTGGTGGTGGCCAGCACATTCAAGCCAGTGTTCGTGGCATCGCCTTCCTTGATACCGGCCGACGCGCGCAAGCGCGGGTTGGTGGAATTGATGAGACTGGATTCATCGCGCCAGAAGTTGCTCTCGTTCTGGTACAGCGTGGCTTTCACCGTGGTGCTGTCGCCGAACTCGCCGTCGTAATTCAGGGTCACCGTATCGCGCGTAAATTCCGTGGGATATTCCAGTGGCGTATTGGTGCCGTTGGCAATCGCAATATCCGTGGCCAGCCCCATGTCCGGGCGGTAGGCATAATCGCCTTCGTCAGCATAGGCCTCATACCCCAGCGCAATCCGCTGACCAGGCGCGTAATCCCAGCCGAATTTCAGCAGCGCATCACCCACGTCGCCTTCCAGGCCGCGCACGGTGCCGTCGGTACCGGGCACCACATTGCCGTTCTCATCCTTGATCTTGCCGCCGCCCACTTCAAAATTGTCGCGCTGCATCAAGTTGTAATAGGCCAGCACGTCCACGCTGTCACTCACCTGGCCGTAACCCGTCACCGACGAACCGACAAAGGCGTTGTCGCCATAAGATGCCTGCACCCGCGCGCCGAAATCCTGGCCGGGACGCAGCAATTCGCGCGCGGTCTTGGTTTCAAACCGCACTACGCCACCCAGGCCGCCATTGATCACGGAATTATTGCCCACATCGATGTCCACCGATTTCAGGATGTCGGCATTGATCTGCAGGTTGCCCATGTGGTGGTACATGTAGGTGTTCTGGTTGGCACCGTCGATGCTGACGCGGATATCCTTGTCGTCCATGCTGCGGATGGTGATGCGCTGGTTCAGCGAATGGGCGCCGCCCACGTCCACTCCCGGCACGGGCCGCAGCAGGTCGCTGATATGGTCGGCCTGCTTGATGGCCATGGTCTCGTCGTCGAATTTCACCGAGGATGCCTTGACCTCGGTGGCCCAGACTTCCACCGGGTCCAGCACGGCCTGGGCAGTGGTTGCGGCTTCCTCGGCCAGCACCGGCGCAGACGCCAGACAGGCCACGGCAATCGCCAGCGGGCGACGGGTAAACAGGGTGGACATAGACAACTCCAACTGATCATAAAAAGCGCGGTTTCGCCGCAAACGACGCCGCCCAGTTCCACAGTAACCGTGCCGGCGTCACCCCAAAACGTACACGCAAATACTATTGATAACATTTCTCATTTGCAACACGTTTGGACAATCTACCTCCACTGTCATCAAAAACCATTACCAATATCAGCCCGATTCCTATATCTTCTGCCCCTCCTGAACTACACGAACAAGGTAAATGGACATTCTCTTCATCTTCGGGTTGATCCTTCTGAATGGCGTCTTTGCCATGTCGGAAATCGCCCTGGTCTCCTCCCGCCAGGTACGTCTGGAAAAGGAGGCCGACGCCGGCAGTGAAACTGCCAAAGCCGCTCTCAAACTCGCCCGCGAACCCACCCGCTTCATGTCCACCATCCAGGTTGGCATCACCCTGATCGGCATTCTGGCCGGCGCCATGGGTGAAGGCTCCATTGCCGAACGCATCGAGGTTTACCTGCTGCAGTTCGAACTGGTGGCGCCCTGGGCCGAACCGCTTTCCCTCACCCTGATGGTCATCATCATCACCTACTTCTCGCTGATCTTCGGCGAGCTGGTGCCCAAGCGGCTGGCCATGCACAACCCCGAGGCGATCGCCAAGGTGGTGGCCCACCCGATGAACCTGCTGTCCAAGTTTGCGCGCCCGCTGGTGGTGCTGCTCAGCCTGTCCACCGAGGCCATCCTCAAGCTGTCCGGCTCGAAAAAGACGGAAGAAGCCGACATCATCGAAGAGGAAATCCACTCGCTGATGAAACAGGGCACCGAGGCCGGCGTGCTGGAGGAATCCGAGCACACCATGGTGCGCAACGTGCTGCGGCTGGACGACCAGCGTGTCAGCAACATCATGACGCTGCGCAAGGAGGTCTATTACATCGACCTCGAGGACACCGCCGAGGAAAACCTGCACAAGATCAAGGACACCACCCACTCGCGCATCCCGGTGTGCAAGGGCGGCATCGACAACGTGATCGGCTTTCTCTATTCCAAGGATGTGATGACCAAGGTGCTCAGCGGCCAGTCACTGGATATTTCCGACATGATCAAGCGTCCGCTGTTCGTGCCCAACTCGGCCACCGCGCTGCAGCTGCTGGAGCAGTTCAAGAAATCCCGCGTGCATCTGGCGATTGTGGTGGATGAACACGGCCAGACCAGCGGTCTGGTGTCGGTCAACGACGTGCTGGAAGCGATCGTGGGCGACATGCCGGCGGACGATCAGGAATACGAACCGGATTTTGTGGAGCGCGAGGATGGCAGCTGGCTGGTGAACGCGCTGGTGGACATCAACGATTTCAAGGACAAGTTCGGCATCAAGACTCTGCCGGAAGAGGAACAGGGCAACTATTCCACCCTGGGCGGCCTGATCATGACGGTGCTGGGCCACATTCCGAAAGCAGCCACCATCGTGAGCGTGGCCAACGTGCAGCTTGAGGTGCTGGACATGGACGGCAACCGCGTGGACAAGGTGCTGGTCACCCGCATCCAGGCGCCGCTGCCGGACAACGACAACCCGCCGGAAGTGCAGTCCGCCTATCGCGACTGAGCCACCCGTTTCGCCGCCTGTTCCAGCCACAGCAACGTGTCCACATACGACACGAAGCGGTTGAGATAGTCCGGCGAGATGTCACGCATCTGGGTGATGGCGCCGATCACCAGCCGGTGCGCATTGAGCGGGCCGGCGTCTTCCGGCGCATCCTCCATGGCCTGCTCCACCGCCTTCTCGATCACCCGTTTGGCCCAGGCATCGCGGAACTGGCGCATGGCGCGCAGTTCATCGGTCTGCTCGTCATCCAGACGGCCACCACTGATATCGGGACGCGCCTGCAACGCGGCCTGTTCCTGCCGGCGCAGCATTTCATCCAGCGACAGATCTTCCACCGCCGCTTCACGCTCGCGGCCCTTGCGCCGCAGCTGTTTTACCAGCGGACCCAGCCCTGGACGGCCGGCATTGCGCTGCAACCGCTGCAGCCACTGCTGCACGCCGTGAAAATCGCCGGCGGCGAAACGCTGGCGCACAGCGGCGGCCGCGACGGGAAACTGCATCTCCACCTGATCCACCGCACGCAGGGCGTCACTGCGCGCCGACTGATACGCCGTGCGGTAGGCGGTCATCGCGCCGGTGATCCGTGTTTCCAGCAAGTCCCGCGCCGCACCTTGCAGCACCAGTGCGCGCCGCAGCAGCGCTTCGATGAAACGGAAGCGCACCGGATCAAACTGGTCGGCACGGCGCGCTTGCCACGCGACCAGTTCGGACTCGATACGCTGCAGGGAATCCACGGCGTCATGCGTGGCTGCTGTTTCGCTCATGGCTTTTACGTCGCTCATGGCTGATGTTTCGCTCATGGCTGCAACTTCGCACCGGAGCGCGGCACCGGCGCCATTTCCACCCGCCGGTTCCGGGAACGGCCGGCGGAATCGGCATTGGACGCCACCGGCTGCTGCGCACCGAATGCCGCCGCGAAGACCGTATCCGCCGGCATGCCAGCCTCGATCAGTGCCCGCGTCACCGTCAGCGCCCGCTGCGCCGACAGCTCCCAGTTATCGGCAAAGCGGCTGTTGTTTTTCTGGATCGGCAGATCGTCGGTGAAGCCGCTCACCATCAGCAGCTCGTCACGCTCGCCCAGATAGACCTGCAGCGGCGCCACCAGGGTTTGCAGCAGCTGCCGGCCCTCGGGCTGCAATTCGTCAGAATTGAGCGCGAACAGCACGCTGCCGCTGATGCCGATGCGACCGTCCCGCAGCGTGATGCGCCCCGTCGCCAGCGGATCGGCCAGCGCCTGCTCCAGTGCCAGACGTCGCGCATCGGCCGCCTCGCGCCGCGCAATTTCATCTTCCAGCGATTTGGCCAGTTCCACCTGCATGCCCAGCACCCACACCAGCACCAGCACGAACACACCCGCCAGCGCCGACATCAGGTCGGCAAACACCGGCCAGATCGGCGCGGCGTGAGCCTGTTCTTCGTCGGATTCGTGCAACAGTCCGTCCGCCATCACACCACCTCTTCAGGCTCGCGGGCTTCCGCTTGCGCCAGTTCCTCAACGGGCAGCGCAGCCACCCGCTCCTGCGGTTTGAGGCGCCGCAGCTCCTCGAAAATTTCCTTCTGCGACAGCATGCTCAGGTCGATGATTTCCCGCGCCTGCGCCACGTAATAGGCCAGCTGCTCGTCGCTGCGGGTGGAGCTGTTGGCGAGCGCTTCTTCCACCCGCGCCAGATTGTCGGTGAGGCTGCGGCTGGACGCGCTGAACTGCTCCACCGCAGCGGCAAATGCTTCGCCCAGACTGGACACTTCGGTGGCACTGACGGTGACCTGCGCGGCGGTCTGCGTGAGCTGCCCCACGTCGCGATTCACCTGACCGGAGAAATCGTGGCTGATCTGCTGCAGGTGTGTGGATGCGTCCTGCACCAGCGCGGCAATGGATTGCTGCTGGCGCTCGGTGGTGTCCTGCAATGTGCCCAGCAGGGCGGACAGCTGTTCCGCCAGCCGGTTGCGTTCCGCCAGCAGCTGGTTGTCGCGCTCGATGCCGGCGGACACTTCCTGCCGCAATTGTGCGATCACTTCGGCGGCGGCTTTTGGCGCTTCGGATGCGGTCGCGATCAACTGCGTCATCGGGGCTTCCAGTGCGCTGCCCAGCGTGGCCAGATGCTGCGCCAGCGCCGCCTCCAGTTCCGCCAACCGTGCCACTGCCGCCTGTCCGCGCTGCGCTTCCTCTTCGCGCAATGCACCCAGTTCGCCGCGCAGAGCCGAGGTCAGTTCCTGCAGGTGCTGGCCGTGTTCCCCTCGCCACTGCTGTTCGGATTCGATGCGGGTCTGCACCAGCGCGTCGGAGGTTTCCAGCAGCGTGGTGATCTGTTGCAAAAGATGACCGGACTGACTGCGGGACTGCTCCACCAGTTCGTGCACCGCCGTTTCCAGCGCCGCCGTGTTCTGTTGCTGCTGTGCACCGGCCTGTGCGCTGGCCGCACGCCATTCCTGCACCAGTGTGGAAGACATCTGCTCCAGCTGCTGCGACCACAGTGCCAGCCGCTGCTGGTCCTGTTGCGCCTGGGCCTCCAGCAAATTCGACGCGGTGCTGTTGAAGCGCTGCCACTGCTCCTGCATCTGCGCACTCATCTGCTGCTGCGCCTGCGCGGTTTCGCGCTGGATGCTGGCCACCGCGGTTTCCATCACCGGCTGCAGCACGGCACCGGCCAGACGCGCGCTTTCGCCGAGATTGTCACGCAGGGATTGTTCAACGGAAGAAGCCAGACCGGCAAACAGCGTGTGCGCCGACTGATGCATCTGCTGCTGGTTGGCGATCAGGGTATCGCCCAGCTGCTGGCCCATCTGCGCCAGCTGGCCGGACATGGCATCGAGTTTCACCACCAGATCCGGCAGCGCCTGCGCCTGGAATTGCAGGGCGCGGAACGTTTCCTGGCGGTTGTGCGCCAGCGAGAATGGACGCAGCACCGTGGCCATGCGCACATCCAGCAACGCAGTGGCCTGCAGCCGCTCACGCCGGCACACGGTGGAAATCAGGCCCAGCATCGCCGACGCCGCCACCCCCGCCACCGAGGTGCCGAACGCCATGCCCAGTCCCTTGATCGGCGCGGTCAGACCGGTGCGCACCGCCTGCAGATCAGTGGTGGTTTCCAGCGCGAACACCGCGCCCTTCAGCGTAGCCACCATGCCCAGAAACGTTCCCAGCAGACCCAGCATCACCAGCAGCCCCACCAGATACGGCGTGAACACCGGCGCCGGCAACGCCACGCGCTCGCCTTCCACCCGCACCCGCACCGCGTTCTGCAGCGACGCCGGCAACCGCTGCAGCCAGACATCCAGCGACGCCAGGCCGGCGGGAATGTCCGCCAGCGCGGAAGTGAACTGCGCGGTGGCCTGACGGAAACGCAGCAGCTCGCCAAGGCCGAACGCATACACGGCACCGATGATCAGGGTGACACTGAGCGCCAGCAGATCAACGCCCCAGAAGCCTGCGCCAATCCACAAAATCACGGCGGTGCCGACAGCGGCAGCCATTGCAAGAACAAAGCGGGTCATGGGTGAATATTTTCCTCGTTGGGCAAAGCATCGATGACACAGGTTTCGGCGGCCAGCGCTTCCAGCAGGCCCAGCGCCGGCTGCAGGCGCACTTCCAGTTCCGCCAGCAGCAAACCCTGCAATTCACGGCGAAACTGCTCCAGCGCGCCCGGCGCCGGGGATTCCACCGCAAAGAAATGGTTGAAACGTTTTTCCAGAAAGACCGGCACCACCGCGAAAAAACTGCGACTGTGATCCCACAGGGTATCGTCCAGCGCCACATCCAGTGCCGCCAGCTGGTCGAGCCGCGCCGACACGCCGGTCATGGCGTCACGCACGCTGGCGCGCAGGGCGCGGGCACCGGCATCCAGCTCGCGCTGCGCGGCGGCATAGAAACGGCGATAGGGTTCAAAACTGTCGGGCAATCTGCCTTTTTTCGGTTGCGGCCAGCGCAGGCGCGGGCTGTCCTGCCCCGGCGTGCAGCTCAGGATCAGGTTGCTCACCAGCTTGTTCTGCGTGCGCAGGAAATCCGCCTGCACCGTGTCGATGGACGGCACCGGCGCAGCTGTTTTGGGAGTCCGCCGCGCCTTCAGGGCATCCGCCAGAATGATGGACGCCCCGAAATCCAGCAGCTGGCCCAGCCGGTCGGCAAAATCCCGGTGCGACGCCTCGATATCGGCGACCGCAAGGTCCGACAGGAAACGGATCAGTCTGGAATGCTGGTGGGGAGCGGACGCTGGAGCTGACGTCATAACAAAACCTGGATTTTCACGCGCGGTTTGATCCCTTTGGGCTGCGCGTAAAACCGCGGCAGGCGCTGGAGCGAGCGGGGAATTATGGCCTGTCCTGCAGAATAATCAACGGGCCGGCGCGGGCCCGTTCCGCCTAGAACGACAGCGGCCCGGCCAGCGTGATTTTCCCGCCCACCACCAGCGGATTCATGACGTGATAGCGGTTGTCGGCCCAGTCGTGGTACAGCCACGTCATCCGGTCGGGATCACCGGATACAAACTCGATCCTGACGCTGACCGGGACCTCCCCCTTCATTTCCAGCGGCGTGATCCGCAGGTTTCCGGCCGTCAGGGTCTGCCCCGGTGAAAAGTGCTGATCGGGCGACGTGATCAACCCCTGCAGCAACTGGTAGGAAAAGACCGGATGCAGGACCTTCCCGTCGCTGCCGGCCAGCCTGACCTCATTGTGAACCGGCAGACCTTCCGGCGACGACACGATAAACGTGTGCCGGTCCTGACGCTCGACACTGACCGCCTTCAGGCCGGGCGCCAGTGCGTTCAATTGCGACGGCAAAGGTTGCTGGTGATAGGCCAGGGTGAAGGGCAGGTAAAAGAGACTGGAAGGCACCGGGGCATTCACCACCACCAGCGGCCGCTGCGGATCAGCGTGCACCAGGGTCGGCAGAAACTCGTGCAGCGAGTCCTGCTGCATCGACACCGACACCAGCCGGGCGCTGATCATCAGCCCCATCGCCAGCGGCAGTGCCAGATGCCAGCCGCCAACAGCCAGCGCCAGGACACGTTGCCCATTGAAGCGCCCGCGCCGCGCCCACAGCGCCCCCAGCCAGACCGCCAGCACATAGAAAAAGCCAATGGCCGAGAACGTGGTACTGCGGCTGCTGGTGATCTGCAGCGTGGCGAAGGGAACGATGGCCACCAGCGAGCCCAGCAGCATGAAACGGATGCGCGGATCGTCCTGCAGCAGCCGGCGTACCGGCAGCACCAGCAGAAAGATCACGGCCCACGCCGCCAGAGCGATGCGGGCGCGAACATCCGGACTGAAATTCGACAGGAACTCATCGGAACCGAGCAGCAGCGACAGGGCCGTGACGGGAAACACCTCCAGCAGCTGGCCGGCAAATTCCAGCAAGCCACGCCCCGGATCGGCATACAGCGCAATGTTGTCGGCCCCAAAACCAAAGCGGTTGTAAAAAACCCGCCACAGCACGGTGACCAGCAGAAAGGGCAGCAGGGCCAGCGATCCTTTCAGCCAGCCCCGCCGGTCCATGCACACGGCATAGGCACCGAGATAGGCCAGCAGCGCAATGGACGCTTCCGCCGTCAGCAGACCCAGCAGATACAGCACAATGGCGCCGCCCAGCCAGCGCCCGCTGTCCTGCTCCCTGGACCTGATGAAACACAGCAGCGCGAACAGGCCAATACCGGTGGCCAGATAGGAATTTCTGGCCGCCAGCCAGTGCAGATTGGCCGTCACGCTGAAATCCACCGCCAGCATCAGCGCGGCCAGACTGGCCAGCGGCACCGAGCGCGAAAGTTGCAGGAACAGCAGGCAGGCCCCCGCCCACAGCACCAGCAGCGCCAGCAGATTGCTCGCGCCCAGCAGGAGGGGGCTGGCATCCAGCACCGCAAAATCGAGCCAGTGGGTGAAGGCCGCCACCGGCCGCAGCGGATTCATCAGCGCCGTCTCCGACGACCACCAGGGCAGGTTGCCGTAGTCGCGGTAAGCCGCCACCGTGCCGTCTTTGGCGCTGTAGAAATGAAAGGCATTGAAGATCTTTTCCGCCAGCGGAATGGCAGGGGCCGCCAGTGTGAAGCCCTTTTCCGCCAGCGACTGATTCCCCTTGAGCTGCGCCCACAGCAGGTAGTCGTCGTAATGCAGATCAAAACGGGGAGAAGGCAGATGCGCCAGCAGCACCAGGACAAAACTGAGGCTGAGCCAGGTTTTCGGTTTCGCGAACAAAAACTGCATAAATTCGGTCGATTCAGGTCGTGAGAGCAATTCAGCCCACGGCATTGAAGCGCGTGCGCGCCTTCAAAACCGCAAGTCCACCGGCGGAGATTCCCAGGATTTCGATTCAATACGGATCGAGAATGACTTCATGCACTCAACCCACCCGGTCACGGGTGCAGTCGGCTGCATGGCTGTCAGCGAATGTGACGTTTTTTGATATGGGCGTATAGTAACCGGACAGCGCGCGCGGCCAAACCGCTTTTTCTGACCGTCCCACGGTCCTGTCGGCCCTTCCCACGCAGCCGGCAGACCTTCCCACGCACCTTCATCCCCTTCCCACGGTCCCTGGAACCGTTCCCACGCGACCGGCAGACCTTCCCACGCCCTCCGCGATGCTCCCCACGGGGTCAAAACTGCGTCCCACGCACCCGGCGGGGCTTCCCACGGGATTTACCCGCTCCCTCACATCGCCTGCGCCGCCGCATACGCCGACGACCAGGCCCACTGGAAGTTGTATCCACCCAGCCAGCCGGTGACATCCACCACTTCGCCGATGAAGAACAGTCCCGGCTGCGTCTTGCTCTCCATCGTTTTCGACGACAGGAAATCCGTATCCACGCCGCCGAGCGTCACTTCCGCCGTGCGATAGCCCTCGGTGCCGGCCGGTTTCAGCTGCCACTGCTGCAGTTTGCCGGCAATCTCCTCCAGCTGCTTGTGGCTGAAATCCGCCAGCGGTTTTTCCGCCGCGTTCTGCCACCACAGCGCTTCCAGTTCCAGCACCAGCTTGCGGGGCAGCTTCTCCGCCAGCAGGTTGCGCAGCAGCGTCTTGCCGCCGGCTTTTTTCGTGTTCAGCAGCCAGGCCGCCACGTCCTGCCCCGGCAGCAGATCCACTGCCACGGTTTCCCCCGGCAGCCAGTACGACGACAGCTGCAACACCGCCGGGCCACTCAGGCCGCGATGGGTGAACAGGATATTCTCGGCAAAGGCCGCGCGCTCGTTGGACAGCACTACCTCCACCGACAGGCCGCTCAGCCGGTTCGACAGCTCCTTGAACGTATCGGAAAAGGTGAAGGGCACCAGACCCGCCCGCGTCGGCAGCACCGGCATGCCGAACTGCTGCGCGATCTCGTAGCCGAAGCCGGTCACACCCATGGAGGGAATCGACAGGCCGCCACTGGCCATCACCAGCACGTCGGTTTCGATGCGGCCCAGACTGGTGTACAGGGTGAAATGGCCGTTGTGCTCCACCGTCTGGATGTCGCAATTCGTTTTGATGGTGACGCCGCCCTGTTCGCATTCCGCCAGCAGCAGGTTGAGGATGTCCTGCGCGCTGTTGTCGCAGAACAGCTGCCCGAGTTTTTTCTCGTGATAGGGAATGCCGTGCTGCGCCACCAGTCCGATGAAATCCCACTGGGTGTAGCGCGACAGGGCCGACTTGCAGAAATGGGGATTGGTGCAGAGGTAGTTGGCGGGCGTCACGTCCAGGTTGGTGAAGTTGCAGCGGCCGCCGCCGGACATGAGAATCTTCTTGCCCACCTTGGAGGTACGTTCCAGTACCACCACGTTTTTGCCGCGCCGGGCCGCCTGCGCCGCGCACATCAGGCCGGCCGCGCCGCCGCCCACAATCACCACATCAAAGCCTTTCACCGCCCAAATCCTTCACGATCAGCGCCGTTGCCGGCAATGGCGGCGGATTCTATCACACGGCCATTGGCTGCAAGGCTGATGGCGCCGTCAGGGGAGCGAATGCTATATCCGGCAGTCCCATTAGGATGGGCCATCCCCCGTCCTGCATCCGGAGAATCACTCATGCGCAATACCCGTTCCGCCCTGCTCCTGTCTCTGTCCCTGAACCTGGGGCTGGGCCTGCTGACCGCCCTGCCCGTCCAGGCCCGCCAGGTGGGCGATGTCGATCTGCCCGACACCCTGAACGCCGGCAACTCCAGTCTGGTGCTGAACGGCGCCGGCATCCGCAACAAGTATTTCCTCGACGTGTATGTGGCCGGCCTGTATCTGCCCGCCGCCAGCCATGACGCCAACAGCATTCTGAAGGCCGACGAGGTGCAGTCGGTGCGGCTGGTGATCACGTCGTCGCAGATCACGCGGCAGCGCCTGCTGGATTCCATCGAGGATGGCATCCGCAAGTCCGCCGGCGACGACTATCCGAAATTCGAGCCGCGCATGAAGGAACTGTGGGAGGCGATCACGTTTGAAGTGAAGCCCGGCGATACCTTTGAATTCACCTGGGTTCCCGGCGAGGGCACGCACGTGGTGATGAATGGCAAGGAACTGCGTCTGCTGGCGGACCATGAGTTCAAGCAGGTGCTGTTCGGCATCTGGCTGAGCCAGAACCCGGTGCAGGAATCGCTGAAGGAAGACATGCTGGGGATTGCCGACTGAGCGGATGTATTCCCGCCTGCGCTGTTTCGTCCGGGCAAAAAAATCGCGGCACTGCAAATGGACAGGGCCGCGATTTTTTATGCGCAAAACCGGCGCTCAGGCCGGATGCTGGGGATGTTCCTGATGCAGCCGGAACTTGCTCAGCAGCGGATTGGCGTACATTTCCAGCAGCAGGTCACGCACGCGCTCGGGGTAACCGGAAATGCGCGCCGAGAATTCGCTGGCCTGCCGCGCCAGTTCCTGGGTGTCGATGTTCGCCAGTGCCGCCCGGGCCTGCGCAGCCGCTTCCTGCAGGCTGGCCAGTGCGCTCTGTTCCTTCTCCAGCTCTTCAAACGCCAGCAGGTTGGACGGAAACAGGCGGTAACCATCCACAATCGCCAGATCGATGGCACCGGCCACCTCATCGGCATTGTGATATTCGCCCTGCAACGGTGCGCAGAACTGGATATGCACCCGCCCCTTGGGCAGTGCAATGCCGCGCAGGATGCTTTCCACGTCCTCACCTTCGCGCTTGACGTAAGCCGACTGCTCCCGCGCCTGCATCTCGGTCGCCTTCAGCACGTCGCAGGGATCGTATTCGTACGAGATCGCCACCGGCACAATGTTCAGCTTGCGCATCGACTCGGCAAACGGAATATGGGCTTTCTTGTTGTGGATATGCAGCATCTTGATGATGGCCGGATCGGTGCGATCGCAGCCGTCCTTGGCCCGGCCTTCACGCTGCGCAATCCAGATGGAATTGCCTGCCGCGCGCGACTGGCTGATGTAGCTGCTCAAATCCGTCAGCGCCGCCAGCTTGGCTTTCAGGCCCGGCACCGAGCGCTTGACGATAAAACTCTTGTTCAGGCGCAGCAGGTCCGACATCAGCGGATTGCTCAGCAGATTGTCGCCAATCGCGATTTCCGCCGAGTGCATGCCGGTCTGCATCAGCACGTAATTCAGCAGCGCCGAATCCAGCGTGATGTCGCGGTGGTTGCTGATGAAAACATAGGATTGTTCCGGGTCCAGATTCTCCAGGCCGGAATAGGTGAATTCCGTCATGGACTGCTGGATCACGCTGTTCACAAACTGGAACATGAGCTTCTGGAAATCCGCCACAGTTTTGACACCGTCGAGGTGCTGGGCGATGCGGCGTCTGACCAGCTTGGCCAGTGGCCGCTCTATGTACTTGGAAGCACGGGGAAATTGCAGACGGATCATGATGTGAACCAGCGCTTCATTGTGCAGAAGGCGCTCTACCACCTGAGCCACTTCGTTGTCCCGGAAGGGACGGATATCTTCAAACGAATTCATAGTTGCAGCATAAACCCACTACGGACAGTCACAGCAGTCTGGCACCAAGGCGACAACGGCGCCAATCCAAATTGTAACGGAATGATGACACATATCATTGGAACGATTTTTGATACAAAACCGGTATCGACGCTGGTACCCATGTCGGGATAATGACAAAGTTCAGCCATCTGACTCACCCGATACCAAGCTGGCGTCCAGCAACACTTTTTGACTGAAGCAAGTCTTTTACCAAGGGAAGGATTTCACTGCATGACCCCGCTCAGCCCGGCCGACCAACTGTTTCTCTGGCTTGAAAAAAGACAACAACCCATGCACGTCGGTGCCCTGCTGCTGTTCTCGTTTCCCGAGGGTGCCGGCCCCAAGTACGTCACCGAACTGGCCGAGTCCCTGCGCGCCTACCAGACCCCGGAGCGCCCCTTCAACCAGAAGCTGGTGAACCGGTTCGGCCAGTACTTCTGGGAAGAAGACGACCATTTCGACCTGGAACACCACTTCCGCCACGAAGCCCTGCCCAAGCCGGGCCGCATCCGGGAACTGCTGGCCCTGGTGTCCGCCGAGCACAGCAACCTGATGGACCGCGAGCGCCCGATGTGGGAATTCCACCTGATCGAGGGTGTGCAGGGGCGCCGCTTTGCGGTTTATACCAAGGCCCACCACTGTCTGATGGATGGCATTGCCGCCATGCGCACCACCCTGCGCACCTTCAGCACCGACCCCAACCAGACCGACATGCCGCCAGTCTGGGCCATGCCGCCCCGCAAACGCCCGGAAGGCCTGCCCAGCGCCACCGAAATGGTCAGCGGCCTGTCGAAGTTCGCCAATGGCGCCGGCAAGCAGCTGGCCACCCTGCCCACCATCGCGCGCGAGTTCGGCAAGGTGCTGAAGAAATCCCGCAAGGATTCGGATTTCGTTTCCATCTTCCAGGCACCGCACTGCCTGCTGAATGAACCCATCACCGGGTCCCGGCGTTTTGCCGCGCAGTCCTGGCCCATCGAGCGCTTCAAGAAAATCGCCAAGACCTTCCACTGCACCATGAACGACGTGGTGCTGGCGGTGTGCGGCAGCGCCCTGCGCGACTACCTGATCAGCCAGCATGCCCTGCCGGACAAGCCGCTGATTGCGATGGTGCCCATGTCGATCCGTAGCGACGACAGCGACAGCGGCAACCAGATCACCATGATCCTGGCGAACCTGGGCACCCATGTGGCCGACCCGGCGATGCGCATCGAGATCATCAAGGCCTCGATCAAGGAAGCCAAGGACCGCTTCAAGGCGATGACACCGGAAGAAACCCTGAACTACACCGCGCTGATGATGGCGCCGGCGGGCTTCAACATGCTGACCGGACTGCTGCCGGGCTGGGCGCCGTTCAACGTGGTGATCTCCAACGTGCCGGGCCCGAAAAAGCCGCTGTACTGGAACGGCGCGAGGATGGAGGGCATGTACCCGGTGTCGATTCCCATCGACCGCATCGCGCTGAACATAACCCTGCTCAGCTACGTGGACCAGCTGGAATTCGGCCTTACCGCCTGCCGGCGCACCATGCCGTCCATGCAGAAACTGCTCACCTACATCGAGAACGGCATTCACGAGCTGGAAGTGGCGGCCGATCTCTGATCCGCCGCACCGTTCCGGCTGCCGCTACCCAAACTGCTGCCACAGCCGCTCGAACTGGGCGGCAAATGCCTGCACCAGCAGCGCATCCGGCGTGATCAGGATATTTTCCTGATTGAAATCGGAGGCGCTGCGCGTCCAGTTGAAGCTGCCGTTGAGCAGCCACTTGCCGTCGAACAGCGCAAACTTGTGATGCATGTGGAACTCCGTGTGATCCATGCGCACCGGCACGCCGGCCTTGCGCAGCAGATCCACATCACTGCCTTCATCGTTGGCCTTGTCGTTGTCGGTAATCACGCGCACCGCGACGCCGCGCTGGTGACAGGCCAGTACCGCCTGGGTGATCCGGTCATCCGAGAGGGTGAACACGCAGATGTCCAGTTCAGTGCGGGTGCGGTGCAGCAGATCCAGAATCGCCGTGCGGCACTCTGCGCCGGGACTGAAATGCGCCGACGCCCACAACGACTCACTGGACACGGGCGCATCCAGCGTCTTGCTGACCTGCTCCAGCCACTGGAACAAGTCCTGCGCGTCACCGGCCGGTAGCGCCTCGCGCACCAGATCGAAGGCACGATTGCGCACAAAACGCTTCTGGTCCGGCGATGCCCGCTGCAACAACTCCCGCAGCGCCTGCTTTTCGTTGCCATCCAGTTTGCGGTCACGCAACGATTCAGCCAGCCACTGCGTCAACTGCTTCTGATCCATTCTGCTTCCCCCGAAAAAAATCCTGCTGCCGAATGCAGCACACAAATGCATACTGTGCAGCCATAATGTGCACCGTTCGCATCCATTGTATTGCAGCCGAGTCCGCCATGGCCCTGAAATCCACCATCTTCAAAGCCGACGTCCAGATCTCCAACATGGACAGCCACTATTACGCCACCCACGCCCTCACCCTGGCCCAGCATCCATCCGAAACCGAGGAACGCCTGATGCTGCGCCTGCTGGCGTTCATGCTGCATGCCAGCGAGCGGCTGGAGTTCGGCAAGGGCCTGAGCAACGAAGAGGAAGCGGCACTGTGGGAGAAGGATCTGACCGATCAGGTGCAGCTGTGGATCGAAGTCGGCACGCCGGACGAGAAGCGCATCCGCAAGGCCTGTCACCGCGCCGACCGCGTGATCATTTACGCCTATGGCGGGCGCACCGTGCCGATCTGGTGGCAGCAGAACCAGAAAGTGCTGGAGCGGTTCGACAATCTGAGCGTGATCGGCGTGAAAAAAGAATGCTGCGAGCAGCTGGCGAAGCTGTGCGAGCGTACCATGCAGCTGCAGTGCACGATCCAGGACGGCATGATCTGGATTTCCAACGAAAAGGACACGCTGCAGGTAGAACTGGAAACGCTGAAATAAAACAGCAGGCGGGCCATCTCCGGCCCGCCCACCCCCTGACGATTCAGTCCTGCGCGTCAGAGCGGTCCAGATTTTCCGTCATCTCCAGCCACAGCACGTTGACGATGCCAAAGGCGCAGGCCAGCAGAACGCCCAGGATCCAGGTGAAGTACCACATATTTAATCCTCCGGTGTGCCGATCAATACAGTGAATGGGAATGCTGTTCGATATGGGACGTGTCCAGGCGTCCCCACATTTTTACGTAGCTCCAGATCGTGTAACCCAGCACCAGCGGCACGAACACGCAGGCCACCAGCAGCATGATGTTGAGCGTCAGCGCACTGGAAGTGGCGTCCCACAGCGTCAGGCTGTGATCGGGATTCAGGCTGGACGGCAGCACGAACGGGAACAGCGCAATGCCGGCGGTGGCGATGATGCTGGCCACGCTCACCGCACTGGCGAGAAAGGCAAAGCCCTCGCGCTGCCGGCTGGACAGGATCGCCGCAATGAACGGCAGGCCCATTCCCAGCAGCGGCACCAGCGACAGCAGCGGCCAGTGCGCAAAATTGGCCAGCCAGGCGCCTTCCTGCACCACCACCGTCTTGCCCAGCGGATTGGCTGCCCCGCCGGGATCACTCATCGTCACGATACTCAACCCGTCGATTCCCAGCAGAATCCACAGCCCGCCCGCGCCGAACAGCAGTGCAGTCACCACCGCCGCCCACACCGTGGCACGATTGGCGCGCCGGCGCAGATCACCGCCGGTTTTCAGCCCCAGCCAGGCGCCACCGTGCATCACCAGCATGGCCAGACTCAGCAGGCCACACAGCAGCGGAAACGGCGTCAGCAGCCCGAACAGTCCGCCCTGCCAGGTCGGACGCAGGAATTCATCCAGGCTGAACGGCAGCCCCAGGAACAGATTGCCGAAGGCCACACCGAAAATCACCGGCGGCACCACCGAACCGGCAAACAGCGCCCAGTCCCAGTTGGCGCGCCAGCGGGCCGAATCCTGCTTGGAGCGGTAATCGAATCCCACCGGCCGCATGAACAGCGCCAGCAGCGTGATGATCAACGCACCGTACAGACCGGAGAATGCGCTGGCATACACCATGGGCCAGGCCGCAAACAGCGCTCCACCTGCCGTGATGAACCAGACCTGATTGCCATCCCAGTGCGGGCCAATCGTATTGATCATCACCCGGCGCTCGCTGTCGGTTTTGCCCAGCCAGGGCAGCAGCGCGCCCACCCCCATGTCGAAGCCATCTGTCAGCGCGAAACCGATCAGCAGCACGCCCACCAGCACCCACCAGATCAGTTTCAGGGTTTCATAATCGGCAATCATGCGTGTGCTCCTGCTGTGACAGCGTTCTGCTCAAAGTGATAACGACCGGTGCCCAGGCTGCTGGGCCCCTTGCGGATGAAATGCAGCATCAGATACATCTCCACCACAAACAGCGCGGAGTAGAACAGCACAATCACGATCAGGCTGCTCCACACGTCCGCCGCCGCCAGATTCGACACCGATAAATCCGTCGGCAGAATGCCACCGATGGTCCAGGGCTGACGGCCGTATTCCGCCACAATCCAGCCAGACTCCGCCGCAATCCACGGCAACGGAATCGAACACATCGCCAGACGCAGCAGCCATTTTTTCTCGGCCGCACGGTGACGGGTGGACTGCCAGAATGCCAGCACGAAGATCAGCAGCATCAGGAAACCGCACCCCACCATCACGCGAAAACTCCAGAACAGCGGCCACACTTTGGGAATGCTGCGATCCACCGCCGCCTGAATCTGTTCCTCGCTGGCATCCACCACATCGGGATTGGTTTTTTTCAGCAGCAGACCGTAACCCAGATGGCTTTTCACCTGATCGAAAGCCGCCCGCGTTTCCGCGCTTGCATCGCCCGCGCGCAGTTTCAGCAGCAGGCCATAAGCGACCATCCCTTCACGGATGCGCTGTGCATTGATTTTTTTCAGATCGGCAATGCCCTGCACCGGCTCGTCGAACGAGCGCGTGGCGATAATGCCCAGCACATAGGGAATCTTCACGGCGAAATGGGTTTTCTGCTGTTCGTCGTCGGGCCAGCCGATCAGCGTGAACGCCGCCGGTGCCGGATGGGTTTCCCACTCCGCCTCGATAGCCGCCAGCTTCACTTTCTGCACATCACCCAGGTGATAGCCGGATTCATCACCCAGCACGATCACCGACAGAATCGACGCCGTGCCGAAACTCGCCGCAATCGCAAACGAACGGCGCGCGAACGGCACATCCCGCTGCCGCAACAGGTAATAGCTGGACACACCCAGCACGAACATCGCACCGGTGACATAACCGGATGCCACCGTGTGCACGAACTTCACCTGCGCCACCGGATTGAACAGCAGCGCGGCGAACGACGTCATCTCCATCCGCATGGTCTGATAATTGAATTCTGCGCCCACCGGATTCTGCATCCAGCCGTTAGCGATCAGAATCCACAGCGCCGACAGGTTCGACCCCAGCGCCACCAGCCAGGTCACCGCCAGATGCTGGCGCTGGCTCAGCCGCTCCCAGCCGAAAAAGAACAGGCCAATCAGCGTGCTTTCCAGAAAGAATGCCATCACCCCCTCGATCGCCAGCGGCACGCCGAAAATGTCGCCGACGTAATGGGAGTAATAGGCCCAGTTGGTGCCGAACTGGAATTCCATCGTGATGCCCGTCGTCACCCCCAGCGCGAAGTTGATCCCGAACAGCTTGCCCCAGAATTTCGTCATGTCCCGGTAAATGGTTTTCTGCGTCAGCACATACGCCGACTCCATGATGGCCAGCAGAAACGACAGGCCAAGCGTGAGTGGCACGAAAATGAAATGAAACAGGGCCGTGAGCGCGAACTGTAGCCGCGACACTTCCACCAGATCAGCGTCGATCATGAGGACTCCTTGGATTCAACAGTGATAGAAACCGGTTCGAACAGATGGGCGGGTTGATGACTGGCCTTGAGGGAGGGAAAGAAAGTGAGCTTGATCGCAATGATCGCCAGCAACTTGAGCAGCAGCAGCCAGAACAGGTGGCGGCGCAGGGACAACGCAGTCTGCTGCATCAGAGGTACTCCCGAATAGTTCAATAAAACGGTAATAGCACTGACCGTGCCATCAAAACCCATCGCAGCGATATTTCTAATGCGTTGTTTTATATGAACTAAATATGGGCGGGCACACCTGCCGCTTGAATCCCGCCCAGCAACCTGCCAGATTTGACGGACAATTACTGTCAAATCTGACAGGAGACTTATGATTCCCGTCGAGCCCGCATCCCTGGTTTCCCTGTTCGACCAGCCCGCCATTTTCATCGACCGCCACTACCGCATCCTGGCCAGCAATGATGCCTACCAGCGCCGCTACGGCGCCCCCAAGCCAGACTGCCACTGCTTCCAGGCCTCCCACGGCTACAACACCCCCTGCCACGCCAACGGCGAACCCTGCCCGCTGCAGCAGGCCCAGCAAACCGGCAAGAGCGCGCGCGCCCTGCATATCCACCAGGATCACGATCACCGTCATTTCTGTCAGGTGGAAATGCATCCGGTGCAGGACAGCAGTGGAGACACCGTGGGCTTTATCGAAGTTGTGAGCACCGTGGACGCCGCCAGCACACGCGCCGACGCCAAGGGTCTGATCGGCGAGTCAGCAGCCTTCCACAAGATGATGGAAGCGGTGCAGCGGGTGGCGCCCACCGACGTGAGCGTACTGCTGGAAGGGGAATCCGGTACCGGCAAGGAACTGGTGGCGCGGGCCATTCACGACGCCAGCCACCGCAAATTAGGCCGGTTCGTGGTGCTGGAATGCAGCGGCATCAACGAAAACCTGTTCGAAAGCGAGCTGTTCGGCTACCGCAAAGGTGCCTTTACCGGCGCACGCAGCGACCGCACCGGCCTGGCCGCCAGCGCCAGTGGCGGCACGCTGTTTCTCGACGAAGTAGGCGACATTCCCATCAACCTGCAGGTGAAACTGCTGCGGCTGCTGGAAACCGGGGCCTTTCGCCCGGTGGGTGCCACCGAGATGGAGCGCACTGATTTCCGCCTGATCTGCGCCAGCCACAAGAATCTGAAGGCCATGGTGGAATCCGGCCAGTTCCGCGAGGATCTGTACTACCGCCTGGCCACCTTCCCTATTCACCTGCCGCCACTGCGGGAGCGGCGTGAGGATTTACCCCTGCTGTGCGAGACCATGCTGGGGCGGCCGCCGGTGCCACCGGGCACTCATATCAGCAACGCGGTCATCAAGCAGCTGGCCCGCTACCGCTTTCCCGGCAACATCCGCGAACTGCGCAACCTGATCATCCGCGCGTCCCTGCTGGCAGAGGATCACGTAATACAGACCAAGCATCTGCCGCCGGAAGTGGCGCAACAGACTGCCGCCCGCGACAAGACCCACTTTGCGGAAAACATCCTGCCGCTGGAGCAGATCGAACGGGATTACCTGCGCCATGTGCAGGAGGTGTTCGAAGGCTCCAGCGCGGAACTGGCGCTGAAGCTGGGCATCAGTGAACGCACCCCGTACCGCAAGCTGGCACAACTGCCGCGGGAAGACAGCCATAGCAGCGAACGCAAGGGCGCGAAACGGTTGCGTTGACCGGATGTGGCTGGACCAACAAAAAACGCGCCCGAAGGCGCGTTTTCTGCAGACCGCAATCCGACACTGAAAACTCAGTGCAGACCCTTGATCATGTCTTCCACGACTTTCTTCGCATCGCCGAAGATCATCATCGACTTGTCCATGTAGAACAGATCGTTGTCCAGACCAGCGTAACCGGTTGCCATGGAACGCTTCACCACCAGGATGGTGCGCGCCTTGTTGGCCTCCAGGATCGGCATGCCGTAGATCGGGCTGTTCGGGTCGTTCTTGGCGGCCGGGTTCACCACGTCGTTGGCGCCGATGATCAGCACCACGTCAGTGGTGGCGAAATCGCTGTTGATTTCTTCCATCTCCAGTACGTTTTCGTACGGCACTTCCGCTTCCGCCAGCAGTACGTTCATGTGGCCCGGCATCCGGCCCGCAACGGGGTGGATGGCGTAACGCACTTTCACGCCTTTTTCTGCCAGCAGGGACGCGAATTCCTGCAGGGCGTGCTGGGCGCGCGCAACCGCCAGACCGTAACCCGGCACGATCACCACGCTATCAGCGTTGGACATCAGGAACGCTGCGTCATCCGGCGAACCGGACTTGTAGTTCTTCTGCACGCCCGCACCAGCCGCAGGACCGGCATCGCTGCTGGAACCCATGCCGCCGAAGATAACGTTCAGCAGCGAGCGGTTCATCGCCTTGCACATGATGTACGACAGGATCGCACCGGACGAACCTACCAGCGAGCCGCAGATGATCAGCACGGAGTTGTTCAGGGTGAAACCGATACCGGCTGCCGCCCATCCCGAGTAGGAGTTCAGCATCGACACTACTACCGGCATGTCGCCACCACCGATCGGCGCGATCAGGAAGTAGCCCAGCACCAGCGCCACGGCAGTCATCGCCAGGAACGACACGATGTTCTCGGTCATGAAGTAGTGAATGCCCAGCGCGATCATCACGATGGCCAGGGTGGCCTGTACCGGCTTCACCCAGCCGCCTTTCAGCGGTTTGGAACCGGCCTTGCCGGCCAGTTTCAGGTAAGCAACCACGGACGCGGTGAAGGTGATCGCACCGATGAAGCAGCCCAGGAACAGTTCGAAGCGGTGAATCGCGTCGTGCTCCACACCTTCATGGAAGATGGCCGCCACGGCGATCAGCACTGCCGCCAGACCCACCAGCGAGTGCATCATCGCTACCGTTTCCGGCATCTGCGTCATTTCCACGGTTTTGGCGCGGTAGGCACCGATGGCGCCACCGGCAATCAGCGCACCAAACAGCAGGAAATTCGCTGCATTCGGCGTCATCAGATAGGTGATGACGATGGAAATCGCCATACCGATCATGCCGTACAGGTTACCCTGGCGGGCACCCAGCGGCGAGGACAGACCGCGCAGCGACAGAATGAAAAGAATCGCGGCGATCAGGTAAAACCAATCTGCATACTGTGACATGTGAGCGCCCCGTTACTTCTTTTTCTTCTTGAACATTTCGAGCATGCGCTCAGTCACCAGGAATCCACCGAAGATATTGATGGATGCCAGGAAGACCGCCAGCGCGCCCAACCAGGTGCTCAGGCCGATTTTCAGTTCCTCGCCGGAACCGACCTGAACGGTGTGCAGCATCGCGCCCACGATGATGATGCCGGAAATCGCGTTGGTAACGGCCATCAGCGGGGTGTGCAGTGCAGGCGTTACGTTCCAGACCACGTGGTAGCCCACGAAGATCGCCAGAACGAACACGGTGAAAATGGTGACAAAAGGTATTTCGGCCATGGTCGTCTCCTCAGGCAGGTTTCTTGTAAACCACTTGGCCGCCGGACACGATGATGGTGGGACCGATCACGTCGTCTTGCGGGTTCAGTTTGAATGCTTTGGCTTCCTTGTCGTAACAGGGCTGCAGGAAGTTGAGCAGGTTGCGGGCATACAATGCCGAGGCTTCAGCGGCAACAGTCGCGGGAATGTTGGTGTTGCCGATGATCTTCACGCCGTTGGCGGTCAGCACGGTTTCACCGGCCTTGGCGCCTTCCACGTTGCCACCGGATTCCACCGCCATGTCGACGATCACGGAACCGGGCTTCATCTTGGCCACGGTTTCCGCAGTCACCAGACGCGGCGCCGGACGGCCCGGAATCAGCGCGGTGGTAATGACGATGTCAGCCTGGGAAACGTGCTTGGCCACCAGTTCCACCTGCCGGCGCTTGTAGTCGTCCGACATTTCGCGGGCGTAACCGCCAGCGGTTTCGGCGCCTTTCTTCTCTTCTTCGGTCATCTGGACTTCGATGTACTTGCCGCCCAGGGACTCGACCTGTTCTTTAACGGCGGGGCGAACGTCGTTCGCTTCCACCACTGCGCCCAGACGCTTGGCGGTTGCAATCGCCTGCAGACCGGCCACACCCACTCCCAGGATCACCACGCGGGCAGGCTTCACGGTGCCGGCGGCGGTCATCAGCATGGGGAACAGGCGCTGGTATTCATTGGCGGCCATCAGCACGGCCTTGTAGCCGGCCAGGTTGGCCTGGGAGGACAGCACGTCGGCGCTCTGGGCGCGGGTGATCCGCGGTACCAGTTCCATGGCGTGGCAGGTGATGCCGCGCTGGGCGTAGGCGTCCAGGTTCGGGTTGCTGTGAGGGGCATAGATACCCAGAACGGCGGCGCCGCTCTTGATCAGGGCGACTTCCTCGGCCTGGGGGGCACGGACCTTCAATACCAGATCCGCATCTTTATAGGTGTCTGCTGCGGTAGCCGCGATGGTGGCACCGGCATCCGTGTAGGCGCTGTCGGTATAACTGGACGCAACCCCTGCCCCGGCTTGCACGACCACGGAATATCCGAGCTGGACGTACTTCTTGACCGTTTCAGGGGTGGCAGCCACACGCGTTTCGCCAGCGACGATTTCCGCTGGAATCCCAATCTGCATGGTTGACCCTCACTATGTTGACGAATGTTTGGCCAGCACCCCAGCGAAAGCTGTTCCCCGGTGCCATTCGGACACGCAAACACGCCAAAGCCCTGACCTGATGGTTAAGGCCAGCACACTGGCGTTAATAAGCTGAATTGTTTCCGGCGCGAAGTCTGTCCACTTTATAAGGCTTGTGGCGGTTCTCCGCTGGATCGGCCGAGGCGGTAGGGTATATACCTTTTGGGGTCGATGCAACCCTGCAGGACGGAGCGTTTTTGTGACTGCTAGGTATCCAGAATGAAGCGCAAACCCACGCCGGACGGCTCCATTCGCACCACTTCCATGTCCACGACCGGAGCATCGGCCATCAGGCCCTGCACCTGTCCCGACACCCGGGTGCCCACCGGCAGCGTCAGCGAGGAATCGAGAATGAGAAACACACCGCCATCGGAAATGTCGCGGGTGGTAACTGTGGCCTCGCCCAGGGCGGTATTCCAGATCTTGAACTTGCAGCGCAGATTGGTGCGCTGGTGACGGCGCTTGTTGGACATGACTGCTAACAATTCCAGTGGGATAGGAAGAGGGATTCACTTTGAGTCTAGCAGCAGATTGCCAAACCTGAACTCACACAAAGCTGTCGCCAACGGCCATTGTGAGGGCGGAAAGCGCGCTGCTAGCATGCGGGCTTGCCCTTTCCCGGGCCATCCCGACATGGAGAACAACAGCAATGAGCAGGCATTCCGGACACTGGACCGAGCACAACATTCCCGACCTGAGCTGCCAGCGCGTGCTGATCACCGGCGCCAACAGCGGCATCGGTTTTGAAACGGCGCGGGTGCTGGCCCAGCGCAATGCCCAGGTGATCCTGGCCTGTCGCACCGAGTCCAAGGCACTGGAGGCGATGGCCCGCATCCGCGCCCTGTACCCGAAAGCCAACCTGCAGTTCCTGCCGCTGGATCTGGCCAGCCAGCAGTCCATTCGCGACATGGTGGCCCTGTTCCGCGAGCAGTACGACACCCTGGACCTGCTGATCAACAATGCCGGCGTGATGTGGCTGCCGCAGTCGAAAACCGTGGACGGCTTTGAGAGCCAGCTGGGCACCAATCACCTGGGCCACTTCACCCTGACCGGCCTGCTGCTGCCGGTGCTGCTGAATACACCGGGGGCGCGCATCGTCACGGTGAGCAGCATTGCCCATCGCGGCGGCCAGATCCATTTCGATGACCTGTGGCTGGACCGCAGTTACAGCAAGCACAAGGCCTATGCCCAGAGCAAGCTGGCGAATCTGGTGTTTGCGCAGGAACTGCAGCGGCGCCTGCACGCGGCGGGCGCACCGATCATTTCCGTGGCGGTGCATCCAGGTGTGGCCAACACCAACCTGGCCATACCGGGCTTCGAACAGGGCGGATCGCCACTGCTGGCGAAAGCGGTCGGTCTACTGACGCCGATTGTGGCGCAGAATCCGGTGAACGGTGCCCTGCCCACGCTGTACGCGGCGACCAGTCATGCGGTGGAGGGCGGCGACTATATTGGGCCGGACGGCATCTATGAAATGTGGGGACATCCCAGGAAAGCGTATGCCACCCGGCGCTCGCGCAATCCGGAACTGGGCCGGCGCCTGTGGGAGGTGTCGGAGCAGCTCACCGGTGTGCACTACGACTTCACCCTGCCGCAGCGCGCCCGGCGTGCATAAATGAAAATGACGGACCGGGGCTTATTCGCCCCGGTTCAGTTCGTCGATCTGGCCGTTGAGGGTCCAGTAGTCGTACAGCCAGCCCAGTCCGAACAGTCCCGCC
Source organism: uncultured Moraxellaceae bacterium (assembly GCA_964491665.1). Taxonomy (GTDB): domain Bacteria; phylum Pseudomonadota; class Gammaproteobacteria; order Pseudomonadales; family Ketobacteraceae; genus Ch67. The sequence continues at coordinate 25,326 of CAZBII010000049.1, forward strand.
GTCAGCAGCCAGAGCAGGCCGGTGAGAATCTTGCCCATGTAAAAACGGTGAATGCCGAAATAGCCCAGAAACGTCAGCAGAATCCAGGCCACGGTGTAGTCGGTGCTGCCGGCCTTGTATTTGCGGTCGGCCGCGCGATCCATGGACGGAATCAGAAACAGGTCGATCAGCCAGCCGATGCCCAGCAAACCCAGCGTGAAAAACCAGATGGTGCCGGTGATCTGTTTGCCGTAATAAAAACGGTGTGATCCGGTGAAACCGAAAATCCACAGGATGTAACCGATCAGTTTGGAATGGGTATCGTTGGTGGTCATGGGCGTTTTCAACCTTGCGTCAGCTCAGCTTTCGGTGCTGCCATTCTGCCGAAAACACCCATGCTCCACCATATCCATCCTATTCCGGCATGCCTGACGGACCCGGCGCCTTGCCGAAGAGGGATTTGAGACGGGCCAGATCCGCCGAGTTGACGACACCGTTGCCATCCAGGTCGGCATCCGCACCCTGCGAACCAAACGCGTTTTTCATGCGCGCCAGATCCGCCGCGCTCACGAAGCCGCTGTTGTCCAGATCGGCGTCACACAGATTGCCAAAACCGTCGTCATCGCTGTCACGCTGGCTGTGGCCGCCTGCATCCGGGTGAGTGGTGCTGTTGGCCACC
>CAZBII010000050.1:0-25408 GCA_964491665.1 uncultured Moraxellaceae bacterium
GTTACTGCCTCTGACTTTAGAAGTACTGATCGAATTCAGAAACGTCTTCGAGAAGAAGTCGAAAAAATTCCAAGCGCAAAATATGAAGGCGGCCGAAGGGGTGGGCATAAAGACGTAATAGAGCGAAATAAGAACCTTCTTCCCTCGTATACAGTCGGGCAGGCACTTGCGGCCTATAATTCAGAGCCGATTGTTGCATACAACCAAAAGAGTGAGATTTGGGTAAACGACAAACTCTACTCAAGATACTTCAACGATGAGTCAAACGGCGCAAACCTTGTCTTTGCCTATGGTTTATTGCGTGCAATAGAGCAAAAGAAACGTGACCTGGTTTCTCGCTCAAAGTTGACGGTTGGTCTCACCTCTCAAGAGGAAGATCTTCTTGAATACTTTAGACATCGCGGTTCTACATATCTAATGATGTCTGCAGTATCTTCTTGCTTGGAGGTGTTTGTCGGAAAGAAGATTGCTAATGTAGCCAGAATATCATTTGGGCAGAAAGTATCCCCAAAGCAATCCATGCAAATTTGGAAAGAAATTGTGGATGTAGTATCGCCGTTCACTCAGCAACTACTTGATGCGCTCAATGATGGACTGAAAAATGCCGACAATGCTCAGAAAGTTATCACGGTTTTCAAAAGCCTAGTGCAAGCTACATCTGGAGCAAATTCAGAGACATACAAAAAATTCGCAAAGCAAATATCAATTGCGAAATGACTTCTAACTATCGGCAGAACTCGGACGGCGCTACGCGCCGCCGGTGTACCGGGCGTTATGCGGCGAGGTAGTCATAGCAAATGAACACTGAAAATATGAATTCGAATACAACGGACTTTGCCGTTGCGATTGCGAAGAGCGCTGCAGGGTTAATACCGTTGGTTGGATCAGTTATGGCTGAAGTCATATCGATCATGATACCGAATCAGCGCTTGGATAGAGTTGTTGATTTTTTACGGCAATTAGAAACACGCATATCCATCATTGAGCAAGACGTCCTTAAAAAGAATAAATACTTTGTTGATTTGCTTGAGGATGCAATAGCTCAGTCTTCAAGGTCGATGAGTTCAGAGCGTAACAAATATATAGCGGTGTTTCTTGAAAAGAACAGAGAAATATCAGAGAGCAGTCACAGCATGAAGAAAAAGCTACTTCATGCGCTAGAAGAGCTGACCGACGAAGACGTAAAAATCTTAATTTCCATATCTGAAGGAGATTATTATTTGGCTGAGCGCGATTATTCGTCTAGGAGAAAATCTATACGCGAAGTAGCAGATATGACAGTGGAAGAAAAATATGTCTATGAGATGTCATTGGCGACCTGGATGGCACATATAAATAGCATGGAACGATTGGATATTTTGAAAGCAGTAAGGGAGATTCCCCATACATTGGAGCAGAGCACTGGGGTCGATCACATCGATGACGAGACAGGGCTTCCAAAGGTCAAGCGATATATTGTCTCTGATTTTGGAAAGCTCTTGGTGTCATCAATTTCTGAGCGTGTAAGCGCATAAAAATTCACTGTACACGGACCCAACTACACGCCGCAAGCTTGTGGTTTGCTGCGCAAACTTTACCACAAGCTTGCTCTGCTCCGTTGGGCCGGTAAGCAAGGCGTTAGATGCCAAGGAGGAAAATTCATATGAGAATTTCGGAAATAGAAGAGCGATTGGCTGACTACGGTTCTGGCGGCTATTACCTTCTTGAATCCTTTCTCCTTCAATTGTTAAAGCTTGAAGCGGACAGCCAAAACAAGCCGCTGCAACTAGAAGATCTGCGTTCCCATTCTCGGTATGACGCATTTGCACCAAATGGCATTGCCGATGTGCCCGGCCCACTTGCAATTGAAATTGTTCAGGTTCTATCACCCAAAAGACTGGATTCTGAAATCCATCATCACGAATCTTTCCGAAGCAATGATGATGAAAAACTTCTTATCGTCTCCTTCCGAGAGATGGCAAAGAACTCGAAGTATGTCCAGCATTTGAAGGAAAGGTCAGACGGGCGTGTATTCTTTTGGGGGGCAGAAGAGGTGCAGGCACTTCTTGATAAACACAGTGAGGCCGCCGCTGCCCTATCCAAGAACATGTTCTCGATTCGGTTTCAAAGAGCTATTTCAAAAAGCCCCGAAAATTGGAAGGAAAAACGTACGGAGGTGCTAGCGAAAGTCTTCGAGCATTACCGTTCGGGAAGGTTTTCAATGTTTCTCGGCGCAGGAGTGTCAAGCAGCGCAGGGCTGCCGGACTGGGACACGCTGCTCAATTCACTATTCGTTTCCATGTTGACTGAAGGTGGAGGCGCTGAGAAGAAGATTGATAACGAGCAGGTTTCGAGCATTGTGAAGCGCCTAAGGCAGGTGGATGGCCCATCCACGCTCATGCTTGCCCGATATTTACGCCGAGGATTGTCCGCAGGGTCCGGCTCTGAGCAAAGCGAGTTCATTCGATCGGTTACCGAGCAGCTTTATGGGCTTAGGAATCAGAGATTTTCATTGAGTTCACCGCTGATTAAGGCGATCGCATCTCTATGCACGCCTAGCAGGACGGGCGCTAAGATTAAGTCGGTCCTTACATACAATTTCGACGATCTGCTAGAACGAGAGCTGGAGAACCGGCAACTTGCGTTTAGAAGCATTTTTGAAGAGATAGACTTGGCGGGTCCGGAAGAACTCCCTGTCTACCATGTGCATGGTTTTCTTCCGGAACATCGGGATAAGTATCCCAATATCGAAAAAGCCACGCTTGTTTTTTCTGAAGAGGGTTATCACCAAATCTACGGTGACACCTATCACTGGTCTAATCTCATACAGCTCAACAGCTTGAAGGAGAATGCGTGTCTCATGGTTGGGCTGTCGCTCACGGACCCCAACCTTCGAAGGCTCCTAGAAATCTCGTCTAAATCTATAGACAAGCCAAAGCACTTCGCATTTTTAAAGCGGGTCGACTACGAGTCATTCTCCAAAGAAAATGGGAAGTCTATCGTCCGAGCCCCGGTGCATTTGGTTCGAACTTTCCTGGATCGGCATCACAGCCTCAATGAAGAAGTGATGAGAGAGCTCGGCGTGAATATCATCTGGTACGAAGAATATGAAGATATCCCAAAACTGCTTTCTGACATCGGCAAGGGCATCTAACGTTATTCGAGGAGATTTAGACTATGCCAATAGACAACTGCGCATTCTCCTTTGATGAATTGGCCTCCACTGTGCTTCCGAAGCATTGGAAAAAATTGGAAGCTGCGCTAAAGGCCGCTGTTCCAGCTTCCACTTTTGTAGGTTTCAAAAGCGCAACAAAGGAGGCGTTGTCTCGGATTCAGAGAACAACTGATTTTCCAGGGTGCTATGTGTTTATAGACGAAGGTGTACCTGTCTACGTAGGCATATCACGGGGGGTAGTGAAGAGGCTTGTTCAACATCTAAACTTTGAGTCGCATTTCACAGCGAGTCTGGTCTACAGAATGGCAACCGATGAATTTCCACATGAAATGAAGAGAGACCAAGCAATGAAAGATGACCAGTTCCGTCAGGTCTTCCTGTCTGCCCAAGGTCGGTTGCGCGAAACATCTGTCGCATTCGTAGAAATCGGCAACGATCTTGAACTCTATTTATTTGAAGTGTATGCAGCCATGAAGCTCGATACTGACACGTGGAATACATTCCGTACTCACTAGGGCAGCCTAACATGGCAATCAAGATGAACATCGAACGAAACCTGCCCCTTGTAGATGACATCCTGGGTAGCGTTAGCATCATCGGCCCTGATCTTGCGGCATACCGAAACCACGTCTATCGCGTAATCAATCTTTGCTTCTCTCTTGGATCATTTGCAGATGCCGAGAAGGAAAAGATTCAGATCGCCGCCTGCTTCCACGACATTGGCATCTGGACTGCCGGAACGCTGGATTACCTGGCGCCCTCCGAGGCAGACGCCGCTGCCTACCTGCGGGCCAGAGGCAAGGAGGAATGGGTGGCAGAAGTCTGCGCGATGATTGAAATGCACCATAGCCTCAGCTCCCAGACCGCTTCAGCCTTTCCACTCACCGAGCCATTCCGTCGAGCAGACGTTGCCGACTTCTCGCTTGGCGCTGTTCCAATGGGAATTTCCAAACAGCTCATTGCCACGCTCAAGAATGAATTCCCGAACGCGGGTTTTCACAAGCGGCTGGCCCAACTTGGCAGCAAGTGGCTGCTGAGGCATCCCCTGAACCCGTTGCCCATGTTTCGCCGTTGAGGAGCAATTCGTATCGATTCAGTCCGGACCACTTATTGATGGGTGCTTTGTGTTAATCAGCCATTCAGACTTTGAGTTTGTCGAGGATCTGCGGCTGGTACTTCTCGACTATGGCATCTTCTGTGACATTTCATCCGATGATGCAGATGGCTTCAGACTGGACGTCCAGGACTATTCACAATTCGAAAGAGCATTTGAACTGATATACACCGATCTTGGATTCCTGCTCAAAATCATCTCAGACGAAAATAGAAATGAGCTGATAAGCATCAGACAACCATCGCTGGACATACCCACGCGTATTCTGTCCAGCAAATGGTATTGGTACCTGTTAGGTGCAGCATCTTTGGTATTGGCAGTATCTTTAATTTTAGGTTACACATAACACGCAGCGCATCCCGCATGCAGCCACTTAATCCCGACATTAAATACTGAGCCCATGAAAATAGAATACCGAAACACCTTTCTGGATATTTTGAGGTTCAACATATCCCACCAATTTAGAAATGTGGCCACACAATGCCTCTATATTCTAATGGCTTTGTTTGTTATCTACTCCGAGCTGACCGTTAAGAGCGATGCAGGCACACACCCTTCTATCGTGGCTGCCATTCTCGTGGGATTCGTTTTCTACTGCGTGTTCTGGATTCTGCAGTTCCTCTTCAATATTTTTTACCTCTATTCACGGCGTAACCAATCTGTATTAACGTCGCATTTGATAGAGATTCAGGATGACGCTCTCTATGAGGAAACTCACTACAACAAATCCTATTTCTATTGGCATGGCATTGTGAGGGTGACGAAGATCACCGGATATATTGCAATTTACGTTACGCCCCTGCTCGCACACATCGTGCCAGACAGGGCTTTCGCAGACAGAACGCAAAAGGAAGCGTTCTATAATGCGCTGGTGGCCAAGGTAGTAAAAGGCAAGGCATCATCAATCAAGAATTAGACAAAGCATCCTACAGATCTGCCAACGGCCTAAATTCAGGCACCAGCTGCTTCAGTACTGAGAGGAGTGCACACGACATGGCATTAACCCAAATGCAAATTATCCAATCCCTCGGCGAAGCCATGTCGTGGTTTGAGCGGGAACTTCACTGGGGCGTCCCCCCCACGGAATTGCGCCACCTGATCGGCAGAATTGGCGAGCTGTATTCCGCACTGATAACCAACGGCCAGATGGCCACTGACGTCAACCAGAAAGGCTACGATGTCGTCAGTGCGGACGGCGAAAGGATTTCAGTGAAAACCACTGCCGTAATGAATGGCAGCGGCCATATTGCATTTAATGCGAACACGCTCGACATGGCCGACAGAGTTATCATTCTTCGCGTCAACACAGAGGAAATGCAGATCGAGGTGTTGCTGAACGCACCCATTTCTGAAATCAAGGAGCTGATGCGCAATCAGGGATCGGACGGAAAACTGATGATCTCCCTGTCAAAGCTCACGCGGGCGCCGAAGCCATCCGCCCAACTGCGGGAAGTCAGATCAGCCACGCTTGATTCGTATGAAGTTCGTGAACTGGAGAACGGCACGATTGAAGTTTATATCGATGGAAATCTTGCCCCTGTCGCCAAGCCGGAGCTCAGAAAGCTGGCGTCGGAACTTAATCTGGGTTTGTTGAACGGAAACGGTAATCCCTATAACACTCGCCAGCTGGGCAGCATGGTCATTAATGCGATTCTGGCGCGATCCTGACGGGCTATTTAAAAATCCAATGAAAGAAACATCCAAACTGACTGATATACGCTATTCGATATAGCATTCGTCAGGCACGCCGGCGAACGACCGAAACGCAGGCTTGGCGAAGTAATAGCCCTGGAACAGCTCAACGCCCATTTCCCTGAGTTGGCGCATTTCCTCCCGCGTTTCCACGCCTTCGGCGATCACCTGCGATCCCAGCTCCCGACACACCTGCAGAATGCCACGGACAATGATCTGGCGTTTGCGGTCGCTGTGGATGTTGCGGATCAGCGCCATGTCCAGCTTGACGATATCGGCATGCAGGTCGGCCAGCAGGTTGAGCCCGGAATAGCCGGCGCCAAAGTCGTCCAGTCCCAGCTTGAAGCCCTGCTGCTGGTAATGGGCGACGATCTCGCGCAAATGAGCGTGATCGGTCACCTTCTCTCCTTCGGTAATTTCAAAAATTATTCTCTCGATGGGAAAGCCGTATTCCCTGGCCGCTGCCAGCGTGGTGCGAATGCACAGCTCCGGACGATAGACCGCATTGGGCATGAAGTTGATGCTGAGCAGCGAGGTCAGGGTCAGTTCGGCGGCCAGCTGGATGGCCTTGACGCGGCAGGACTGGTCGAAGCGGTACAGGTTGCCTTCGTGCACATGCTTGAACACGGCTCCGGCGGGTTCGTTGTTGAGGCCGCGCACGAGTGCTTCCTGGGCGAACACTTCCCGCGTATTGATGTTGACGATGGGCTGGAAGGCCATGGTGAAGTCAAAGCCGAGGTCGGTGCCGTGGGCGCATTCGGCACAACCGAGCGGACGAAAGTCGGGTTGCAGTTTCATGGACAAAACCTTGTAGCGTGGGCGTGCAGTATCGGCTTGCAGGCTGTGAACAGCTGGCTGTCAGTCTTTCAGTGTAGACGTGGAATCAGCGGGAGGAAAAAGGAGGGCTTGGGCAGCTTCCTGGGCCTGGAAATTCAGGGTAGTCCTGTTTGAGTCCTGCAAGACCAACCCAGGCTAATAGCGATCAAATCAGTTCACTCAGATGAAGCGAGGACAGGCGCACTGCCCGCTCGCCGCATCACCGCAATACGCGGCGATCAAAGATGTGTAATTTGCCATCCTGATTAAACACCAGTTGCACAAATCCCATCGAGAACTCGCTGATGGTGAAGGGCACAGCGGCTTGCCAGGTGCTGTCGCTGTCCTTCAGTTTGTAGTGAATCTTGAAGGCGCCCGAACCGTTTAGTGGAACATTGTGGATGGTGGGTTTTTGTTGCGGTATCTCGTCGATGCGATAACGGGTGTCCTGATGGATGACGGCGATCCATTCAATGGACTGGGGCGACTGGTTCAGAATGGCAAAGGGCACGCGGTTGGCCTGGAAGAAAATCAGAAAGCTCAACCCGATCATAACTGCTACGGTAGCGAAGGGTTTTGCCAGTGGCAGAAGAAGCTTGGTTGCTTTGCGCGGCAGGATCAATTTGGCATACGTCACAAACTGGCGGGAGCTCCAGACCCATATCAGAAATCCGAGCCAGAACAGACCCAGTACCAGTTTTCCCGCGACCACGTAGCCATTGTTCAGATTGCCGGAATACAGAAAAAAGGGACTACCAATGCCGCCCGCGAATTGCACCAGCCCGATGCCGCCGGCGGTAGCCACCACAGCGGCGGCAATGACCCGATAGGCAGCATTGGCTTCGTCGCTGGATACACCCTTTTCCGCTAACACATCGGCCTTGCGCATTCTGAACAGAATCACACCGGCCAGGCCAAGTGGAATCACAATAAACCAAAGATATTTCAGGATGATAGCCGCCGTGTCCCACATTCTGTTGCTGCACCTTTTTTGCATTCGACATCGCACAACGCCGGCGCATCTTACCACGCCTGCATGACAGGGCTGCATGCCGCTCATCAGGGGATGGAGTGCTGGCTGCCTACTGACTGACATTGCCAACCAGTATTCGGCGGCATATAGAAGACAACGCCGATAGCCACCAGCCCTTGTGACTGGCGCGCAATAACAAGATACTCTTCGGCGGGCGTTGCAATGCAGGGTGGCTATCTATCGCTGCCTGCAGATGCAGGTCCATGCAACATCTCAATTGGATACTCACAAACAAGGGAATGCGAAGTATGAAAGGAATTGCGTGGATAGTGGCAGGGATTCTGTGTGGTGAACTGGCAAATGCCGGTGAAGTCAAAGCGCCCACGGATATGGACGCTTTTTGGCGGCAATTGCAGGAAGCGGCGGAATGCAATCTGAAAATAGATTCTACTGATCCGAATCTCAGTTCAATCTTCAATACTGACGGCGGCAAGAGCGATTTTTACGCGAGCAAGGACCAGCCTTTTTCGGTTTTCGGTCTGCAAAGCACCATGATCAGCACGTTCAGGGATCTATCGGGCAGTAAGCCAGACCGGTTTGTTACCGCCATCAACGCCTCCATGACCACCGTGAAAGAAAAAACCAATATTGATGAGCCCGTTACAACGCCCATTGGCACGCTTTCAGTCCGGTATGGCGGTACACAGGGCGTAGTCGAAATCGTTTGCACCCACACAAAGAACCCTGAATAGGGTTCTTTGCAGGTGCGCAAGCCCACCTGATTCAATGACGAAATTGGCCGGCGTCCCTGAAGGTCGCCGTGCCAATCGCGCCAGCAGCGTGAAGCCCGTCGCGGCACAGTGAGGCCGTTATGCAATAATGGCGCATCCGTTTTTCCTGCCCGAGTGTTCCGATGACTTATGCCCTTCAACGCCTGCTACTCGCATTTATTTCCATCGCCATCGTCGGCTGTAGCAGCCTGCAACCCCGCACGCCGGAAGAGTGGATCGGCTATACCGATACCGGCGAGGCGTCTTACTACGCCAACAAGCACCAGCAGCGCAAGACCGCCAGCGGCGAGTTGTACAGGCATGAACTGAAAACCGCCGCGCACCGGGAAATGCCGTTCGGCACGAAAGTGAAGGTTACCAATGTGACCAACGGCAAGAGTGTGGTGGTGCGCGTCAATGATCGCGGTCCCTTTGTGCGCGGGCGTATCATCGATCTTTCCAAATCCGCTTTCAGCAGCATCGCCAATCCCGCTGTCGGCATCATTGATGTCAGGATCGAAGTTATCCGGTAACGCGCCGCAACAGCGCTACCCATCATTCACCGCAGCCACAGGCCATCACATGAATACCGATATTGAAATCCACGGCGACCGCGCCGCCGCCAAAGAAATTCTTGCGCTGACGGCACTCTGGGATCAGGCCGTGCAGGAGCAGAACGCCGATGCGCTGCTGCACGGCTATATCGAGAATGTGGAGCTGTATGATATTGGCGGCGAACTGGTGGGCCGTCCCAGGCTGAAAGAAATCTGGCAGTCGTCATTCCAGTATTTCGGCAGCGATCCCCAGGTATTCCGCCGCCGCGTCCAGCTGTACGCCGGCACGGACGTGGCCTTTCTGCATTTCTATTCCAGGATTTGCGGCAGCAATCAGCCCGATCCCGCCGCCAGTCCCTGGTGCCGCACCACGGTGTGTTTTCACAGGCAGGATTCGCAGTGGAAAGTGGTGCATGAACATATTTCCATGCGCGTCGATCTGGAGAGTGGCGCACCCGCAATGATCTTTGGCGAACCCTGACATTACTGCCTGCGACCGGCACGGGGGATGACTAGTCAGGTTACTTGTCATATGTGGCCAGCATGCGGCATACTCCGGCCACAATAACAAGAACCGGGGCAACACCATGAACGCTGCTTTTTCCTGCAAGACCGCTTTGGCCGTGGTCGCACTGACGGCCTTTTCCCTCACCGGCTGTTCGAAAGTCTCCACCTGCAAAGTGCCGGTCATCTACGATTTCGAACTGGAAACCAAGCCTTCCGCCGCCGAGATTGCCACCTGCCTCGAACCCTCCTCTTTCAAAATGCCCTCGGCACGTATTTTTGCTGCACCGCGCCATGCCAGCCCCTGGCAAAGCTGCGCGGGTCCGCTGAAGGGGCTCAGCCATGAAGCGATTTACCAGTGCGCCGATCAGGCGTTCTGGGAAGGCTTTTCCGACGGGCGGCTGGAAACACGACTGGCTTCGGAAAAGCGTCTGGGGGAGGCACTGAACCTGCTGCAGGACTGGGATGATTCCGAAAAACTGGCACGGGCCCACTTCCTGCGCGGCGCACTGCGACTGGCCATGTCACTGGAAAACGGCAAAACCAGTTACGCCATGTTCAACAATTATTATGTCGGCAAGGACATGCGCCGCTCCGCCGAACTCGATCCCGACGGCATCGCCGCGCCCGCGTTCCTGAACGCGCTCGACATGGCCAACGCCGCGATTTTCAAACGCTGGAACACCGCCACCACGCTGGCAGATGCGGCCATTGTCGATGCCTACCACGTTGGCATTGGCGCAGCGTTCGCTGTGGGCGGCACACTGATCGGCTTCCCGCTGTCCACCGGCATTCCCGCCAAAACCGTGACCATGATGGAAGAAGTGCCATGCGACGTGTATTTCTGCGACGACAACACGCAGAAGGCGCCCTTCTCTGTGCCCGGTCTGGCGTTTCATCAGGCGGAAGGTTATGCGCGCACCGGCGACAAGGACGGCATGCTGCGCTGGATCGAAGCTGCCCGCAACGCGCCCGGTTACAACGACTGGTATTTCAATTACATCGTGGAAGGCGTGGCCGCCGATCCGGATGCGTTCCTGCAGAAATTCGCGCAGTACGGCGACAAGGGCGCACCCTTCATGGAAGTGTACGCCAACAGCAATTTCGGCTGCGTGTTCTGTCACGGCCGGATGTAATCGCTTGCAGAAAAATCCGGTGCAGTTGCGGAATCATTCCTGCAGCAATTGCACCGGACGCTGCCACACCGCCAGCACAATGCAGCCTTCCGTGCTGCTCACCTGATGCGTACTGCCCGGCAGATTCACTACCAGCGTGCCGGCGCGGTACACGCCATTGCCATCCTGCTGCGAACCGCGCAACACCAGAATATGTTCGTAACCGCCGTGCACATGCCAGGGCACGCTCGCGCCGGGCTGGTAGCGCAACAGTGCCGCGCGCGCACCGTCCGGCAGCGGCGAATACAGATCCACAATCTCCACACCCGCGTGCAGCGGCTGCCAGTCGAGCGCGTCGAAATCCGTCGCTGCATCCAGCAGTCCATTAATGACAATCGATCCGTTCAAGCAGGAACGCTCCCTTTCACTCAGAAATTCTCCTGTAGACTGCGGATCAGCTGCGCTGACTGCGCCACCGCACCGAACACACCACCCTGCATGTGAATCATGTGCAGCGCCGCGTTGTGATTGTTGATGTCGGTGGCGCCGCAACAGTCCGCCACCAGCACACATTCAAAACCACGGTCGTTGGCTTCGCGCATGGTGGTGTGCACACAGACATCGGTGGTGATGCCGGTCAGCACGATGTTGTCGATGCCTTTCAGGCGCAGAATCATTTCCAGATCGGTGGCGCAGAAGGAACCCTTGCCCGGCTTGTCGATGATGATCTCGCCGGGCAGCGGCGCCAGTTCAGGAATGATCTCCCAGCCCGGTTCGCCGCGAATCAGGATCTTGCCGCAGGGACCGGCGTCACCGATGCCAGCGCCGATCTGCCGCGACCGCCAGCGTTTGTTCGCCGGCAGGTCCGCCAGATCGGGACGATGCCCTTCCCGTGTGTGAATGATGAGAAAGTTTTTCGCCCGCATGATGTCCAGCAGCTGGCTGATGGGTTCGATGGGCGCGCGGGTCAGCGAAATGTCGTAGCCCATCGTGTCCACATAGCCGCCCTTGCCGCAGAAATCCGTCTGCATGTCGATGACGATCAGCGCCGTGTTGCCCGGTCGCAGATCGCCATTGTAGGGCCAGCGGTACGGTGTCGAATCGATGAAAACCGGTCGCATGGGTTGCTTCTCCCTCACGCCGATGCGCCAGCGCTGCCCAGCGCCGGTTTCAGTTCAGGTTCATGCGCCGTATCCACCACAATCGGCTTCTGCACGGACACCTGGGCGAAGCGGTGCAACACAAACATGATGGCACCCACCAGCAGATAGGCACTGGCCAGCGCCGGCGATTCCGCCACACCGATGCTTTCGCCGTGCATGAATCCGAAGAAGGTGAACACCGCGCCGGCCAGCGAGAATGCGCCCGCTTTCAGCAGATCGCGCTCGATGATGAACACACCGATGGCACCCAGCACCAGACCACTGATGATCGCACCGCCCGCCATCACCGACAGGCCTTCATACAGCACGCCCACCTGTCCCAGCTTGTCGAAACCCACGGCCGCCGCATTGGTTCCCGCTGCGCCCAGCGCGTTGTCGATCTGCAGTTTGCCCCACGCAGCCAGATGCGGCGTGAGCGCCAGAATAATCGCCGGCGCATGGCTTTTCGGTGTTTCCTGGAACGCCTGTGCACCGATCAGCATGCCGATGTACAAAAGAATCGGCGAGATCGCCACCAGCGGAATGATCGACGAAATCACCGAGATAATGCCGAGCCACGCCAGCAGGATCACCATCACGCCAGTGGCAGCCGAATAACCGATGCGCCCGCCCATGGATTTCCAGCCGGGATGACCGATGTACACCGCATTGATGAACGGGTTGCCCAGACAGCAGCCGATCAGACTGATCACGCCATCCGCCGTCAGCACGCGCGTTGTCGGATATTCATCGCCGGCCACCGCCGCGCTTTCCACGTTGTCCATGCATTCCACCAGATCGTAGATGCCGAACGGAATCGCCGTGATCAGGATGATGCCGAGAAATTCAAAGCCGGAAAACACATGACCGAACGCCGGCAGCGGAATGGAAAAACCAAAATCGGTGAAGGAACTGGCCAGCTTGTCCAGCGACATGCCGCCGTAATTCAGGCCGAACAGATTGGAACTCCATGCGATCAGCGTGCCCACCGCGATGGCAATCAGGCCGGCGGGAATGCCCTTGAAATAGCGCACGCCACCGAACCAGCTCAGCAGGATGATGGCAAAGCAGATCACGCCGATCACCGGCGTCATGTACATTTCCAGTGCCGGTCGCATTGAAATAAATGCCAGCGACACACCGGCCAGCGTGCCCAGCAGTGCGGCTCGCGGCGTGATGCGGCGAATGTACGGCGCGATGTAGCCGCCCAGCATCAGCACGAAACTCTGCACGAACACCCAGGTCAGACCCGCTTCCCAACCCTTGATGGGATCGCCGGTGGACGCCGAGATCGGCAGCATGATCACGAACACCACCACGAACATGTGCGGCACACTGGTGCCGGACGGCAGCGCGCACACATCGTTGCGGCCGGTTTTCTGCGCCAGCCGGTACGCCAGCCACGCGTAATACATGGTGCTTAAAAACAGCATCAGTCCGCACGCCGGCAGGATGCGTCCGAACACCAGTTCATCCGGCAGCTTCAGCACAAAACGCAGCAGCGCCGTCAGCACCAGCAGATTCACCAGAATGTTGGTGCCGAAGCCGAACAGCGCGTTCCAGTCGCCCGGCGACCAGATTTTCGGTTTGAATGCAGTGACACTCATATTGACCCCCTGTTGATTGTGTAACGTCAGCCCGCTGACAAGGTTTTCCCCACTTCTTCCCCATTGCTTACCCAGCCGAAAATGCCGCCCTGGGCACTGATCATCTGCAGCGCCACGCGGTGGAATTCCGGAAAGTACGAGCCGCAGCAATCCGCCAGCACCACGCAGCGCAGGCCGCGATCGTTGGCTTCACGCACGCTGGTATGCACACACACTTCCGTGGTGACACCGCACACCAGCAGCGTGTCGATGTTGCGGTTTTTCAGAATCAGTTCCAGATCCGTCTGGTAGAACGCGCCTTTGCCCGGCTTGTCGATCACCGGTTCCTGCGGCAGCGGCGCCAGTTCCGCAATGATGGCGTGACCGGGCTCGCCGCGAATCAGGATGCGTCCCATCGGACCCGGCGCACCGATACGCACGGAGGGATGGCCACGATTGATTTTCGCCGGCGGTGCGTCGCTCAGATCCGGGCGATGACCTTCCCGCGTGTGAATCACCAGCAGACCGTGCTCACGCGCCAGCGCCAGTACCGCACGACAGGGATCGATGCACACCCGCAGCAGCGACACATCATTGCCGAGCGAATCGCCGAAGCCGCCCGGCTCCAGAAAATCCCGCTGCATGTCGATGATCAGCAGTGCGGTGCGCGCGATTTCAAATTGCAGCGCCTCCGGTTGTGCTTGCAGTGTCGGCATGACACGTCCTCCGTGATTGCCGGGGCAGGTTCAGAAAATGATTTTCACCATCGCCTGCACCACGTCCTCGTCGATATCCTCAACGCCGAACTTGTTGCGCCAGATCTGGTATTCGATACCGGTTTGCACCGCGCCCTTCTCGCCAAAGAATTCGCCCACATCCAGCAGCAGGCGCGGGCCGGCAATGATGTTGTCCTCGGCCGGATCAACGTCGTAGGCATAATCGAGAAAACCTTCAAACGCCCACGACGTACCGGCGACACTGAAGGGCGCCAGCCACACCAGCGTGATCTGCGAGCCGGTGTCGTTCGGCGATGGCGCGCCGAACACCGCAATGTCGTTGCGCACGTAATAGTTGAACTGGAAGAAGGCAAAGCCCGGCAGGTTCAGATCCACCGCGACACCGTACAGGTTGGCGCGGAATCCTTCGCCCAGTTCCGCCGTGGTGGTGAGCAGCACGTCGTTGAGCAGGCCGTGATTCAGGTTCACGCCGCTGATCTTGGAGAAGCTCAGGCGCGGCGAGATTTCACCGTAATAGGCGGTGCTGGTTTCATTGGTGCGATCGGCGTTGGTGATGTCGAAGAACATGAAGTTGTCGCCGTACTTCCAGCCGTTCACATGTTCCACCGTGATCACGCTGCGCACGTCATCCACCGAGTCCAGCTTGCCGGTGTCGCTGTTGAAATAGATCGACTGGTGCGTGTCGCCGTACAGCACCTGCAGGTTGGTGGAACTCCACTGCGCCAGCCCGGCACTGGCCTCGCCCGACACCAGCGTGGCCAGCAGCCCCGCGATAACCACCGGGCCGCTGCGCCCGACCCTGCCTGCCGACAAACCTTGATCCCCTGCTTTCATCCTGCGTTCCCCCGCTGTAACTGGAATGATGTCTGGTGTGGCAGTGCGAATCCCCCTCGCCTGCCGTTGTATACAACGTTGCATCGTTTATGCCAGACTGGAATCAGGATTTACGGGGCCTGATATAAATTCCATTATTTTCAGTTAGATAAGACGTTAATAGCGAGGGTCGCCGGGTACGGAAGCGCCCGGCGCCAGTGGTCAGGGATGGGTGAAAGCAGTGCCCGGCTGCCGGCAGTGCGCCCGAATCGGGCAGACCACAAATGACGCGGACGCGGTATTCTTGTCAGTAATCCGTGCGGCGCAGGGGAAACCCGCCCGCCACGACCGAACCTGAAACGGGAGCAACCTGTGCGAACCAAAGTGACGGCCCAGCAGATCTATCAATCACTGCGCAGCATGATTCTGGATCTGGAACTGGCCCCCGGCAGCCGCTTCACCGAAACCCAGGTGGCGGATTTCTTTCAGGTCAGCCGCACGCCGGTGCGCGAGGCGCTGCAGCGGCTGGAAGTGGAAAACCAGATCACCATCCGCCCCAAGCAGGGCTGCTTCGTGCGCGCCATCGACATCGGCCGTATCCGCGACTATTACGATGTACGGGTGGCCATCGAAACCATGACCGTGCAACTGGCCTGCGCCCGCATGAGCGACGCGGCGCTGCAGGAACTGGCGCAGTTGTGGGACCCGGAGCAACTTCATTTCGGCGCCACGCCGGACGACCGCATCAAGCTGGCGGAAGAGGAATTCCACCTGCGGCTGGCGCAGGGTAGCGGCAATGAAGCGCTGGTGCGCTATCTCGCCGACATCAACGATCATATCCGGGTGGTGCGGCGGTTGGGCTGGCCCGACTATGCCAGCATCGAGGACACCTACCGCGAGCATTTCGACATCTGCAACCTGATCCTGCGCCGGGATGCGACGGCAGCAGAAAGCTGCATGCTGCAGCACATCCGCAAGAGCCAGACCCGCGCCGACCAGATCACACTGGCGCAGCTGAGCGAGACGGATCGCAATCCATTCGCGGGTGGCCTGCTGAAACCGGCACACTGAAGACGGCAGGCGCCGGCATACAACGTCACGTCAACCCTGCGCCGCCAGTCGCGCCGCCACCGCACGGTTGCGACCGCTTTCCTTGGCCTGATACAGCGCCTCGTCCGCAGCGGCAATCAGGCGCGCGCTGGTTTCATGCTGCAGCGGCACCCGTCCCGCCACGCCCAGACTCGCACTCAGGGGAATGCGCTTGCCGGCGTGGATGAAATCAAGTTTTTCGATGGTCATGCGAATCCGGTCGGCCACCACCAGTGCTTCTTCTTCCGTCGTGCCCGGCAGCACCACCGCAAATTCTTCACCGCCATAGCGGGCCACCAGATCCGTGGCGCGGGAAATCACCTGCCGCAGCGTCGCCGCCAGCAGTTTCAGGCATTCATCCCCCAGCAGATGGCCGTAGTTGTCATTGATGCGCTTGAAGTGATCCACATCCACCAGAATCAGTGACAGGGGCTGCTGGAAACGCTGGCCGCGCAGGATTTCATCGGCCAGCACTTCATCGAAATAGCGGCGGTTGTGCAGTCCGGTGAGCGGATCGGTGACACTGAGTTTGGCCAGTTCGCGATTGGCCAGTTCCAGATTGCGCATGGTGCGTTCCAGTTCTGCCGTGCGATCCAGCACACGCAGTTCCAGTTCCTCGGTATGACGCTGCTGCAGCGCCATGGCGTGATCCTGCGCTTCCAGTGTCGCGCGCCGTTCCTCGTTCACCTGACGCGCCATCTCCAGCGCCAGCTGCTGCGTGGCATCGCGCTGCGCCCGTTCACGGTTGATGCGTTCCGCCAGCGCAATCGACAGCAGGATCGTCTCCAGCACAAAACCGGTGATCTGCGCCTTGTCGGTGAGATTGTTGTACGGCAGCGCCCCCAGCGTGGTCAGCACCAGCACCATGGTCGCGACAATCAGAAAGCCCCAGGCAATCGTGAAATAGCGGGCCGACACGTTGCCCCGGCGCCACAGATGAATCGTGGTGACCAGTGCCGCGACACAGGACACGACCGCCACCGGCTCGTTGATTTTTCTCAGCAGCTCCGGGCCCGCCACCAGCATCGCCACAAACGCCAGGGCCCAGTAGAAAATGAAAAAGGTATTGACGTGCAACACCCAGCCGCCGTAACGCTTCAGCTTGAGAAAATTACGAATGAACAGCGCCGCCATCAGAAAGCCCAGCTGCGCGAAAGACGGATACGCCAGCGCCACCGCCTGATGGCTGTCACCCCACAGAAAGCGCGCGCCCAGTCCTGTCACCGCCAGTTCATACAGTACGATGGTGAAAACATACAGTGAATAGAAAAAGTAGCTGCTGTCGCGGACGAATACATACAGCATCAGGTTATACAGCAGCATCGCCAGCAGCACGCCGAATGCCAGTCCATAAAACAGCGTGTCGAACCTGTCATGCTGATCGAACTGCGCCGGCGACCAGAACAGCACGGGCACAAACGTGATGTACTTGATGTCCAGACGTAACAGCAGCGTCGCGCGCTCGCCGGGTTGCAGGTCCACCGGAAACAGATACTGCCGATGCTGTCCGAAGCGCTGGCTATAATGCACGTCATAACCGGAGCGGAACAGCTCGCTCCAGCTGCCGTCGGCGTGACGCTGGCTGAACTCGATGTCGTTGAGCATCATCCAGGGAATGCTGATCAGCCAGCGCCTGGCTTCGTCTGCTGCACTCTGCACATCAAAGCGCAGCCACACCACCTGATCGGTGATGCCGAAATGAATGCTCTTGCGGGTGATGGGCTGCCAGCGCGATTCCTGAGTCGCCGCCAGCACGCGCTCGCGATCCAGAAGATCGGCACGACTGGCGACCTTGCCCCCGATAACCTTGTCTTCCAGCAGGAATTCGACCTGGGCAGGGTCCAGCCCAAAGGCGTCATCCGCGCCCCGCAAAGTCACGATATCCGGCACGGCATGGGCCAGGGAGAAAGACAGAATCAGACTGACACTGAACAGAAAGCGCAACAGAATCGACACGGCAGCAGCCAGACATTTTTATTGTGATGAAGTTAATGGAAGTTTAGCTGGCCTCCCGCCGACCGATCCGTTATAGCCAATTATTCTAGCGCGCCCACCCTTTTCAGCCGCCCGGCTGCCGGCATTTTTGGCACTCCAAATCCGCTTCGCCTTTCTGCTATGCTGCCACCGTCAATGACCCGCCAGCCGCACCGTCGGCGGCATCCCCCAACCGCAAGGAATTCACCATGCAGATTTCGCTCTACCAGGCCACCGTTCCCGTCTTCATCCGCATGCTCACCAACCTGGGCCGCATCCTCGACAAGGCCCAGACCTTCGCCGACAGCAAGCGCATCGACAGCACCGTGCTGGCCGGCTACCGTCTGGCGCCGGACATGCTGCCACTGTCCTCCCAGGTACAGATCGCCTGCGACACCGCCAAGGGTTGCGGCGCGCGTCTGGCCGGCGTCGACATGCCGCGCCATGAAGACAATGAAAAAACCCTGCCGGAACTGAAACAGCGCATCCAGAAAACCATCGAATTCCTGAAGACGCTGCGCGCCGACCAGATCGACGGTGCCGAGGACAAACAGATCGTGCTGAAATTTCCCAACAGCACATTCGAATTCACCGGCCTGAACTACGTACTGGGTTTCGCGCAGCCCAATTTCTATTTCCACTACACCTCTGCCTACGCCATCCTGCGTCACTGCGGTGTTGAAGTCGGCAAGATGGATTTCCTCGGCAACAGCTGATACGTCCGGCATCCGGACCCGGTGGGATAGCGGCAGAAAATTCAGTATGCTTGATGCCACTATCCCCCTGGATTCACTGGACGCCCCATGCAGTCGAACGCCATTCATTACCGCATCGAAGCCTTTGATCCCTACGCCCACCTGTATCGCGTCACCCTGACCATCCCAACACCCGATCCTGCCGGCCAGATCCTGCGCCTGCCCGCCTGGATTCCCGGCAGCTACATGATTCGCGATTTCGCCCGCAACATTACGCAGATCAGCGCCAGCACCGCGCGCGGCGAAGTGGCACTGCGCAAGCTCGACAAAAGCAGCTGGCAACTGCCGCCGCTGCACGAAGCTGTCACCGTTGTCTGTACCGTATATGCGTGGGATCTTTCGGTGCGCGCCGCCCATCTGGATCAGAAGCACGCGTACTTCAATGGCTCCAGTGTGTTTCTCGAAGTGGTGGGACAGGCGGAAATGCCCTGCACACTCGACATAGTCAAACCCGCCATCGCCGAAGCCAAACACTGGCGCGTGGCAACATCACTGGCAGAAGACGGCGCGCAGCGTTATGGCTTCGGCCAGTACCGCGCCGACAACTACGCCGACCTGATCGATCATCCGGTGGAAATCGCCGACTTCTCGCTGATCAGTTTCAACGCCTGCGGTGTGCCGCACGATTTTGCGCTCACCGGACTGCACAATGCCGATCTGGAGCGCATCGCCCGCGACCTGAAAGTGATCTGCGAATACCAGATCCGACTGTTCGGCGAGCCGGCGCCCTTTTCACGTTATGTTTTCATCACCTGGGCAGTGGGCGACGGTTACGGCGGACTGGAACATCGCGCTTCCACCAGCCTGATCTGCAGCCGCGACGATCTGCCGCTGGCCAAAAATCCCGGCGCGATGAGCGACGGTTATCGCACCTTCCTCGGCCTGTGCAGCCACGAATATTTTCACAGCTGGAACGTGAAACGCATTGCGCCGGCCATTCCCTACGATCTGGCCGTGGAAAATCACACGCCGCTGCTGTGGGCGTTCGAAGGCATCACGTCCTACTACGATGATCTGGTGCTGGTGCGCACCGGCCTGATCAGCCCGGCCGACTATCTCGACATGCTGGGTAAAACCATCACCCGCATCCTGCGCAATCCCGGCCGGCTGGTGCAGTCCGTCGCCGATTCCAGCTTCGATGCCTGGACCAAGTTCTACAAGCAGGATGAGAACAGCCCGAACGCCATCGTCAGCTACTACACGAAAGGCTCACTGGTAGCGCTGGGACTGGATCTGGTGCTGCGCA
Organism: uncultured Moraxellaceae bacterium; assembly: GCA_964491665.1. Classification (GTDB taxonomy): domain Bacteria; phylum Pseudomonadota; class Gammaproteobacteria; order Pseudomonadales; family Ketobacteraceae; genus Ch67. The sequence continues at coordinate 20,035 of CAZBII010000050.1, forward strand.
AACTGAGCGATCATCAGGTGACATTCGATGACGTGCTGCGTGATCTGTGGCAGCGGCATGGCCTGAAGGATGTGCCGGTACAGGAACACGACATCGAGCACGTCTGCGCACGTCTGCTGCGCCGGCACAACGTCGACGAGCATCTCATCGATCTGCTGCACGGCTTCTGCCAGCATGCGATCTACTCCAGCGAGGAGCTGGAACTGGGTGAATGGCTGCGTTTTGTGGGCGTGGAATACGCGCTGCGCAAGGCCGGATCGATGGGCGACAGCGGCGGCAGCGCGGGCAAGAATGCGGAGAAGCGGCCGGACATGGGCATCGCCACCGGCAGCGCCGCCCATGGTGCGAACGTGACGAAAGTGCTGAACGGCAGTGCCGCGCACCGGGCCGGCATTTCCGCCGGCGACGTGCTGGTTGCCATCAATAATGTGCGGGTGGACAACGGCAGTTTTGAGAAAGTGCTGAACCGCTACCAGCCCGGCGACATCGTCAGCGTGCACGGTTTCCGCCGCGACGAACTGATGCAGTTCAGTGTGACCCTGGCCGAGCCAGCGCTGGACACCTGTTACCTCACCATCATCGATGAGGAAACCGTGAAACGCTGGCTGCGACCGGCGTAAAACTTACTGCGGTTTTTTCGTCGGCGTGACCAGTTGCGGGTCGAGCCGCGACTGGTACCAGTTCAGGCGCCAGCACAGGTGCGGACCAGTGGCGCGACCACTGGAACCCACCAGACCGATCGGCTGCCCCTGCTTCACTGTGTCACCAGTTTTCACCAGCAGCTTGCTCATGTGCAGATAGCCGCTGTTGATGCCCATGCCGTGATCGAGAATGATGGTGCCACCGGAGAAGAACAGATCCTTTTCCGCCAGCCGGATCACGCCGTCCGCTGGCGCCACGATCTGCGTACCGGCCGGCACCGCCAGATCCACGCCGAAATGCGGGCTGCGCGGCTCGCCGTTGAAAATGCGCTGGCTGCCGTACACGCCGCTCACCGGACCTTTCACCGGCCACACAAAACCGTTCTTGAAAAAGGCTTGCGGTGACACCGTTTCGCGGGCCTGCGCCACCTGCTGGATTTCCTTCTCGATGCGCGCCATGTCTTTCGGGTCGGGATTCACGGTGCGCGCGGGCACGCCATTGACTTTTTGAACATCGTATTCGCGCGCGCTGATGGTGAACGGCAGTTTCTGCTGCCTGCCGTCGTCCTGAATCAGCACCAGCTGCTGCTGCGTGGCATCATCGCGATTGAAGCCGAGCACAAACAGCCCGTCGGCACTGCGCAATAACGTGCGTTGCTGGAATTGCACCTGCACATTATTGGGCGCCGTGCCCGTCACCATGCCGCCCTGCGTGAAATCGCCCTGCAGCTGCACGCCGTGGCCCAGATCTCGGGTTTCCGCCTGCAGGTGGCCCAGCGTCACCAGCAGCAGCGCCAGCACCGCTGCAATCTTCTTAACTGTCTTCATATTCATTCCTTATGGAGTTGTCACACCCAGCGCTGCGAACACCTCCGGCGCCGGATATCCGTCGGCAATCATGCCGTTAGCCTGCTGGAACGCACGCACGGATTTTTTTGTGCCGGAGCCCAGCACGCCATCGGCCGCACCTGCCGCAAATCCCGCCGCATTCAGCGCCGTCTGCAGTCGCTTCACCTGCTCCACCGTCAGTCGCGGCATTGCCGGTGGCGCACGATGCAGTTCGCCGTCACCGCGAATGCGGTCCGCCAGATGGCCCACGGCAATGCCATAGAATTCCGAGCGGTTCCATTTCAGGATCACATCGAAATTTTCATACGCCAGAAACGCCGGACCCGTGTGGCCCGCCGGCACCAGAATCGCCGCCTGCAGATCCTGCGCCGGCAGCGGCTTGCCATCCGGCAGCGTCACGCCCAGCGCGCGCCATTCCTGCAGGGATTTGCGCGTGTGCAGGGTGGCCTGCGCATAATCGAAACCGGCGGGCAGCACCACTTCGCGCCCCCAGCGCCGGTCTGGTTGCCAGCCAATCTGGTTCAGGTAGTTGGCTGCCGACGTTAACGCGTCAGGAATGCTGCGCCACAGATCCGGCTTGCCGCTGCCATCGGCGTCCACCGCATAACGGCGATAGTTGCTGGGCATGAATTGCATGTTGCCCACCGCGCCAGCCCACGAGCCGATGAATTGCGCGGGTGTCACGACATCGTTGTCCACCAGCTGCAGCGCGGCCAGCAGTTCCTGCGTGAAGAATTCGCTGCGGCGCTGATCGCAGGCCAGCGTCGCCAGTGAATCCAGCACCGGCATCTTGCCAAGGAAGCCGCCGTAATTGGTTTCCAGACCCCAGAACGCCAGCAGGTAATGCGGCGGCACGCCGTATTGCTGTTCCAGTTTCGTAAGCAGCGCGCGGTGCTGTGCCAACAGTTTACGGCCCTGCGCAATGCGCTGTTCCGTCACGCGCAGTGTCAGATAATTGCGGAAAGTTTCACTGAATTCCGGCTGCTTGCGATCCAGCTCGATCACGCGCGGCACGTACTGCACCTGCGCCAGCACCGTGTTCACGGTTTGCTGCGAAATCCCGCTGACCAGCGCGCGTTGCTGCAGTTGCGGAATGCAGGTGGAAAAATCCGGTTCCGGCAACGGCGGCGGCGTGGCGGGCACCGTGTCTGGCGCGGCAGGAGACGTGCTCGCAGCCGGAGCAGGCGCCGGCGCGACCGTCTCCACCGGCGGCGTTTCTGCCGGCGGCGCAGGCTCGTTGGAGGAACAGGCCGCCAGCACCAGCAGCAGGCTGGCGGACAGCGCTATCAATGGGGGAAAAACAAAACGGGAAGCAGCGGCGGAACGCAAAATCGAATCCTTCAGTGACGAAACGATTTTGCTTTTGTACCCGATTGTGCCAGCCAGTGAAAGCCGGCACGACAGGAATTATGAACGGGCCGCCTGATACACGCCCTGGCTGCGCAGGTATTCCTCGTAGCTGCCGCTGAAATCCACGATTTTGCCGCCCGGCTGCATGTCGATGATGCGCGTCGCCACCGACGACACGAACTCGCGGTCGTGGCTGACGAAGATCAGCGTGCCGGGGTAGTTTTCCAGCGCCAGGTTCAGCGCCTCGATGGATTCCATGTCCAGGTGGTTGGTGGGTTCGTCCATCACCAGCACGTTGGGCCGCTGCAGGATCAGCTTGCCGAACAGCATGCGGCCCTGCTCGCCACCGGACAGCGACTGCACCTTCTTGTTGATGTCGTCCTGCCCAAACAGCATGCGCCCCAGCGTGCCGCGAATCAGCTGCTCGTCGCCGCGTTCGGGCTTCCACTGCATCATCCACTGGAACAGGGTCAGGTCCTGGGCGAAGTCCTCGCCGTGATCCTGGCTGTAATAACCGATCTCGGCATTCTCGGCCCATTTCACTTCGCCGGACTGCGGCGCCATTTCATTCATCAGCGTGCGCAGCAGCGTGGTCTTGCCGATACCGTTAGGGCCGATGATTGCAACGCGCTCGCCGGCTTCCACCAGCAGACTGAAACGCTTGATCAGCAGGTTATCGCCATAGCCCTGGGTCAGGTTGATCAGTTCCAGCGCCTGCCGGTGCAGTTTCTTGTTCTGGTCGAAACGGATGAACGGACTGACGCGGCTCGACGGCTTGATTTCAGTGAGTTCAATCTTGTCGATCTGCTTGGCGCGCGATGTTGCCTGCTTGGCTTTCGAGGCGTTCGCGGAGAAACGGCTGACGAACGTCTGCAGCTCGGCAATCTTCGCCAGTTTCTTTTCGTTGTCGGCGTGCATCTGCTCGCGCGCCATGGTCGAGGCGGTCATGAAGGCATCGTAATTACCGGGGTAAATCTTGATTTCGCCATAATCCAGATCCGCCATGTGCGTGCACACGCTGTTGAGAAAATGACGGTCGTGGGAAATGATGATCATGGTGCTGGTGCGATCTTTCAGAATGTCTTCCAGCCAGCGGATAGTGTTGATGTCCAGGTGGTTGGTCGGTTCGTCCAGCAGCAGGATATCGGGATCGGAAAACAGCGCCTGCGCCAGCAGCACACGCAGTTTCCAGCCCGGCGCTACCGCACTCATGGGACCGAAATGCTGCTCCAGCGGAATGCCCAGGCCCAGCAGCAGTTCGCCGGCGCGGGATTCGGCGGTGTAGCCATCCATCTCGGCGAATTCCACTTCCAGTTCCGCCACGCGGATACCGTCTTCTTCCGTCATGTCCGGCAAGGCGTAAATGCGGTCGCGCTCTTCCTTCACCTGCCACAGTTCGGCGTGGCCCATGATCACGGTGTCCACCACGGTGAATTCTTCATAGGCGAACTGGTCCTGGCGCAGTTTGCCGAGGCGTTCGTTCATGTCGATGGAGACGTTGCCGGCGGTCGGTTCCAGTTCACCGCCGAGGATTTTCATGAAGGTGGATTTGCCACAGCCGTTGGCGCCGATCAGACCGTAGCGGTTGCCGTTGCCGAATTTGACGGAGACGTTTTCGAACAGGGGCTTGGCGCCGAACTGCATGGTGATATTGGCGGTGGAAATCACGGGATGATCCTGCAAGATGATGCGATGAACGGGGGCTTTCAAGGCCGCGCACTATAGCAAATGGGCCGCAGCGGAACCATCGGCGGTTACACAACGGTTCCAAACACACCTACAAAAAGCACTGGCATTATCCGGTGATGTGTTACACTTCAACCTGCAGTTCGCGGTTCCACACCCGATCTGCCCTGCGTCATCGTTAGTTGTAAAGGTTGCCTTATCCACTTCGCAACCTGCCTCGATTCCCTTCTGAGCGCCACTTTCCGCATGCCGCGCAACGCTTGCCACTCCCGCGCAAGCCTTTCACTTTAAAGCAATTTCATTGCAAACAAACATCGTAAACAGAGAACACTACATGTCATTCGATACCCTCGGTTTAGCTGAACCGTTACTGCGTGCCGTGCGTGAAAAAGGCTACGCCACGCCCTCCCCCATCCAGGCTCAGGCGATCCCCGCCATTTTGCAGGGCCACGACATCATGGCCGCCGCCCAGACCGGCACCGGCAAGACCGCCGGCTTTACCCTGCCGCTGCTGCAGCGGCTGATGGACGGCCCCGCCGTCAAACCCAACGGTGTCCGCGCACTGGTGCTGACACCGACCCGCGAACTGGCCGCCCAGGTGGCTGAAAGCGTTGAAACCTATGGCAAATTCCTCAAGCTGCGTTCCACCGTGGTATTCGGTGGCGTCAGCATCAATCCGCAGATGAAAAACCTGCGCCGCGGCGTGGACGTGCTGGTGGCCACACCGGGCCGTCTGATGGACCTGTACCAGCAGAACGCCGTCAAATTCAACCAGATCGAAGTGCTGGTGCTGGACGAGGCCGATCGCATGCTGGACATGGGCTTCATCCACGACATCAAGAAAATCC
>CAZBII010000051.1:0-25299 GCA_964491665.1 uncultured Moraxellaceae bacterium
GCTGATGACATCCAGATACTGTTGCTGCTGCGGTTGCAGTTCGGTGTGCTGCAGCAGTTCGGCCATGCCCAGCACGCCGTTCATGGGGGTGCGGATCTCGTGACTCATGGTGGCGAGGAATTCGGTTTTGGCGCGGCTTTCCGCTTCCGCCTCGATCACCTTGCGCTGCGCATTCAGTTCTTCCAGCTGGGTACTGTATTGCAGTTGCAGGTAACGCTCCTGCTCGGCCCGCACGCGTTTTTCGTGTTCCAGTGCCTGCTGTTGCGCCTTGTATTTCTCGCGCTTCTCTTCATTGATGCGATCCGCCAGCGCGAACGACAGCAGGATGATTTCCAGCACTGAGCTGATCTGCATTGCGTATTCGGTCAGCAGGGTGCGCGGCACGATGCCGTACTTGTTCATGGAAAACACCAGCGTGCCCAGAATCAGCGAGCCGTAGGCCAGCACGTAATAGCGCGCGGTACGCACGCCGCGATGCAGCATGGTCAGGCCCGCCAGCAGGCCGGTCAGCGACGCCACCACACCCATGATCACCAGGGTCTTGATGATGATGCGGTAAGGCGCCACTGGCGACAGTGCCATCACGATGGTGAACAGTGCGGCAAAACCCAGCATGACAAAATAGAAAGGCCGGCTGTGGCGTTTCAGTTGCAGTAGTGAATTGGTGAAGCCGGCGGCGCTGGCCACGAACAGACCCAGTGAAGCCGTCAGCATCCAGCGATTGGCGGCGGGGTAATCCGGCCACAGATACTGGAACCCAAAGCCGTGGAGTGTGGTCATCACGATCGCCAGCGCGGCCACGGTGCCAGCGTAATACAGATATGAACTGTGCCGCACGGTGATGAAAATGAACAGGTTGTAGATCGTCATCACCAGCAGCATGCCAAAGTACAGGCCGTGCCCGATCAGCGATGCCTGCTGCTGCTCAAAGAAGTGTTCGCGATCCCACAGTTGCAGCGGAATCTGCACCGAGGTTTCGGTCAGGATCCGCAGATAGATCCAGCTGGATTCGCCAGCGGCCAGTTTGAATGGCACGGCAATATGATGGTGATTCACCGGCCGGATGGTGAAGGGGTAATTGTCCCCCAGCTGGTATTGCTCGATCCGGTCGCCGGTGAGGATGTGCGCCTGGACGTCATCGAGAATCGGATAGGCAATTTCCAGCACCAGGGAATGGCTGACCGCGCTGGCATTGTTCACCCGCAGACGCAGCCAGTAGGCCGCCGTGTCGAATCCCATCGAAGGTACATCGACACTGGAAACAGTCCACGCCGATGCCGGCAGCTGCTCCACATCCTGTCGCTGCAGCTGGCCGCTGGCGTCGCGCAGATACTCGATGCCGATGGCGGCGTTGCGGCCGGCAATCACCGCTTCGTCCGACAGCACCATCTCCAGCGCTTGGGCCGGCAGGCTGGCGCACAGCAGCGTCGCCAGCAATAAAAGCCAGCGCAGTGGAGCGATTGTCAGTCCGACAGCAAGTCGTGGAATTGCACTCAAATACTGCAAGATTTCGAGCCCATGAGATAGATGTTCGTATCACTATAGACCAGCGTCGCCGGCAAAATGGGCCGCTGCGGTGCATATTCGATAATGCATTAAAACGTGAAGCGGTTAGCGTTTTGCAGTATCGGACAACTGCAGATTTCCAACCTAAACCACTTCAAGGTGGCGGGATTCCGACGGGAAAACCGCTGGCAGACACCGACCTGTCTACACCAGCGGCAGACGCACTGTGCGTTACTTGTTGGCGCGGTTGTCGATCAGATCGTTCACCACAGTAGGATCGGCCAGCGTGGTGGTGTCGCCCAGATTCTCCAGTTCGTTGGCGGCAATCTTGCGCAGGATGCGACGCATGATTTTGCCGGACCGCGTTTTCGGCAGGCCCGGCGCCCACTGGATCAGGTCCGGCCGGGCAATGGCGCCGATTTCCTTGGTCACCAGATGCAGCAGTTCCTTGCGCAATTCCTCGGTCGCTTCCACGCCTTTCATCAGGGTCACGTAGGCATACACGCCCTGGCCCTTGATGTCGTGCGGATAACCCACTACTGCGGCCTCGGCCACCGCCGGATGCAGCACCAGCGCGCTTTCGATTTCGGCGGTGCCCATGCGGTGGCCCGACACGTTCAGCACGTCGTCCACGCGGCCGGTAATCCAGTAGTAACCGTCGGCATCGCGGCGCGCGCCGTCGCCGGTGAAATAGGTGCCGGGATAGGTGGAGAAATAGGTGTCGATCATGCGCTGGTGATCGCCATACACGCTGCGGATCTGGCTGGGCCAGCTCTGCTTGATGACCAGGTTGCCTTCGGTGGCGCCGCGCAGTTCATTGCCTTCGCCGTCCACCAGCGCCGGCACAATGCCGAAAAACGGCAGCGTGGCGGAGCCGGGTTTCAGCGTGAACGCACCGGGCAGCGGCGCAATCATGATGGCGCCGGTTTCGGTCTGCCACCAGGTATCCACCACCGGGCAGCGCGCATCGCCCACCACGTTGTAATACCACTCCCAGGCTTCCGGATTGATCGGCTCGCCCACGCTGCCCAGCAGGCGCAGCGACGAGCGCTTGAATTTCTTCACCGGGCCTTCACCCAGACTCATCAGCGCGCGAATCGCGGTGGGCGCCGTGTAGAAAATGTTGACCTGATGCTTGTCGATCACCTGCCAGAAACGCGACGCATCCGGATAGGTGGGAATGCCTTCAAACATCAGCGTGGTGGCGCCGTTCGCCAGCGGACCGTACACAATATAGGAATGGCCGGTGACCCAGCCCACGTCTGCCGTGCACCAGAAAATATCGCCTTCGCGATAGTCCAGCACGTACTTGTGACTCAGCGCCGCCGACAGCAGATAACCCGCCGTGCTGTGCAGCACGCCCTTGGGTTTGCCGGTGGAACCGGAGGTGTAGAGGATGAACAGCGGATCTTCCGCATCCATTTCTTCCGGCGGGCAGTCGCTGCTGGCCTGCGCCACCAGATCCTGGTACCAGACATCACGTTGGTCCTGCCAGTTCACCTTGCCGCCGGTGTGTTTCACCACCAGGCAGGTGTGCACGTCCGGGCAGTGGCTGAGCGCGCTGTCGGTGTTGGCTTTCAGGGGAATGGTCTTGCCGCCGCGCAGACCTTCATCTGCGGTAATCACCACGCGGCAGTCGGAATCCAGAATGCGGTCCTTCAGCGATTCCGGCGAGAACCCGCCGAACACCACCGAATGCACGGCACCGATGCGCGTGCACGCCAGCATGGCGTAGGCCGCTTCCGGAATCATCGGCATGTAGATGCACACGCGATCGCCTTTTTTCACGCCGCGCTGCTTGAGTACGTTGGCCAGCCGGCAGACATTTTCATGCAGCTGGCGATAGGTGATCTTCTTGTCCTGCGCCGGATCGTCGCCTTCCCAGATGAAGGCCGTCTGGTTGCCACGGGTGTCCAGATGGCGATCGATGCAGTTGTAGCTCACGTTCAGCTTCGCGCCCTTGAACCAGGTAGCGGCACCCTTTGTGAAATCGCCCTCGTGCACGGCGGTCCAGGGTTTGAACCAGGTGAGGAATTCGTTGGCGCGGGCGGACCAGAACTGGTCGGGCTGGGTGATGGATTCCTGATACCAGCGCTGGTACTGCTCCAGCGTCATGTTGGCGTTTCTGGCGTAGGCGGGATTCACGGGATGGTTCTGGATTTCGTACATGGTTCGACTCTCCTGCAAACAGGCATTAACTAATTGTTATGGCGAAGATTTTTGTCGCGATGTGCCCGGTGGAGGGGCCAGCTGCAAACGTTAAACCTATGGCAGCAAAAGCGCAATCTGGCTGAGGCCGGGATGTGGCAGGAGCATCAGGGAACGGAGTGTCTGCTTACCGTTTTTATCTCGCCCAGAGGCGTGAAAATGATGGCGGTGTCAGGCGAGTTTTCAGTGCAAGGCAGCAGAATTGGGCAATCATCTGCAACGCTGAGAAAATCTTTCCAGTGCTGGCGGAAAACATTCCACCGAGTCTGGAATATCAGCCGATGGTGCAGGCAGAACCACACATGAATGTGGTCGGGCCAGTTCACGCAACGGGAAAGCATTTGCTGTACGGGCTGAATGTTGTCGTTGTTGTAGTCTTCAATCCAGCGACCGATCTGGACGGCGGCTTGCTGGCAAAGCCAATGATCATCCGCAAGGTCGAAGAAACATGTCGATGATGGGCCGAAAACGCATTGCCATTCGGCTTGCGCGATTTTTTCCTTCAGCAGATGAATTGCAGTGTGCGATGTCTGATCAAAGTAATCACTGAACAAGGTGTTATTGATCGGGATTAGATTATGCATGTTGTTCGGACCTGTCAGCGGAAAGCATCTATCACATATGGAACATCCGACGCTGATATGCGTGGAATTCCCGGGTGGCCGATGAAATTTTCCAGGCTGTTAATGACGGGTGGGGGTCCTATCCATTGGCAAACAGCATGCGTGTCAGATTCAATGAACCTGGCCAGCACGCAGTCAAGTGTGCGTAAGAGATGATGAACGTGATGGGTGTTGATGCCCTGGTCGGCGAGTTTCATCGTTTCCCAAAGCAAGTCGCTCGACAGGTTATTGCTGCTCAGAACAAGAGTTGAATATCGAGCCGGCAACACTTCATCTACTTCAATGTTCAACCAGGAGTAGGAGTCCGAGATGCAACGTACGGTTGAGATGATTCCTGTGTCGGGATTGGTGTTGATGACTTTGGCTTTTCCCGGCAGGTTGTGGAGGGTGGTCAGTATTTTTTCTGCTGAAAAAGCGAAAGGTCGTCGATTGGATGCCCCAGAGTCTGTCGCCCGTTTCGACCAAGTATGCCGGTTGCATGTCTGCATTCACAGCAAGCCAGACAGAATCCAGAGTATCGGTAATCATGTAAGCGCGGCTACCTTCGCGGAACCTGATGGGCGTCAGGAAAGATCATCAACAGCCGCTTTTATCTTTGTCAAATTTTCAGAAAGCATGCGTTCGAAGGCATTGATCCAGTCGTTCACCTTCGCCTGGGTTGAAGGCTTATTAAAAAAATCGGTTAAAACAAGCGAGGGCCCCTGGACGTTAATAACACCGTCTTCACCAGAAACATCGGACTCAATAACCAGCTGATCGCCCAAAATCCTGATATCAACGGTAATTGATAGCGCATCACTATCTTTGCGGCTTAGCACGGTCAGGTAGGCTCTTAACGGAAATGCGCTATTGAGTGAATGGAGGGGGATCCGTAAACCAGTGTGGATCGCTGAACCTTGTAAGCCCGGTTCAGGCAGGTTTCCAGTGCCGGTCCCCCCCTGGTCAGGTATCCGGTGGCTGGTGCCGGGTCCTGGGCCGTCGAATTTTCCCCGGAGGACTCTCTCACCCTCTCCCGTCTGTGCATTTCATGACATTTTTTGTTGTATATAAAACAACCAGATAAGGGCGTGCTCACACCCAAACCCTTGCCCGGCGCGGCCTGCCGCAAATCACCCTGACAGGGTAAACAGGCTGGCTAGTTACAATCGGTAAAAAAACTCAAAAATTGGGGTTGTGAAATTTGCGACGCTGGCTAGAATGATTTTCGAAACCACAAGATATTGTGGTTGGCGACATGAGAAGAGCGGATATAGCGTGTTTCTTCCTTTTTTCAGGGCCGGCAGGATGCACCCTGAAACTGTATCGGGAAACCCGCGCCGGGGCCGTCAGAAGCCCACTGGAACCGCACTGTGCAGGGGACTCTGGCACAGCTCATAACAAACAGAAACCATCTGTCGTCAGGCCGGGAGTGTGTTCCATGCAACACCAATCCGCAGCATTGAAAACCGTGGCAACAACCATCGTCCAGTCATCAGCAGCATCCGGGTCCAGCGGGTCGCAATAGATACCGCGCCGGCTTCGTATTTGCCGCTCCTGTGCGGGCGGCCGTAGCAGCCAGAACAGCATAATCACAACAAATCGGGTATCAGGGAACGCGGCCGGGAGCTGCGGGATAACAATTCACTTGAAAAAAGAAGAAGGTGGCAATGAGCGCTGTCAATTACAAACCAGTAGCGAAGCAAGAAGAACGGGAAATCCCCCTGCAGGAAGCGTCGTACGACATCTGGCGGACCAAGTACTGCCTGCAGAACAGTGAAGGCGAGGCCATCGATGCCAGCATCGACCACTCCTTCCAGCGCGTGGCCCGCGCCCTGGCCGACGTCGAAACCACCGACGAACTGAAAGCCAAGTGGTACGACAAGTTCCTGTGGGCCCTGCGCCACGGCGCCATCCCCGCCGGCCGCATCCTGTCCAATGCCGGCGCCCAGGCCTACAAGGCCGACACCTCCACCATCAACTGCACCGTATCCGGCACCATCCACGACACCATGTCCGGCATCCTGGAGAAGAACTACGAAGCAGGCCTCACGCTCAAGGCCGGCTGCGGCATCGGTTACGAGTTCTCCACCCTGCGTCCCCGTGGCGCCTATGTGTCCGGCGCCGGCGCCAAGACCTCCGGCCCGCTGTCGTTCATGGACATCTTCGACCGCACCTGCTTCACCGTGTCCTCTGCCGGTGGCCGTCGCGGCGCGCAGATGGGCACCTTCGACGTGTCGCACCCGGATGTACTGGAATTCATCAAGGCCAAGCGTGAAGACGGTCGCCTGCGCCAGTTCAACCTGTCGCTGCTGATCAGCGAGGAATTCATCAATGCCGTGGTGAAAGACGAGCTGTGGCCGCTGGTGTTCCCCATCAAGCTCAACAGCCCCGACGCCACCAAGCTGGACATGAAAGATGTGAAGCAGGTGATCTGGCGCGAATGGCCCGCCAACGACGGCTATGTCACCAACGACAAGGGTCTGGTGGCCTGCAAGGTCTACAAGCAGGAAAAAGCCCGCAAGATCTGGCACGCCATCATGTCGTCCACCTACGATTTCGCCGAACCCGGTTTCATCCTGATCGACAAGGTCAACGAGATGAACAACAACTGGTTCTGCGAAAACATCCGTGCCACCAATCCCTGCGGCGAACAGCCCCTGCCGCCGTACGGCAGCTGTCTGCTGGGCTCGGTGAACCTGACGCGCTACGTGCGCAATCCGTTCACCGACAAGGCCTACTTCGACTGGGATCAGTACAAGGAAGTCGTCGCCACCTTCACCCGTCTGCTCGACAACGTGGTGGAAGTGAACGGCCTGCCGCTGGAAAAGCAGGCGCACGAAATCAAGCACAAGCGCCGTCACGGCATGGGCTTTCTGGGGCTGGGCTCCACCCTGGCCATGCTGGGCATGAAGTACGGTTCCACCGAATCCGTGGAATTCACCGAGGAAGTGTCGAAACAGCTGGCGCTGACCGGCTGGAAAACCGGCCTGGAACTGGCGAAGGAAAAAGGCCCGGCGCCGATCATGGAAGAAGAGTTCACCGTCGATGGCGCCATGCTGCGCAAGCGTCCGGAAATGAAAAAGGACGGCTTCAAGATCGGTGACAAGGTGAAAGGCAAGGTGCTGCATGCGAAGTACAGCCGCTACATGAACCGCATCGCCCAGGCGGACGCGGAACTGGTGAAGCAGCTGGCGGAAACGGGTTCCCGTTTCACCCACCACTCGTCCATTGCACCCACTGGCACCATTTCGCTGTCGATTGCCAACAATGCCAGCAATGGCATCGAGCCCAGCTTCGCGCATCACTACTCGCGCAACATCATTCGCGAAGGCCGCAAGTCGAAAGAGAAAGTGGACGTGTTCTCGTACGAACTGCTGGCCTACCGCGAACTCATCAACAGCGACGCCATGCCCTACAGCACCGACGCCGACAAGAAACTGCCGGACTACTTCACCGCCAGCGATGAAGTAACCCCCGAGCAGCACGTGGACATCCAGGCTGCCGCGCAGAAGTGGGTGGATTCCTCCATCTCCAAAACCATCAACGTGCCCACCGACTTCGAATACGAGAAGTTCAAGGACATCTACCTGTACGCGTTCCGCAAAGGTCTGAAGGGCTGCACCACCTTCCGCTTCAACCCGGAAGCGTTCCAGGGCGTGCTGGTGAAAGAGAAGGACATCGAAAACACCACCTACCGCTTCACCCTCGCCGACGGCTTCATTGTGGAAGCCAAGGGCAACGAGGAAATCCTGTATGATGGCGAAGTGCACTCCGCCGCTAACCTGTACGACGCCTTGAAAGAAGGCTATTACGGTAAACTCTAATGGACGACAAAGATTCAGGTAAAAAGCCCATGGCTAAAGAAATCAAATCCAAAATCGTTGGCTACGAAGTGGTGAAACCCGAGTCGAAAGCGGCTCCGGTTGCACCCGCGCCGGAACCCAAAAACAACGTGGTGCAGATGCACGAAAGCGTCGAGCGCCCGGAAATGCTGCTGGGTTCCACCTACAAGATCAAAACGCCGCTGTCGGATCATGCGTTGTACATCACCATCAACGACATCATCCTGAATGAAGGCACCGAGCACGAACAGCGTCGCCCCTTCGAGATCTTCATCAACTCGAAGAACATGGAAAACTTCCAGTGGGTACTGGCACTGACGCGCGTAATCTCGGCCGTGTTCCGCAAGGGCGGCGACGCCACCTTTCTGGTGGAAGAGCTGAAAGCGGTATTCGATCCGAAAGGCGGTTACTTCAAGAAGGGCGGCAAGTTCATGCCGTCACTGGTGGCGGAGATCGGTGAAGCGATCGAAACCCACATGAAAACCATCGGCATGATCAAGAGCGAACTGGATCCGCACCAGAAAGCCTTTATCGAAAAGAAAAAGCAGGAGATTGCCGGAAAAAAGTCTGAAGCGTCGCACAGCGAAGAAAACAGCGCCTTCCCACCCGGTGCGAGCCTGTGCGGCAAGTGCAGTACGAAGGCGGTTGTGTACATGGATGGCTGCATGACCTGTCTGAATTGCGGGGATTCGAAGTGCGGGTGAGCAATTGCCTGCGCTGATGGAGAAGATGAAAGAGGCTGCCGGTTGGTGGCCTTTTTTTTAGGGTGTTTCGCTGTTTGCAAGTGGTTGGTCTGCAGGCAGTCAAACCGTTGTGCGAGGTTACAGATGCATCCTTTCCACCTAATGTTATTGCTATTTGCTGTGGCTGCATTGGCGGGGCTGATCCTCGTGTTGCGTTGGGAGCGGCAGCAATATCACGCGCGGGGGCTGGCCGGTTCCTGGCTGATGGTTCGTCTCGCCTCGATTCCGGCAGCCTTCGCGATGGCTGCTCTCGTCGTGATTCCGGCGCGCAGTACATCGGGCATGGAAGGGCTTGCAGTTTTCTACCTGCTGCTTGTCACCGTTGCGCCTCTTTTCTGGTTTGGCGTGCACTGGATGGTGGGCAGGCTTGTAAGGCCGCAGCTGTCGTTTGGTGATTCAGCGCGCATCGCGGGCACCCCAATTCTTTATATCATTGTGCTGGCGATGGTCGCGGCTCCGTTGCAGTCCCTGGCGTGGTCACTGTTGCGATCGCTTGGCATCAGCTGACAGGATGTTCGTGAGGGCTGCGCGCCGGGGCGCATATACAAAGCGGAGGGTTGATTCCAGATGAGTAACTCCCTGATCCTGTTTCCCGTCATAGTCCAGATCCTTCTCACGCTGTCGCTGTACATTCTGCTGAGTGTCAGGAAAAGCCGGGCAGTAAAGCGCGGTGATGTGGATGAGTCCCGGCGCGGACTGTTCGACGATGCCTGGCCGGTCGATGTGATGGTGGTGAACAATTGCATCCGCAATCAGTTCGAGGTGCCGGTCCTGTTTTATGTGCTTGCCAGTGTGCTGTTCGCACTGCAGGCGGTGGATTACGTTTCATTGTTAGTGGCCTGGCTGTTTGTGGCGAGTCGCGTGGCTCACGCCTGGGTTCATACCGGCTCCAATTACGTTCCCCTCCGGCGCCGGATATTCATGTTTGGCACGTTGCTGGTGCTGGTGATGTCGGTACTCGCGTCGCGCGCCATTTTTTCTGTTATTTGAAAACGGTTCGGCCAGTCTGGTGATTCGGGTACAGCAATCCCTCAGCGGGATAAAAAAGGCTCTGCACACGGAGTCAACCACTTCCATTGTGTTAACGGGAGTGACCGCAACGGCTTTTTCCACCGGTCTGGTGTATCTGGTGCCGTCGCAGGATGGAGCGGATGGGCCCGTTGTGAATGTGGGGTTGTGGTATTCAGATGAGTTCGTAAAGGGAAACCGGGGTTGGCAGTTTTCCCGGCGTTGTCAGAAGAAAGCGCTGATGTCGGGTGTCCGCGGGTGATAAGTAAATCCAGATTCACCGGTTTTCTTGCAGGCTGCTACGATCAATGGAACACTCGGATTGCCTATCCATCTTGCCCTGCCAGCAGGAGAAATCACCATGAGTAACGCCGCCATCAGTCATCTCCAATCGATTTTCACTTCGCGTTTGGCCACTCTGGATCAGCTGCTTCACAAAGCGTCGGCCCATTTCGGCAGTGACGCATCCTTTCTGGACGCACGCATTGCGCCTGACATGCTGCCGTTCAGCACGCAGATTGTTTTCACCTGCAATCAGGCCCGCAATTTTGCCCTCTGGTGTGTGGGCAAACCCGCCGACAATCTTGATCCGACCATCACATCGGTGGCGCAGGCGCAGGAGGCCATCCGCAGCACGCGCGAGCTGGTGAAAGCCGTGACGGCAGATGACAGTCTGCTGGCCACGACCCGTCGCGTCGACCTGGGTCCCGGCTACTACGCGGATCTCACCGGCAGCGCCTACGTGCATGATTTCCTGCTGCCGAATTTCTATTTTCACTTTGTAACCGCTTACGACATTTTGCGCATGCTGGGGCTGGATATCGGCAAACGCGATTACATGATGCATCTGGTGCCGCTGGTCCGGCAGGTGTGATTTGTTTGCGGAAATTCTTGCGCCGGGTGTCATGAGATTCTGCAGCATCCGCCGGTGGTGTGTTATCTGGCGGAGTGCACGGCGTTGCAGCCTTGCGGGTCAGTTATCCCGCCCTGAAAACATCCCACTTGTACGGATACCCCGATGAAAGCTGACCAGATCCATCCGGAATTACGCAAAACCTTTGGCCGCATTCCGCCGCTGCCGTTTCACAGTGCGCTGTTTCGCTCGGTGGTGAATACGCTGCTGAAAATAGCACCCAAGCCCAAAGTGATTGCCGGCGTGCCCATCTCGGAAGAAAAACTCGATCATGTCAGCGTGCGCGTCTACCGGCCGCCGGGTGAACTGTCCGGCGCGGCGCTGCTGTGGATTCATGGCGGCGGCCTGATTACCGGCGCGGCTGCGATGAATGATCGGGAATGCGCGCGGTATGCGCGGGAGTTGCGATTGGTGGTGGTGTCGGTGGACTACCGGCTGGCGCCGCAGCATCCAGCACCGGCGGCAATCGATGACTGTTTCGCGGCCTGGCAGTGGTTGCAAAACCGCGCGGCCAGTCTCGGAGTTGATCCGGCGCGCATTGCCATTTCCGGGCAGAGTGCCGGCGGTGGTCTGGCGGCCTGTCTGTGCCAGCGCATTCAGGATGCCGGTGGTGTGCAGCCGGCGGCGCAGGCGCTGTTCTGCCCCATGCTGGATGATCGCACGGCGGCCCGGCGCGATCTGGATGTCATCAAACACCGCGTCTGGAACAACCACAGCAATTGCGCCGGCTGGTCAGCGTATCTGGGGCAGGCGCCGGGTTTGCCGGCGGTGCCGCCGTACACCGTGGCGGCCCGGCGTGCGGAGCTGTCCGGTCTGCCGCGTACCTGGATCGGCATTGGCGATATCGATCTGTTTCATGATGAAGCCCGCGCGTATGCGCAGCGTCTGACTGCGGCGGGTGTGTCGTGCGAGTTTGATGCTGTACCGATGGCACCGCATGCGTTCGAAACTTTCGTGCCGAATGCACCGGTGGTCCGGCGTTTCATGGACGGCTATTACCGCTTTCTGCAAACGGCATTGCAGCTGCAATAACTATCAGCCCTGGTTTTTGATCAGCGGGTGATCCGGATAATGTTTGCGTGACAGGATGGCTTTGGCGCCCAGCAGCGTCTGCACCGGATTTTCCGCTACCACCACATTGGCGACCCAGCCCGGCACGGCGCCACCGGCTTCCAGATGCGCCTGGTAAATCACTTTGGTTTTATTGGGGCCTTCCGGAATCAGATCGACAAATCCTTTCATCACCGGCACATGCACGTTGCGGGTCTTGAGCGGGTATTCCAGCAGATCCATGCTGTAGCGCACGGCAAGGCTGGCGGGGTCCTGGGTGACGGTGTTGCGGATCACCATGTCACGGTCTTTCAGCGGGAAGGGGGCCGAGCTGAGCAGATACAGCTTGCGGCTGAGCTCGCCTTCGCTTTCCTTCGCTTCGGCTTTCTTGCAGCCGTACATCCATTGCGGCATGTCGTCGGTATTCCAGAGCAGTGTCACCAGCGTGCCCAGTGTCTGCTCCACTACGATTTCGCCGCGAAATTCCTTGAACGGACTGCCTTCGACGGAGCGGGTATATACCTTCAGTCCGTCCTTGTCGTAGGAAAGATCCCATTTTTGTTCTGCGGCGTGAGAAGAAAGTGAAAGGGTCACAAACAATACTCCTGTGATGAATACAAGCATTTCCCTGATAGCAGACATTAAGCCACCTCGCTTACTGATTATCCGCAGGCCGTCATGGCCTGCGCTGCAAATCCTATCATCGAACGTCGGGCCGCATAATCCCGGTGTCGGTTTTGGATGTCACTTTTCGCCCGGATAGGCAGTGCGCCCTTTCTTCGACACAATACCGCGACGCACACCTGACCAGGAGACTGAACATTT
This sequence comes from uncultured Moraxellaceae bacterium, assembly GCA_964491665.1. GTDB lineage: Bacteria > Pseudomonadota > Gammaproteobacteria > Pseudomonadales > Ketobacteraceae > Ch67. The sequence goes on from CAZBII010000051.1 coordinate 12,698, forward strand.
ATGAAACCCCAGGGACTTGTACGTTGGCACCAGCTGCTGGAAACCCGCGATTTTGCCGCGATCGATGATCTGCTGGCCGACAATGCCACTTTCCTGTCGCCGGTGGTGCATTCGCCGCAGGTGGGCAAGCCGGTGGTGGCGCTGTATCTGAAGTCGGCGGCGATGCTGCTGATGTCCGGCGGCAATTTCCGTTACACCCATGAGTGGTGGAACGAGCAGTCGGCGGTGCTGGAATTCGAAGTGGAAGTGAACGGCATTCTGGTGAACGGTGTGGACATGATCTTCTGGAACGCGGACGGCAAAATCGAGCGTTTCAAGGTGATGATCCGTCCGCTGAAAGCCATCAATCTGGTGCATGAGGCGATGGGTCGCCTGCTGGCGGGCGGCAAGTCCTGAAACTGCAATTGACATCATCCACTGACTGGAAGCAACCCTATGTCTGACTCCTCTTTTCCCGTTGCCGTGACGGCGCTGGACGCTCCACCGCGCGTCAAGCGTTCCGCCTACCCTGAACCTTTTGCCTCGCGCATGAATGGGCGCGAAAAACGTCCGCTGGGTGATCTGTTCGGGCTGACCAATTTTGGCGTGAACATCGTGCGCATCGAACCCAATGGCATGTCGGCGCTGCGACATGCCCATGCGAAGCAGGACGAATTTATCTACGTGCTGCAGGGCCATCCCACGCTGCACACCGATGCCGGCAAAACGCATCTGGCGCCGGGCATGTGCGCCGGTTTCCGGGCGGGCACCGGTGACGGCCACTGCCTGCTGAACGAAACCGACAGCGATGTGCTGTATCTGGAAGTGGGCGATCGCACGCCGGGCGATACGGTGAATTATCCCGACGCGGATCTGCTGGCGCTGCTGCGTGATGGCCAGTGGGTGTTCACCCACAAGGACGGCACGCCTTACTGAGGCGGCTGTCGCAGCAGCGGCTGGATCAGGTAGCCGGCGACGCGGCGCAGGTCGTCCGGGTTGTCGGACGTGAGCAGGCCGCCTGGTGTCAGCATCGCCGACAGCAGCAGCCGCACGAACAGTTCGCCGGCCAGCGTCATGTCCGTTTCCTTCAGCCATTCCCGGAATTTGGGTTGCTGCAGGAAATTGCTGGCAGTGATGCTGGACCACTGCAGCATGTTCTCGCCCCGCAGCGTCATGTGCAGCACCAGCCATTCCGGTTCGGTGTCCAGCAGGCGCCGGATCAGCGGATGCTGCCGCGCCAGCGTCACCGCCAGCGTGAAGCCTTCGATCACGGGATTCTGTTCAATCGACAGCGTGTTGAGATGCTGCTCGATGTCGAGCGCCGAGCGCTGCAGGTCGCGCAGCAGCACGGCCTGGAACAGGGCGGTCTTGTCGGCGAAATAGCGGTACACGGTGACCCGGCTGACGCCGAGCCGGCGCGCCACGGTTTCGATGGTGGTGCGACGATAGCCGAATTCGAGAAACAGGTTTACTGCGGCGTCGAGGATGCGCTCGCGGGTTTCATCCGACGTGGATGGGTCTGGTGTCAGATCGGTGTCGCTAGTGGGTGGGACCATGTGGGTGAACGGACCTGGAATCTTGTGCTGGAGCGGGTCGTGTAGCCCGCCGGGTTGTGTGGAATCCGGTGTCCCGGAGCCGGGCAGGTTGTGGCGAGGATGCCAGACCACCGGTGAAACGACAAGCGCACCGTTGCCAGTGCGCGTGCGGCGGTTGCCGGTCATTTGGCGCTGCCTGCAGGTCCGGTCCAGGGTCCTGCAATTTCTTCCGGTGACGACTGGTCGTGGGCGTTGAAGCGGGTCTTGCGCGTGTCATTCTGCGACAGCGCCAGCTTGTCGAACTGCTCTGACAGATACACCCAGAACGGATCGCCGTTGACCCGGTTGCGTTCGTGACGCTGTTGTTTGCCCGGCAGGAAGCGTTCGAGGTTCGACAGCCGCACGCCCAGCTGTACGGCGTAGGGCACCATCCGGCCGATCAGCGTGGGTTTTTCGGTTTCCGTAATCCGCCGCGCCAGGAACTGGCCCCCCACGTAGAAATAGAAGCCATTCATGGCCTGCAGCATGTAGCCCTTCAGCTGTTTGTCGAATACCGGGAATGTCACCGAATTCATCATGGTGTCCAGCAGCAGGTTGGAGACGCGATTCAGTTCGTCGGCGTATTGCGACGGCGGCGGCGCGATGCTCAGTGCAAAGTTGAGAATCTTCATGCCTTCCTCGGGCGTGCGCGCCAGGATTTTTTCGTCGGCACCCAGCACGTAGCCGATGTAGGTCCAGAACATGTGAATGTCTTCCAGATCCCGGCGGCTGTACTGTTTTCCAAACGCGGTGTCGTACATCAGGTTGGCGATGCCGAAGGCGGGTACGCCGGAGACCAGACCCGAATTGGGAATCGGGTTGCCGTATTCGGCGATCCATTCGTCGCCCCATTTGCGGACCAGCATGATGCGGGCCTGGGAATGCATCAGGCGCACGCGGACGATGGTCTTGAAGCCGTCGCCAAAACGGGACAGACCGCCGGTTTTGGGCAGCTCCTTCCAGAATGCCGCCGATTCGCGCGCCCGTTGCAGCACGTCGCGTTGCATGCGGCCGGTGGCACCCACCACGCCGCCCACCTGACCACCCTGCACGGTCAGGATCGTGTTCAGGAACACCACGGCGGCCTTGCCGGCGGTGCCGATGTTGGCGGCGACCCGGGCACCCCGGTTCACCTGGTGCAGGTCGATCCAGTCCGGCACCCGGTCCAGCTGCTGAAACAGGGCTACCAGTTCGGCGGGCGGGTCGGTCAGCGTGTGAATGCCCTGTTCCAGCGCCTGTTCAAACAGCTTGCGGCCGACTCCCGGCTGCAGGCGCTGGAACATGACGGCCACGTCGTCCATCAGCGGGTCGCCATCCCAGAGATGGTCCTTGAGGCGGGCCACCACTTCATCATCCTCGGGAATGCCATCGATCACCGGAATCCATTTGTCGAACAGGCGGTGGCGTGCGGGCGTCCATTCCGGGTTGTACTGGATCGCCTTGGGGGGTGCCTCGCGCCATTGCGAGGGGGCGGTTTTGGGGCTGGTTTTGCGGGCTGCGCGGGTGGGGGTATCGGACGTGGTCATGGGCACTCTCCTTGTTTACAAGGTTACATAATACGTTTAATGTAACGTCGTAAACGAGTCTGATGCAAGCGATGTGTTCTATGAGGGGGAGTGGCCGACCAGACCGGCGCTGTCGAGGAATGACAATAAAAATGACAAAAAAAATCATAAAAACAGTTTCTTATGGGCGGTTTTGGGGTGGCGCGCTGCTGGGGTTGGCGTTGTATCCGCTGGCGGCACAGGCGGTTCTCACCGACAACCTGACCATCGGCAATGCCAAGGCACTGGCGCTGGGGCATGCCGTCACGGCCGATCCGCCGGGGATTGATTCGGTGCACTTCAATCCCGCCGGCCTGGTGCGTCTGGACGGGCGTCAGGCCGAGATCAAGGTGGTGTCCGGCGCCTTCGATGTGGAGCTGAAATTCGGCGACAAGTACTCGGATACATGGGCCGCCAAGATCGAACAGGCACAGCAGGGTTCGCCGGAAGGTTTCACCTATGACGAAGCGCTGGGGCAGACCAGCAACACCGAAGGCGCGGCGGTGATGCTGCCGTTCTTCGGCATGACGGAAATCCCCACCGTGCTGGCGGCGCTGGGCGGTGCGTCCTATTCGCCGCCGGACAGCAACATCACCTTTGCCACCAACGTTTATGCGCCGCTGATGGTGGGCTTCTCGCGCGCCGACGACGATCCCGGCCGGTTTGTGGGCAAGGCGCTATCGTTCACCCTGATTACCTACCTGTCCCCCAGCGTGGCCTATCAGGTTACCGACACCCTGGCGCTGGGCGCCTCGATCTCGTTCAACTATGCCGGGGTGGGCCTGAATCTGGAGTTTCGCGAACCCAACCTGGGCCTGCAGTGGCTGGAGCAGATCCGCCAGGGCGCCTGTAATCCGGGCTCCATTCCCACTAACTGGCTGAGTTTTTCCGATCTGATTCCCTGTGTGGATGAATCTGAAGCCATCAAGCTGTACGACGCCCAGGCTTATCTGGAATTCGAGGTGGAGCAGGAACTGACCTTTGGCGTGAACTTTGGTCTGCTGTGGGAAGCCCAGCCGTGGCTGCATGTGGGCGCCGTATACCAGTCGCCCATCCGCATGGACATGGAAGGTGACTTCACCTGGACCCAGGGTGACGCGTTCCTGAATTTCCTGCAGGAATACGACAAGGCGTCGCCTGTGCCCTTCCGTTATCTCGGGCCGCTGGCCTCGCTGGTGGACCCGCAGACCAAGGGCAAGGTGACGCTGGACATGACCATGCCGGAGCATTTTGCCGTGGGCACCAGCGTGCAGGTCACGCCGCAGCTGAAAGTGAACACGGACCTGAAGTACACGCGCTGGTCGCGCTGGGACAAGCTGCCGGTGAAATATTCCGAGCCGCTGGGCGTGCTGGTGATTACCAGCTTCGTGCAGCCGGATGCTGCGCCGCAACCGGTGGGGCAGTCCATGAACCTGGAGTTCGGTCTGGAGGATACCTGGAACCTGGCGCTGGGCTTCGAGTATCAGTGGAATGACCGCCTGGCGCTGCGGATGGGCTTTGAGGACCGGCCGTCCTCGATTCCGAAAGAGCACCGCAGCCCGGTACTGCCGATCGGTGACACGCACCTGTATTCCCTGGGCGCGGAATACAAGCCGTCCAGCTCGCAGGTGCTGAACTTTGCGGTGGCCAACATGCGCTCGTCGACCTTCATGCCGGCCAATACCAGCAAGGTGGGCAACTCGGAAGATCCATTTCTGCTGATCTACAACCCCTACTCCGGTAACGATATCGAGGCCAATCTGGACGTCATCCTGTTCGAGGCCAGCTACCGCTATTACTGGTAGTTCTCCGGCGCTGCGGGATGGGTTCGGAGAGTGCGAACGTTACGGTCGCAAGCGAAATAATCCCGTTTCGCGCATTCACGTTCAGCGTCTGACAAGTTGCCAAAGTTAATCCCGCCAGATCGTCAATCCTCTGTATAAATCAGCCTGTCAAAGGCAGGCTGATTTGACGTTTTTCAATTCCGGCAAGTGTTGAATGATTTTTCCAGGAGGGGCAAACCATGACAGGTTCGTTGAGTCGGACGCTGGGTGCAGCGTTGTTGAAGATGTTGTTGGGTATGTTTTGGGGCGCATTGGCATTCGCCGCTGCTACCGCGCAGGCGCAGGAAAATTTCCAGCAGGGTTATCTGGTCGAGGGCAAGGCAGGCGCCGATGCCCGGTATGAAGTGCAGCTGCTGGACCAGGAAAAGAATCCGCTGGATTCCATTCCGGTCTATGCAGAGCAGGGACGCATCGTCGCCGGGGACACGCTGGACACATCGAATGCGGCGTACTGGCAGACCGGTGTGCAGTACAAGGATGAACTGCGCTGGTCGGAGCCGCAGTCATTCCAGCGCGGCGAAAGTGTGGAGCTGCCGCTGCCGGAAGGCGACGGATATCTGATGTTGCAGCCGGTAGCGGTGTCGCTGACGATGGAAAAGGTGGACACCAAAACACTGCGTTACGACTTCAACCTCACCGACCTGAAAGGCGAGTCGCTGGCGCTGGAGCCGGATGCCGTGCACTGGCAGTTGCCGTTTGGTCCGGAAGGCGTCACGCCCATCATCGATCCGCCCTTCAAATGCCTGAATTCGCCGTCGTGCATTTTCCTGCCGCTGAAACCCCAGGCCATTGTGAATGCCTGTTTCCGCCAGTTGTGCGCCGGCACGCCGGGCACGCCACCATCCACACCTGCCGGTTTCAAAACCATCAGCGCCGGATTGCACCATACCTGTGGCCTGACTCACGCCGGCCAGGTGCTGTGCTGGGGTGATGATCGCTGGGAGCAGCAGGGATCGCAGGCCGTGCACCAGTGTGCGCCGGGGGAGCCCTGCAACAAGGTTCCGGTCGAGATTGATTGCATTGCCGGTTCCTCCTGCCGCTATTTGTCGCTGGACGCCGGCGATTACCACACCTGCGCGGTGGACACGAATGGCCGGGTCTGGTGCTGGGGCGCGTCCGATCTGGATCAGGCGGGTGTGTGTGTGGACCATCAGTGCGCGCAACCGACCGCGCTGGACCCGGTGAATCCGGAAGATCCGCTGACGCCGGCGACGTTTGCCTCGGTGTCGGCAGGATCTGCCCACACCTGCGCGCTTACGCGGCGGGGTTCGGTGGTGTGCTGGGGCGATTCGCGGCTGGGGCAGGCCGGCAATCAGAACGGGCTGACGGGATTCAAGGCAGTGGCCGTGGGGCCGGCAGAACAGTACGCCAGCGTGTCGGCCGGGTATGACCATTCCTGCGCGGTGACCAGGACCGGCGGCCTGGAATGCTGGGGCAACACCTTCCTGCAGCGGCAATTGCCGGGTGCCTTCAACCCGTTCTTCGGAGTGCCGGTCGATGTGCTGGGTCTGTATCCGTCCGTGCAGGCGGCGGTGGATCGGGTGAGTGCCGGCCTGGCCCGCACCTGTGCCCATGCGGCGGATGGCACGCTGGCCTGTCTGGATGAAGCCTTCAACGTGCAGGATGTGCTGCCGGCGGCGGTTGCGCTGACCGATCTGGAAATCTCCGCCACCCGTTTTGGAGTCCATCGCGATGTGTGCGTGGCGGATGGCGGCAAGCTGCTCTGTCATCTGGGCACTGGCAGCACCCGCTCGCCGTCTGCCGGCAAGAACTTCACCGATGTGGCCGTGGGCGGTTTCCATTTTTGCGGCATTGCCGGTGATGGCAGCGCCTGGTGCTGGGGCGACAATGACCAGGGCCAGCTGGGCGACGGCACGACGGTTCAGACCGCCGATTTCGCGCCGGTGCGTGCCCGCTTCTGACGCGTTGAAATCGCTGTCTGATACAGCAATCAGGGGTTCCTGCTGGTGGGCGGGAACCCTTTTTTATTTGTGGTGCCGCCGGGAAGCAGGTCAATGCGTGGCGTTGCGTATGACGCTAGAATGGCCGCCGTTACGATAACAGGCAGAAACTGCCAGACGGGGAATTCCATGAATCAGAAGAGCAGGGCGCTGGCCCTGATGCCACTGTGCGCGCTGCTGGCGTCGTGCTTTCAGGGAACGGGTGAGCAGGACGAACTGCGCGATCCCATTGCACAGACCGGTATTTCGGTCGGGTTGCAGGTGAATCTGCCGGCCGGTTCCACCAATGCCGACGCTGCCGCGACCATTTACAAGGACGCCGTCCGCCAGCCGCTGGTGGGCGGCGATTTTTTTCTGGCGGAATCGGCTGTTGATGAGGCCGTTCTCAAATCCGTGGAAAACCTGAGCGGCGATTATCATGGCCGCTTTGCGGTGCAAAACGCGGCGCAGCCGGTAATGCTGAGCACGGTTTACGATCCGGTGCGCGCGCGGGAAGACCGCTGGTATCCGGTGGACCAGCTGCTGGTGGACCCGGGCCCGAACGAGGATCTGGTGGGTTATCAGGCCAGCATTTCTTTTCCTGATCCGCTGCAGAATCTGGCGATCGGCAGCGCGACTTACACCAGCCGCGGCCAGTCGATTGCGCTGACCTGGACTGCGGGCGACGGCGATCAGATCACCACCAATGCGGTCGTTACCTGTCGCGATTCCAGTGGCCGCACCTACACCTATCCGCGCTTCAATGTGCTGGGCGCCGACGACGGTTCGGCGTCGCTGCTGGTCAGTTCCATCATTCCCAACACCAACATCATAAACGCGGTGGCCACGCTGCAGCACGAACTGGTGACGCTGGTGACGGCGGCATTGCTGGAGTACTACACCGCTGGTCTGGTGAGCGCGCGCAACATTCCGCTGTCGACATTCGTGGTGCAGTCCTGCGATGTGGACCTGACCGTGTTCCGTGAGAGCGGTTTTGACCTGCCGGATAATGTCGAGGGCGGTTATGCCATCGGCAGTACCAGCGCTACCGTCCAATTCACTTTCCAGCCGTAAGGTCGTTGTCATGAAAATAAGCTATTCCGTTATTTCGCTGGCGGCGCTTCTGCCGGCTGCCGCCCTTGCGCAACAGCCGGTGCTGGGTGCTTCCGGGCATGGCGCCTATGTCACCAACGATGCCGGCTCCGATTCGGATTTCGATGGCTCCTTCCATTTTGAAGGTTCCGGTTTGCTGCAGCTGTCGCCCAATCTGGCGCTGGAGGCGGGCATCGGTGCCTCCACCTCGGCCGAGGACAGCGGCGAGGACAATCAGGGCAGTTACACCATCGAAGTGGCCAGCAATGATGTGTTTGCCGGTCTGCGGCTGGATCTGCCGCTGGCGGGCAAGCTGGGTGGCTATGGTCGCGGCGGGCTGCTGTATTACCACTCCGAGATCGATTTCCAGGAGGACTTCTTCGGCATCAAGCCGGGCGGTTCGCTGGAGGAAGTGGAGGAAGGCACCGGCTATTACCTGGAAGGCGGCCTGTCGCTGGGTCTGGGTCGCGATCTGAAACTGGAAAGCGGCCTGACCTGGCGGGTACGGCAGGACTATTTCGAGGATTCGATCCGGCCGTTCGACATGAAGCAGTTCGGTGTGACCGTGGGGCTGGTGTTTATGCCGGGCCGCTAAGGCAGGCAGTTGCCGCAATTTCGAACTATCCTGTTAAGCATTGATCCCCCTGCTGCCAGTCTGGACGGAGCAGGGGGCGCATGATTCATGCAGCAGTGGGGGCATCGTTATTCCGGTGCGGGGCGGTCGTTCAATTCATTTTCAGTCCATCTTGTGCGAGTTGCTGTGCGCGGAATTGCCTGCGGGCGGGTGGCTGACAGGGATTCGCAGCACATGCCATCTGTTCCTGCTGCTGTGTGGCCTGCTGACGGTGCTGTCGCCGGCGCAGGCTTCTCCCGTTTCTTCTCCTTCTTCCTATGTTCTGAATGATCAGCCCTCGGCGCCGCTGGGGGCGGTGGGCAGCTACTGGCAGGAAGAGGCCGGTCCCGCGACCCTCGGGGCGGTGCGGCAGGTCTGGCAGCGCGGCGGTTTTCGGGCCGGCGTGCGGGCGGTGGAAAGTTTTGGCATTGCGGCGCGTCCGGTGTGGATGCGGCTGGAAGTGCAGAACCCGGCGGCCAGTGCGCAACCCTACCGGCTGATGGTGGGGTCTACCTGGATCGACCGGCTGGATGTGTTTCTGGTGCGCGAGGGCGAGCCGGTGCAGTCCTGGCAGGCCGGCGACGACCAGCCCGGCGTTGCCAGCGTGCAGCCGGCACAGGGCTTTGGTTTTGCGTTGGCGCTGGCACCGGGCAGCAGCGAGATCTATATCCGTGCCGAGACGGTGGACCCGCTGATCCTGCAGGTGTGGCTGCAACCGCAGGCGGCGCTGGAAGGCATCGATCTGCGCATTCATTACGGCTATGGCCTGCTCTACGGTTTCCTGCTGGCGCTGACCGCCTACAATGCGCTGCTGTACGGCGGCCTGCGCTCGCGCAGTTATCTCTATTACGCCCTGTATCTGCTGAGTTTCATCGTCGGCAGCCTGTCCTACACCGGGCACGGTTTTGCCTGGTGGTGGCCGCAGGCATTTGTGTTCCAGCGCTATGTGATCCTGGTGGCGATGGTGCTGATGGGCTGCACTGGCTTCCTGTTCGCCGTGCGCTTCCTGGAGCTGGGGCGTTATGCGCCGCGGGTGAAGCTTTTCGTGGTGGTGCTGTGCGGACTGGCGCTGCTGCTGCAGGGGATTTTCGTGGCGGGTGACCTGCATCTGGCGGCGGCGCTGCTGGCGTTTTCCTTCATGTCGCTGTTTGCCGGCCTGATGGTGTGGCTGGGTGTGCTGGCAGTGCGGCACAAAGTGCGGGCCGGCAGTTATTTCCTGCTGGCGGCGGTGTGCGGCATGCTCGGCGTGTTGTCCACCACACTCAGCGTCTGGGGCTGGCTGCCGCTCAACCGCCTGACCTTTCACGGTGTGGAAGCCGGTGTGCTGCTGGAAGCCACGCTGCTGGCGCTGGCGCTGGCCGATCGCGTGCGCACGCAGGAACGGGCAAGGGAGCTGGCGGAACGGCTGGCGCGCATCGACATTCTCACCGAGCTGCCCAACCGTCGTGCCTTCATCGACGCTGCCGCCGGCATCTGGAATACGGCGCAGCGCAACCAGCGGCCGCTCAGCGTCATCATGCTGGACATCGACAATTTCAAATCCATCAACGACGAATATGGCCACGACGCCGGCGACAGCGTGCTGGTGAGCGTGGCAAAAATCCTGGCGCGCAGTTGTCGCACCGGCGATGTGGTGTCGCGCTGGGGCGGTGAGGAATTCATCATGCTGCTGCCGGAAACCGATCTGGCGCAGGCCTGCGTGTTTGCCGAACGCATTCGCCATGAAATCGAACAGGCCCGCCTCACGTTGCGCGCACAGACCGTGCACCTTACCATCAGTCTCGGTGCCGCCGAGCGTGATCAGCATGCGTCGCTGGATGCGCTGATCCGCGAAGCCGACCAGTGGCTGTATCACGCCAAGCGCCAGGGCCGCAATCAGGTGGCCAGCTGCCGCTGCTGCACCCAGGTTTCTGCCTGAACCACACGCGCCGGTTATCGTCGCCGTCATCATTCCACTTTTCCCATGGATGCCATCCACATGAATGCAATCGTTTCCTTCCAGGAACATGACCAACACGTATTGATCACCATGGACGACGGCAAGGCCAATGCGGTGTCGCCGGCGCTGCTGGAGGGCCTGCATGCCGCGCTGGACCAGGCGGAAAAATGCGGCAAGCCGGTGGTGCTGACCGGACGCGCCGGCAAGTTCTCCGCCGGTTTCGATCTTTCGGTGATGGGGCAGGGCGGGCTGGCGATGGCAAAGCTGGTGAGCGGCGGCGCACGCATGGCGCATCGCCTGCTGGGTTTTCCGCTGCCGGTGGTGGTGGCCTGCACCGGCCATGGTCTGGCGATGGGCGCGTTCCTGCTGCTGTCCGCCGATTTTCGCATCGGCGCCGAAGGCCCGTTCAAGATCGGTCTGAATGAAGTGGCGATCGGTCTGGTGATGCCGCATTTCGGCGTGGAGATTGCGCGCTATCGCCTGAATCCGTCGTACTTTGGCCGCGCCGTTATCAACGCGGAAGTGTTTGCGCCGGCCGGTGCGGTGGAAGCGGGTTATCTGGATCGCGTGGTCAGTGCCGACAATCTGCTGGCCGAGGCGGTGGCGGTGGCAACCGCGCTGGGCACACTGAACATGGCGGCGCATCACGCCACCAAACTGCGGGTGCGCGCACCGCTGCTGCAGGCGCTGCTGGACGGACTGGAAAAGGATTTCGGCAAGGATCTGGTGTGAGGACACCGCCATGACTGTTTCCCCCGCGCGTACGCTCACTGCTGTTTCCATCATCCTGCTGGCCGCGCTGGTGGCGTCCGGCATCAATCCTTTCGATCGTGCTACCTGGCTGCTGGAAGTTTTTCCGGTGCTGGTGGCGCTGCCGCTGATGTGGTTCACGCGCCGGAATTTTCCGCTCACCACGCTGCTGTATGTTCTGGTGTGTGCGCATTCGCTGGTGCTGATCCTCGGTGGCGCCTACACCTACGCACGGGTGCCGCTGGGATTCCAGCTGGCGGAATGGCTGGATATCGAACGCAATCCCTACGACAAGATCGGGCATTTCTTCCAGGGCTTCGTGCCGGCGATGGTGGCGCGGGAAGTGCTGGTGCGCAACCGGGTGGTGAACGGTCCCAAAATGCTGGCGTTCATCATTCTGTGCATCGTGCAGGCGATCAGTTCCTTTTACGAATTGATCGAGTGGTGGGTGGCGCTGGCGGCAGGGCAGGGTGCCGACGAATTTCTCGGCACGCAGGGTTACGTGTGGGACACGCAGTCGGACATGTTCTATGCGCTGATCGGTTCCAGTTGCGCACTGCTGACGCTGTCCCGCTGGCATGACCGGCAGCTGGCGCGACTGCGCTCAACTCAGTGAAGATTGGCCACCTGCGCTGACCAGCAACTGTCCATGGTGCTGGCGTGCACCCAGCCGGGAATCTGGCTGGCAGGCATCGGGCGGGCAATGCCGTAGCCCTGGCCCAGCTCGCAGCCCAGTTTCAGCAGCGCCACGCCATGGGCGGGCGTCTCCACCCCTTCGGCCACCACTTCGCGCCGGAACGCGTTGGCCAGTCCGATCACACCCTCCACGATGGCGTAGTCTTCCGAATCGTTGATCATGTCGCGCACGAAACCGTGATCGATCTTGATGGTGTTCACCGGCAGATGCCGCATGTGCGACAGCGAGGAATAACCGGTGCCGAAATCATCCAGCGCGAAGGAAATGCCCACGCGCTGGCTGCAGTCCTCGATGATTTTTCCGGCCGCCTGCAGATCTTCCAGCACACCGGTTTCCAGCACTTCCAGCTCCAGTTGCTGCGCCAGCAGTGCGGGAAACTGCGCCAGGGTCTGGCTGAGTTGCGTGACGAAATTGCGCTGCTGCAGATGCCGGGGCGAGATGTTGATGCTGACCTTGATGTCGAGTCCCAGTTCGTGCCACGCGGTCATCTGCTGCAATGCTTCGCGAATCACCCACTCGCCCACCGTCTGCTCCAGTGACGTGCCGGCAATCAGCGGCAGAAAATCCGCCGGCAGCAGCTTTCCGCGCTGCGGATGATTCCAGCGCAGCAGCGCCTCGGCGCCAATCACTTCACCGGTGCGCATGTTCACC
>CAZBII010000052.1:0-24404 GCA_964491665.1 uncultured Moraxellaceae bacterium
CTGCCAGGGTTCCAGCAGCGGCGCATTTTTCTCGATGAAATAGAGCAGGTTTTCCTGCGGCTCTTCCGGAAAGCGGATGATGTCGTCGTGCGCCTGCTTGCCCAGCGGTTTGGGAATGGTGCGCCAGAGTTCGTTCACCTGCTTCTGCAGGTACTCCTCGCGCTCTTTCTGCCGCTGGCGTTCTTCCTCGGCGGAAATCGGATACGGCCGCTTGTAGCGGTCGACGCCGTAATTCATCAGCGCGTGGCAGGAATCCAGCACCTTCTCCACTTCGTCGACACCATAGCGCTCTTCGCACTTCATGATGTAGTTCTTGGCAAATACCAGATAGTCGATGATCGAACTGGCGTCGGTCCAGCTGCGGAACAGGTAGTTGCCCTTGAAAAACGAGTTGTGCCCGTAACAGGCGTGGGCAATCACCAGCGCCTGCATCGTCATGGTGTTTTCTTCCATCAGATAGGCGATACAGGGATTGGAATTAATGACGATCTCGTAGGCCAGACCCATCTGCCCGCGCCGGTAGTGCTGCTCGTTCGATACGAAATGCTTGCCATAGGACCAGTGGTTGTAGCCCACCGGCATGCCCACGGAGGAGTAGGCGTCGAGCATCTGCTCGGCGGAAATGATTTCAATCTGGTTGGGATAGGTGTCCAGTTTGAAATTTTCCGCGACGCGGCCGATTTCCCTGTCGTAATCCTGGATCAGTTCGAAGGTCCAGTCAGATCCGGTTGAGATGGGTTTGCGTTCGCTCGTCATAGGCAATCAACTGTGGGCTGGACGACGTTGGAACAGCTCGCGGAACACCGGATAGATGTCGCCGGGATCGCTGATCTGCTGCATGGAAAAATGCGGCACGGCCGCTTCGATCGCTTCGTATTCGCGCCACAGGGCCTGATGGCGGCGCGGGTTGATTTCGATGTAGGAGTAATACTGCACGCGCGGCAGAATGTCCTTCATCAGGATCTCGCGGCAGGTGGGTGAGTCGTCGTTCCAGTTGTCGCCGTCCGACGCCTGCGCGCCGTAAATGTTCCAGTCTTCCGACGGATAGCGGTCGATCATGATGTCGCGCATCATTTTCAGCGCGCTGGACACGATGGTGCCGCCGGTTTCGCGCGAGTAGAAAAATTCTTCCTCGTCCACTTCCTTGGCGCTGGTGTGGTGACGGATGAACACGACTTCGATCTTTTCGTAATTCCGCTTCAGGAACATATACAACAGGATGAAGAAGCGTTTGGCCATGTCCTTCATCGCCTGGTTCATCGAGCCGGACACGTCCATCAGGCAGAACATTACTGCCTTCGACGTGGGCTTGGGCTGCTTCATGTGCAGGTTGTAGCGCAGGTCAATGGTGTCGATGAATGGAATCTTGTTGAGGCGCCGGCGCAGCTTGATGATTTCGTTTTCCAGCTCCTCTTCCTTGCGCCTGTCGCGCAGGATGGAGTCCTGTTCCTGCAGCAGTTTCAGCTGTTCTTCCGCGGCACGCAGACGGCGTTTGGCAGAGGCACCCAGGGCAATGCGGCGACTGGTGGCCTGGCGCATCGAGCGCACGATGTTGATCTTGGCGGGGTTGCCGTCGTTCACCACGCCGGCGCGCACATATTTGAAGGATTCGATGCCCTGCAGCTGGCGCTTCACCAGATTGGGCAGTTCCAGATCCTCGAACAGGAAATCGAGAAATTCATCCTGGCTGATCTGGAATACGAATTCGTCGATGCCTTCGCCGGAATTGCTGGGATCGCCGCTGCCACTGCCGCTGCCGCCACCACCGCCCTGCGGGCGCGGCACGCGGTCGCCGGTGACGAATTCCTTGTTGCCCGGATGAATGATTTCGCGCTTGCCGCCCTTGGCGTGATGAAAGTGCGGCTCGGAGATGTCTCGGCGGGGAATGGAAATGCTTTCCCCGCTGTCGAGATCCGTGATGCTGCGTTTGGTGACGGCTTCGTCCACCGCCTTCTTGATGTGCTTGCGATAGCGGCGCAGAAACCGCTGCCGGTTTACGGTGCTCTTGTTCTTGCCATTCAGGCGACGATCAACAACGTAAGACACATATCACCCCGGTTCGATGGCGGCGCAGCGCTGAAACGATCAGGCTGCGCCTTGGCAAACGGCCGTCGCATTACTGCGACTTGCGGACCCGCAGATACCATTCCGACAGCAGCCGCACCTGTTTCTCGGTGTAGCCGCGCTCCACCATGCGCTTGACGAAATCCTCGTGCTTCTTGATGTCGCCCTTGGAGGCTTTCGGGTTGAAGGAAATGACCGGCAGCAGATCCTCGGTGTTCGAGAACATTTTCTTCTCGATCACGGTGCGCAGTTTTTCATAGCTGAGCCAGGACGGATTCTTGCCGGCATTGCTGGCGCGGGCGCGCAGCACGAAGTTGACCACCTCGTTGCGGAAATCCTTCGGATTGCTGATGCCGGCCGGTTTCTCGATTTTTTCCAGCTCGTCGTTGAGCGACTTGCGGTCGAAAATCTCGCCGGTATCCGGATCGCGATATTCCTGATCCTGAATCCAGAAATCCGCGTAAATCACATAGCGATCGAAAATGTTCTGGCCGTATTCGGAATAGGATTCCAGGTACGCAGTCTGGATTTCCTTGCCGATGAATTCCACGTAGCGCGGTGCCAGGAACTCCTTGATCGAACGCAGATAACGCTCGCGGATTTCCGCCGGGAACTGCTCCTGCTCGATGGCATTTTCCAGCACATGCAGCAGATGCACCGGGTTGGCCGCAATCTCGGTGTGATCGTAGTTGAACACTTTCGACAGGATCTTGAAGGCGAAGCGGGTAGACAGGCCTTCCATGCCTTCATCGACGCCGGCGTTGTCGCGGTATTCCTGATACGACTTGGCTTTCGGGTCGGTGTCCTTCAGATTCTCGCCGTCGTAAATGCGCATTTTTGAATAGAGCGAGGAATTCTCCGGCTCTTTCAGGCGTGACAGCGTGGTGAACTGGGCCAGCATGCGCAGGGTGTCCGGCGCGCAGTGCGCGTTGGCCAG
This sequence comes from uncultured Moraxellaceae bacterium, assembly GCA_964491665.1. Taxonomy (GTDB): domain Bacteria; phylum Pseudomonadota; class Gammaproteobacteria; order Pseudomonadales; family Ketobacteraceae; genus Ch67. The sequence continues at coordinate 3,002 of CAZBII010000052.1, forward strand.
TGAGCTGTTGCGCAGCAGTTTTTCGTAGATCTTGATTTCTTCGGTGACGCGCAGACAGTACGGCACTTTCACGATGTAGATACGGTCGATGAAAGCTTCGTTGTTCTTGTTGTTGCGGAACGCCTGCCATTCCGATTCGTTGGAGTGCGCCAGCACGATGCCTTCAAACGGAATCGCGCCCATGCCCTCGGTACTGTTGTAGTTGCCTTCCTGTGTCGCGGTCAGCAGCGGATGCAGTACCTTGATCGGCGCCTTGAACATCTCGACGAATTCCAGCAGGCCCTGGTTGGCCTTGCACAGGCCGCCAGAGAAGGCGTAGCAATCCGGATCGTTCTGCGCGAATTCTTCCAGCTTGCGGATGTCGACCTTGCCGACGAGGCTGGAAATGTCCTGGTTGTTCTCGTCGCCCGGCTCGGTTTTGGCAACGCCGATCTGGTCGAGAATCGACGGATACAGTTTCACGACCTTGAATCTGGAAATGTCGCCGTTGAATTCGTGCAGGCGTTTCACTGCCCACGGCGACATGATGCCTTTCAGGTAGCGTTTGGGAATGCCGTATTCTTCTTCCAGGATCGCGCCGTCTTCATCCGGCGAGAACAGCGCCAGCGGCGATTCGTTTACCGGCGAATCCTTGATGGCGTAGAAGGGAATTTTCTCGATCAGGTGTTTGAGTTTTTCCGCCAGACTGGATTTGCCACCGCCCACCGGGCCCAGCAGATACAGAATCTGTTTCTTTTCTTCCAGTCCCTGCGCGGCGTGGCGGAAGTACGACACGATCTGCTCGATGCATTCTTCCATGCCGTAGAATTCGTCGAACGCGGGATAGCGGCGAATGATCTTGTTGGAGAAGATCCGGCTCAGGCGCGGATCGGTGGAGGTGTCCACCAGTTCCGGTTCGCCGATCGCTTTCAGCATGCGTTCGGAAGCGCTGGAGTAGGCGGACGGATCACGCTTGCAGATATCGAGATATTCCTGCAGCGAGTACTCTTCCTGCTGGGTGGTTTCGTAGCGGTTCTGGTAGTGACTGAAGATGCTCATGAATCTACCTCGTACTGGCTGCGCGTATGCGTCAATGATCCCGTGATGAGTGTTTGCATTTTCAGGAAATGAAACACCTCAAGTTGGACAACCGAAAGTACTGCCGGTTTATTCTTTCGCGGCTGTCCGCAAAATTCTTTGCAATTCCCCTGCCTGTTTTAAGCTTAGTACCAAAAATAAAAAAGCGGTTGAAAGAAAAGGACTTATTTCGCGTCTTTGTTATTTGTAGTTTTTTTGCCGGGAAATGGGAAGTGAAAGAAGCAAAAAGTCGGAAAGAAATTTCCGCCGCTGTGGAATTGGCGTTTTTGGCCTGTCGTTATAGTGCGGGGTTATCAGGACAGAACTTTTTTTGCAGGAATGGACATTAACGATGGTGCTGGCAATCGCAGCGCACCCATTCGCCGCTGTCGAGACAGAGCGCGCTCAGCTGGTTGCCCCAGACGCAGCCGGTATCCAGCGCGATGATGTGGGATTGGTCGGTGCGGCCTTCCAGCGCGGCCCAGTGTCCGAACAGGATCTTTTTCTCGATCGCCACGCGGCCGGGCCAGCTGTACCAGGGAAACAGGTGCGGCGGGGTGGTGGTGAGTGATTCCTTGTGCTGCAGGTCGATGTGGCCGCTGGCATCCAGCAGGCGCATGCGGGTGAAGAAGTTGGTGATGGTGCGCCAGCGCTCGGGGCCGCTCAGGCTGTCGTTCCAGCGGCTGGGTTCGTTGCCGTACATGTGGGCGAAGTACACCCGGCGCTGGCGGTCGTCGCGCAGGATGCTTTCCACTTCGCGGGCACAGGTCCGGGCCTGCTCCAGCGTCCACAGCGGGTAGATGCCGGCGTGCGACATTACCCAGCCATCATTTTCATGCAACAGCGGGCAGCGCAGCAGCCATTCCGCCAGCGCGTCGCGATCCGGTGCGGTCACCACGTCGCGGAAGGTGTCCTTGCGCTTGAACTCGATGCTGCCTTCCAGCACCGCCAGCATGTGCAGGTCGTGATTGCCCAGCACCGTGACCAGGTTGTCGCGCAGGCTGTGACAGTAGCGCAGGGTCTCCAGCGAGGCCGGGCCGCGGTTCACCAGATCGCCGGTCAGCCAGATCTGGTCGCGGTCGGCGTTGAAGCGCAGCTTGTCCAGCAGGCAGCGGAAATCCTCGTAACAGCCCTGCAGGTCGCCAATTGCCCAGATCGCCATCAGTGCAGCGCCGTGGGGGAGGCGAGGGTGAAAATGGGAATGGGTGCGTCGAACGGGGCGCCGGTGGCGTCCACCATCTGGTAGGAGCCTTTCATGCTGCCCACCGGAGTCTGCAGCACGGCGCCGCTGCTGTAATGGTAGGTCTCGCCCGGCAGGATGGTGGGCTGTTCGCCGATGACGCCTTCGCCGCGCACTTCCTGCACTTTCTGGTTGCCGTCGGTGATGATCCAGTGGCGGGAAATCAGCTGGGCGGGCAGGTTGCCGCGGTTTTCGATCCTCACGTGATAGGCGAAAACGAAGCGGTGGTCCTCGGCGCTGGACTGGTCGGGGATGTATTCGCTTTCCACGTGGACGGCGATGTCGCCGGGGTTCATCGAGGTATGCATGGTGTTCGGCTCCTGCTCATTCGGCGTCTGCGGCGGCCAGAACCAGGTCGGTCAGGCGGGCGTACTGGGCCAGGGAGATGTCCTCGGGCCGGAGTTCGGGGTTGATGCCGGCCTGTTCCAGCAGGCGGTCGTCTGCATATGATTTTAAGGCATTGCGCACGGTTTTGCGTCGCATGTTGAAGGCGGTGGTCACCAGCTTGCCCAGTTCTTTCGGCGAGCGGGTGGTGACCGGCGGTACGGCATGCGGCACCAGCCGGACGATGGCCGATTCCACCTTGGGCGGCGGGTCGAACGCGGTGGGCGGCACCAGAAACAGGGGCTCCACCGCGCAGTAGTACTGCACCATGATGCCCAGCCGGCCGTAAGCGCTGTCGCCCACGCCCGCTGCCAGCCGGTCCACCACTTCCTTCTGCAGCATGAAGTGCATGTCGCTGATCAGGCCCTGATAGCCGAGCAGGTGAAACATCAGCGGGGTGGAAATGTTGTAGGGCAGGTTGCCCACCACCCGCAGCTTGGCGCCACCCAGGTCGGTGAGGATGCGGGTGAAGTCGAACTTGAGGGCATCGCCTTCATAGATATGGAAATTCTTGCGGGTGGCGAAGCTGATTCGCAGATGCGGGATCAGGTCGCGGTCCAGTTCCACCACGGCCATCTGGCCCACCTGATCCACCAGCTGCTCGGTGATGGCGCCCAGGCCGGGGCCGATTTCCACCAGGGTGTCGGTGTCCTGCGGGCGGATGGCGCGCACGATGTTGTCGATCACGTGGGGATCGTGCAGGAAGTTCTGGCCGAAGCGCTTGCGCGGCTGGTGGCCGCCGCCAAATGAGGGTTTTCTGCCTTTAGACATGGGGTTGGACCTGTTGCGAATTCGGTTGGGCGGCCACCATCTGGCGGGCGATGTCGATGGCGGTGCGCAGACTGCCGGGGTCGGCGCGGCCGGTGCAGGCCAGATCCAGGGCGGTGCCGTGGTCCACCGAGGTGCGGATGATGGGCAGGCCCAGGGTGATGTTGACGGCGTTGCCGAAGCCCATGTGCTTGAGCACCGGCAGGCCCTGGTCGTGGTACATGGCCAGCACGGCGTCGGCCCGGTTCAGGTGATGGGGCGTGAACAGGGTGTCGGCGGGCAGCGGGCCTTCCAGCCGGAAGCCCTCGGCACGCAAAGCTTCAAGCACCGGATGGATCACGCGAATTTCCTCATCGCCCAGATGTCCGCCTTCCCCCGCGTGGGGATTGAGGCCGCACACCAGCAGGCGCGGCTGCTGGATGCCGAAATGCTGTTGCAGGTCGTGCACCGTGATGCGGATGACGCGCTCCAGCAGGTCGGGGGTAATGGCGTCGGCCACGGCGCGCAGGGGCAGATGGGTGGTGGCCAGCGCCACCCGCAGGCCGGGGCAGGCCAGCATCATCACCACCTGTTCGACGCCGCAGCGCTGTTGCAGGAATTCGGTGTGGCCCGTGAAGGGAATGCCGGCGTCGTTGATGACGGATTTCTGTACCGGGCCGGTGACCAGGCCGGAGAAGGTGCCGTTCAGGCAGCCGTCCACCGCCTGACGCAAGGTTTCCAGCACGTAGTTTGCGTTGGCGGAATCGAGCTGGCCGGGACGGACCGGGCTGTTGAGGTGCACGGGCAGGATGCGGATTGCACCGTCTTTGTGCGTTGCGGGCTGGCCCGGCGCCCAAAGCTGGCACGCCACCGTTATGCCCAGCTGCTGTGCCCGTTGTGCCAGCAGATCCGGATCGGCAATCACCACGGTGTCGTCACAGGCCCCCGACCGTGCCAGTTGCAGGATCAGGTCGGAGCCGATGCCGGCCGGTTCCCCGGCGGTGATCGCCAGCGGCGCCGGCATGGTCAGAGCTTCACTTCCACATAGGAACTCTGGCGGATTTCCCGCAGCCAGGCGTCCAGTTCCTCATCGAACTTGCGGCGCTGCAGCATCTGGCGGGCGCGGCCACGGCGGAATTCCTCGCTCATGTCCTGATTGCGGCGCTCCTGCACCTGCAGGATGTGCCAGCCAAACTGGGAGCGGAATGGCTGGCTGAGTTCATTGGGCTTGGCGGTGTTCATGCGCTCCTCGAACTGGGGCACCATCATGCCGGGGTTGACCCAGCCCAGGTCGCCGCCCTGCAGGGCGCTGCCGGGATCGTCGGAATAGGTCTTGGCCAAGGTTGCGAAGTCATCCTTGCCATCCAGGATGCGCTTGCGGATCTCGTCGATCAGGTGGCGGGATTCTTCCTCGCTGCGGATTTCGTTGGGCTTGATCAGGATGTGGCGGACCTTGGTCTGCTGGATGACCTGCTCGGTGCCGCCACGGATTTCCATGACCTTGATGATGTGGAAGCCACTGGCGCTGCGGATGGGCTTGGAGATCTGGCCCGGTTTCATGTCGAGCACGGTGTCGGCGAACAGGGTGGGCAGCTGGGCGGCCTTGCGCCAGCCCAGGTCGCCGCCGGACAGGGCCTGTTCACCGGCGGAATACTGGGCCGCCAGACGGGCAAAGTCGGCGCCGGCCTGCAGTTCCTTGTACACCTGTAGCGCTTTTTCCTCGGCGGACACGGTGTCGCTCTCGGTGGCCGGAATCAGGATGTGGCCCAGGCGGTAGTCGGGCGCCAGGTTGGTCTTGCCCATTTCGGAGTTGAGGAAGTTGTCTACGTCCTGGTCGGTGATCTGGATGCGGCCGCCCACTTTGCGCTGGCGCAGCTGGCCAACGATGAGTTCACGCCGGATCTGGTCGCGCAGGCTGCGCCAGGTGAGGCCCTCGTCCACCACGGTGCGGCGGAACTGCTCGGTGGTCATTTCGTTCTGGCGGGCGATGTTTTCCAGCGTGTCGTTGATGCGGTTGTCGTCCACCCGGATGCCGGCGCGCTCGGCCATCTGCAGTTCGATGCTCTCGATGATCATGCGTTCCAGCACCTGCTGTGCCAGCACGTCTTCCGGCGGCAGTGGGGTATTCTGCTCTTTCATCCGCACCCGCACGGTGGCGACCCGCTCCCGCAGTTCCGATTCCATGATGATGTCGTCGTCCACCAGCGCCACGATGCGGTCGAGGGTCTGGCTGGCGCGGGCCGGCAGGGTGGCCAGTGATCCGGCAACGGTGACGAACGCCAGCAGGAGCGGCAGGAGGTAGCGGTGGTGCACGGTGCGATGCATGAAGTGACCTTATGGAGTGGAAATCAGAATTTGGGCGGGCGCAGTTCTTCCCGTTCCCGGTAGCCGGCAATGCCTTCTTCCAGCATGCTGTCGACGGTGCCGCCAACGCCACCCAGCCCTTTCAGCTCAACCTGGAAATAGATGCCCTGGGTGGGTTCCAGTACGTCGGGTTCGGTGTTGGACTCTTTCAGATAACGGCGGTTCACCACGCGGGCGCGCCAGCAGCAGCTTTCGTATTCTACACCGACGATATTGTCGAAAGAACGGTCTTCCTCCAGGTCGTAGCCCCAGCGGCCGATGACGCCCCAGCGCTGGCTGACGGACCACATGAAGGAGACGTCGGTCTGCTTGATCATCTCGGCGGCGGGGTCGGCGTTGATGGCGCCGTCGTCATAGAAGTTGTAGTTGAGGTTCAGCAGGTTGCCTTCGTCTCCGCGATAGGCGAGGCCGGTCACCAGGGTGTCGATGTTGTTCACTTCGGTGTCGATCTGGGTTTCGGTGCGCCAGGACCAGTTGCGGTTCAGCATGACGAAGGAGCGGCCGACGTAGGGGGAGAAATTGGTGGTTTCCACCGGATCGGTGGGGTTCAGCTGCACTTCGCGGTCGCGCAGATAGAAGATCTGGCCCAGGCCGAAGTTGAGCCGCTCCAGGCCGTTGTCGTCGTCGATGAAGCGGCTGGTGAAGCCGAGGGAGATCTGGTTGGCGTCGCCGATGCGGTCGCCGCCGGTGAAGCGGTTGTCGCGGAACAGCTGTTCAAAGCCGAAGCTGTTCTTGGCGGTGTCGAACAGGGGCAGGCCGTTCTGGTCGCGGTAGGGGACGTACAGGTAGTACAGGCGCGGTTCCAGGGTCTGGGTCAGGTTGTGATCGTTGAACTGGAAGGCGCGGTCGAAGAACAGGCCGGAATCGATGTTGAAGACCGGCACGGTGATGTCCGGCTCCTGCTGGTCCAGGGGTCCGCCGTAGATGCTGTAGTAGCGGTAACGGTGGCTGTAGGCCGGCACCACGAAACCCCAGGAGCGGCGGAAGTTGTAGCGGGCGCCGGCGGAGGTGCGGGCCCGGTCGGCATTGTCGGCCACAGTGAGGGTGGCGCTGCCGGCTTCCGGGTGTTCGAAGTAGACGTATTCCGAGCCGAAGGTGAATTCCAGCGGATCATGGGCGGTGGGGAACAGGCCGTTGGCCATCAGCTGCGGCAGTTTGCGGTAGGGCAGGTCCTTGTCGGCGATGGTGTCGTCGATGGTCTGGTACTGCTGCACGGCGGCGCCCAGGTGCCACTGGCTGCCGAAGTAGTTCAGGTCGGCTCTCTGCTCCAGATGGGTGGTGGCGCTGGTGTCGAGGCCGGTGTCCAGATCCTCGAAGTAGTCGATGTCGCTGACTTCCGTGTAGTTGACGGTGTTCACCAGATGCTCGTAGTGGCCCTGGTGCTTCCAGCTGAACATGCTGCGGTTCTGCTGATCGTAGTTGTTGTCGCGCGGCAGATAGGCGCCACCGAAGAAGCCCTCGGTATTTTCCGACAGGTAGCGGAATTCGCCCTCGGTGAGGGTGCCGCTGTTGCCAATATAGGTGGGCGTGATAGTGGCGTCGTAGTTGGGAGCCAGGTTCAGGTAATAAGGCAGGCCCACGCGGGCGCCGCTTTCGCTGTTGTTGCCCATGGCGGGAAACAGGAAGCCGCTCTGGCGGCGGTCGTCGATGGGGAACATCCACCAGGGCAGGTACACGATGGGAACGCCCTTGATTTCCACGGTGGCGTCCTTGACCTGGCCCCAGCCGCTTTCCTGGTCCAGCTTGATCTGGCCGGCCTTGATGCGCCAGGCGTTGTCGTCCGGTTCGCAGGTGGTGTAGGTGCTGTCGTCCAGGATCAGGACGCGGTCGGTGGGGTTGTAGATGCGGCCGGCGCTGCCGTGAACGTGGATGTTGTGGATCACGTATTCGGTGCCGCCGACATCCAGTTTCTTTTCGTTCAGGTTGATGCGGGCGTGGTCGCCGCGGATCAGCATGCCGGGCTGGCGGATGACCACGTTGCCCTTGAGTTCGGTTTCGCGGCTGCTGCGGTCCAGGCGGACCGAGTCGCTGTTCAGTTCCCGGCTGCCCTGCTTTATCTGAACGTCGCCTTCCAGCAGCAGGGTGCCGTCGGCGGAGGTGTCGAAGCGCTCCGACGACGCATTGACGCGGCTGTCGGCCGGTTCGCCGTCGTCGAGGGTGGGGGACACGTAAACGCCTTCGCACATGCCGGTGTGGCGGGGGCGCTGTTCCGGCGGCATGGCTTCGATTTCGGCGGGGGAAATCCAGTCGAGGTGGCGATAATCAGCCGGCGGAGTTTCCTCTGCATGCACAGCAGTGTCAGGCAGGAAAAAGCCGGTCTGGAGCAGCGCTGCACACAACGCAGATCTGATAAGTTTCGTCCGTTTCATCAATTAATTTTCGGCGGGAGTCCCTGAACCGGGTGGCAGCGCTTGACCCTGTTTTTAGTCTGGTGTGATCATACACGAACCCTTCTTTTGAGTCACAAATTTGCCATCCATGGACCCCCGTCGCGACCACCTTAACCAGTGGCTGCACCAGCAGCTTGTTTCCACTCAGCGTTACCAGGGCGACCTGCTTCCCCTGGAAGTCGTGTCCGGCGATGCCAGTTTCCGCCGCTATTTCCGCTATTGCTATCCGGTGCCGGGTGGCACGGCGTCGGTGATCGGTGTCGATGCGCCGCCGGACAAGGAAGACAGTGCACCTTTCGTGAAAGTGGCGCGGCATTTCCTGCAGGCCGGTGTGCGGGCGCCGGAGCTGCTGGCAGTGGATCTGGCGCAGGGCTTCATGATGCTCGGCGATTTCGGCAACCGCCTGCTGCTGCCCGCCCTCAACGCCGACACGGTGGACGGCTTTTACAGCAGTGCCATGCGCACCCTGATTCCTATCATGCAGACGGATTTTTCCGATGCGCCGCTGCCCGCCTACGATCACGCCCTGCTGCAGCGGGAAATGGAGCTGTTCCGCGAATGGTTCTGCGGCGTGCATCTGCAGCTGACACTGGATGCCGATGAAAACCGCATGCTCGACGCGGTCTTCGCCTGGCTGGAGCAGCAGGCGCTGGCGCAGCCGCAGGTCACCGTGCATCGCGATTACCATTCCCGCAATCTGATGCTGCTGGATGACGGCAGTCTGGGCGTGCTGGATTTCCAGGACGCCGTGCGCGGCCCGATTACCTATGACCTGATGTCGCTGCTGCGCGATTGCTACATCTGCTGGCCCACGGCGCAGGTGAAGGAGTGGACGCTGCGTTTTGCCGAGCGTCTGCGCCGGGTGGGGCTGCTGGATGAGGTCAGCGACGACACCTTTTGGCAGTGGTTCAACAGTATGGGCGCGCAGCGGCACCTGAAAGTGGCCGGCATTTTTGCGCGCCTGAATCACCGCGATGGCAAGCCCGGTTACCTCAACGACATTCCGCTGACGCTGGCGTATCTGATCGAGGAATGCGACAGCATTCGCGGCGACGGACGGGATCTGATGAACGGATTTGCGCACTGGCTGCGGCAGCGCATCGTGCCGGCCCTGCTGGCAAAACAGCCGGGCGCGCAGGCCATGCTGGAGCGTTTCATGGCGGGAGTGGCGTCGTGAAAGTCATGCTGCTGGCGGCCGGCCGTGGCGAACGCATGGGCGCGCTGACCGAGCGCACACCCAAACCCCTGCTGTCGGTGGCCGGCAAGCCGCTGCTGCAACACCATATTGAACGCATCGCCGCTGCAGGATTTTCCGGACTGGTGATCAATACGGCGTATCTGGGCGAGCAGATTGCCGCGTTCATCGGCGACGGTTCCCGTTTCGGCCTGCCGGTGCAGATCAGTGCGGAAGGTGAGCGGCTGGAAACCGGCGGCGGTATTTTCAATGCGCTACGCTTTCTGGATGCCGACGGCACGGGCGAGCCGTTTGTGGTGATCAACAGCGATGTCTGGTGTGATTTTCCGCTGGCGTCGCTGCCGCGCAATATTGATGGGCTGGCGCACTTGGTGCTGGTGAACAACCCCGATCATAACCCCGGCGGTGATTTCGTCTTGGCGCAGGATCGCTGCGTGCTGCAGGGCGAAAACCGTCTCACCTTCAGCGGAATCAGTGTGCTGAAACCGGCGCTGTTTCATGGCCAGCAGGCGGGCCGGTTTCCGCTGGCGCCCCTGTTGCGCGACGCGATAGCGCAGGGGCAGGTGAGTGGCGAGCATTACAGCGGTGTGTGGATCGACGTGGGCACACCGCAGCGGCTGGCGCGGGTGGAAGCGCTGCTGCAAACACAGGCATGACAGGACTGACAGCGTGGCTGCCGCGGGCAGGCACGCAATTACGGGAGTACGCGTTTTGACATCATTTATCTGGCTCGGCCCGGTCGTTGGCGTGCTGGCGGGATTCTTTCTCGCCGGTGGCGGCATCGTGGGTGTAGTGGGCGCGGCGCTGGGCGGCTGGCTCGGTTTCCAGTTCGACACCATCATCCAGCTCAGCAACAGCGTTTACCAGTTCACCACCCGCAGCAAAGGCGGCGACACCGACGTGCAGAACGCGTTTTTCCGCGCCACCTTTATTTGCCTCGGGCGCGTGGCGAAATGTGACGGTGCCGTGTGCGATGCGGAAATCCAGTGGACCACCGCCGTCATGGACCGCATGGGGCTCAGCAGCGAGAAAAAGCGCGAGGCCATTGAGCTGTTCGATCTGGGCAAGTCCGGCCAGCACGATCTGATGCAGGAACTGAATCTGCTGCACGAAGCCTGCGGTCGCCGCGTGACCCTGCTGCAGATTTTCATGGAAATCCAGGTGCAGGCGGCGCTGGCCGACGGTGCGCTGGACCAGAAAGAGTGGGCGATCCTGTCCCACATCGCGCAGACCATCCGCTTTCGCGTGTCATCGCTCGAGCGTATCGTGCGCAGTGCGCAGGCGTATCAGGAATTTCGCAGCCAGGACAAGTCCCGCCCGCGCTCGCCACAGGAAGAACTGCTGCGCGCCTATGAAATTCTCGGTATAGAACCCACCGCTTCGGTGCAGGAACTCAAGCGCGCCTATCGTCGCCTGATGAGCCAGCATCACCCCGACAAGCTGATCGCCAAGGGCCTGCCGGAAGAAATGCTCGACATGGCAAAGGAAAAAACCCAGGCCATCCGGTCGGCATATGAAGCCATCATGGAAAGCCGGAAGTGAAGGGCTGAGTGCAGTTTCAGAACGACATGCAGGCTGCGTTCAGCAGGCCGATGGCAATCGAAAATGCCGCCGACATGATGCCCGCCGCAGCTTGTCCTTCCGTGATGCGCTGGGACAGCTGTGGCACAAAAATACGGGTGATGAAAAACGCCAGCAGCTGAATCACGAAGCCGACGATCGACCACACACCGAAATCCACCATGTTGATCGAGCCGTTGATGGCTTCCGCCAGCACGATGGCATAGCCGATCAGCGCGCCGGACAGGGCAATCGCCGCCGCCGTGTTGCTCTGTTTTACCAGCTTCCATTCGTCGTGCGGTGTCAGCGCCGTGTAGGCCAGCTTGAACAGGATCAGGTTCACCAGCGCCATGATGAAATACAGGATGAATGCTTGCAGGCCGTTGAGGGAATACAGGAGTTGCTCCAGCATGTTGGCGATTCCAGTTGTCGGGAAGGAGTCGCGATTATACTGAATGTGCTGCTGAACTCTACGGCTTCTCGCGCTGGAACCAGCGTTCGCCCCAGCCACGCACAGCCTTGATTACACTGGTCTCCTGGCCTGTAAAATCCGGTTTGGCGCCACGCACGATGCGCTGCTGGTATTGCTCCTGGCGCGTGCGGCTGGCGCTGTGACGGCGCACTTCCGGGTCGGTGCGGGGAAAGAATTCCGGGGCAATGTCCAGAATCGGAATCCGCAGGTCGACCGCATCCAGATCCGTGTTGAAGTTGCTGCCGTCCGGCTGTACGGGGTCGATGATTACCAGCCCGGCGATGTCCTGGATCAGCATGGACTGCGCCTTCTTGGCAGCAATGCCGGCCGCCAGCCCGATGGCAATCACCACCACCGGCCCGCCTTTCTTCTCCTGCAGCGCCACAATGGCTTCCCGGGTGCGGCTGTCGATCAGGTCGGGCACCTGGTCCGGGCTGTATTCAACGCCTTTTTCCGGCACCAGCGGGGTCGAGTTGTCGGCGGGAATGGGATCGGTGGGAATGGCGGGCAGCACCAGATAGTCTGGCAGGGCGATGGCCAGTGTATTCCAGCCGTGGGCAGCCAGATCCGTGCGCAGGGCGTGCACCAGTCCCGGCCAGTCGGGATGCTGCAGGTTGTCGTGCAGGATCAGCGCGCTGGCGAAGGTCTTGCCGCTGTGATCGGCCAGATACAGGCCGAGGAACTGTTCCTCTCCCGACCCAAACCACTTCCGTTCGGTTTCCTTGTCCACCTGCTTCAGCTGTTCTTCCAGCACCTTGCTGCGGCGGGTTTCGGCGCGCTCCTTTGGCATGGCCAGCGCCGGCGGGGTCTGTTCGGTGGCGGCCGGGGCTGCTTCGACCGGTGGTGGCGCGGGCGTGGTGGCCGCCTCAGCAACCGGCAGGCCGAGCAGCAGACAGGCAAGCAAAATCGATTGGCTTTTCACGGGGTTGTTTTCCGCCAGCAGGGTTTTTCCCAGTATAGCCGGCCCGGCTTTGGGCGCCGCGCGGATCATGGGTTACAATGCGCGCACTTTTTTTTGCTGGAACCCGTGCGCCATGGCCGACTACCTGATTGCCCCCTCGATTCTGTCCGCCGATTTCGCCCGTCTGGGGCAGGAAGTCGACAACGTGCTGGCCGCCGGCGCCGACATCGTGCATTTCGACGTGATGGACAATCACTACGTGCCCAACCTCACTATCGGCCCCATGGTCTGCAAGGCGCTGCGCAATTACGGCATCCAGGCGCCCATCGACGTGCACCTGATGGTGAAGCCGGTGGACCGCATCATCGGCGATTTCATCGAAGCCGGTGCCACTTACATCACCTTCCACCCGGAAGCCAGCGAGCACATCGACCGCAGCCTGCAGATGATCCGCGACGGCGGCTGCAAGTCCGGCCTGGTTTTCAATCCTGCGACTCCGCTGCACCATCTCGAACACGTGCTCGACAAGGTCGACATGGTGCTGCTGATGTCGGTGAACCCCGGTTTCGGCGGCCAGAAATTCATTCCCCACACCCTGGAAAAACTGCGCCAGGCGCGCCAGATCATCCAGAACAGCGGCCGTGACATCCGGCTGGAAATCGACGGCGGCGTGAGCGTGGCCAATATTCGTGAAATTGCGGCAGCCGGTGCGGATACGTTCGTCGCCGGTTCGGCCATTTTCGGCAAGCCGGATTACAAGGCCGTGATCGACCAGATGCGCGCGGAACTGGCGCAGGCGAAATAAGGCCGCTGCATGCTGAGCCGCCTCACCGGATTTTTTCACAACCATCTGCCGCAGCTGATCGTGTTCGATCTGGATGGCACGCTGGTGGACAGTGTGCCCGATCTGGCCGCTGCGGTGGATCGCATGCGGCTGCAGCTGGGGCTGACCCCGGCCGGCGAGGAAAAAGTGCGGGGCTGGGTGGGCAATGGCGCGGCGCTGCTGGTGCGGCGGGCGCTGGCGGATTCAGCCGATCCCGCGCAGGCAGCGCAGGTCAGCGATGAGCTTCACCTGCAGGGGCTGCAGATTTTCCGCACCTGTTATCACGAGGAAAACGGTCTGCAGACCCGGCTCTATCCCGGCGTGCAAGAGGTATTGCAGGCGTTGTCCGGCCTGGGCGTTCCGTTGGCCATCGTCACGAACAAGCCGCTGGATTTCACCACGCCTTTGCTGGAGAAGATGGGGCTGACGCCCCTGTTCCGGATGGTGGTCGGCGGTGAGTGCCTGCCCCACAAGAAGCCGCATCCGCTGCCGTTGCTGCATGTGTGCGAACAGCTGGGTGTGTCGCCGGCGCAGGCGCTGATGGTGGGTGACAGCCGGAATGATATCGAGGCGGCAAAAGCGGCAGGATTGGTCAGTGCAGCAATGACTTACGGTTACAATCACGGCGAGCCGGTGGCTGCGAGCAACCCCGACTGGCTGCTGGATGATTTTCGGGAATTGTTATTGTAGGGCGGAAAAGAGGTTGGCAAGGCGCGGAAAGCTGGTGTAAGTTTAGTCCGTCTTCTGAAACGAAAAATTGTGTACCCGATTGTGAACACGTCATTTTCGCAACAGCCTTCCTCCCTTTTCACCAGCCTTCGTTGGCGATGGCGCTGGTGAAATCCGCTTTTTTGGCGGTGCTGATTTCATTCAGGAAAACAGCCTGCCATTCTGATCTGCAACACGCGTAACCAGATTCTCACAGTATTGAATATTGATTTGAGCCACCTGCTGACGGCTGTGTAATGCCAGACGTCGAATTCGTGGCGGTCCGGTGCGGACTGCCACGGGTTTGATTACTCGATCTGCCATTGCGCCGAGGCGTGGCCCCTGAAACGGGAACCTCCACATGACACCGCAACAATTCAAAACCCTGGCCGGTCAGGGCTACAACCGCATCCCGCTGATGCGGGAAGTGCTGGCCGATCTGGAAACACCGCTCAGCACCTACAAAAAGCTGGCGGACCAAGCCTATTCCTACCTGTTCGAATCCGTGCAGGGCGGCGAAAAATGGGGCCGCTATTCCATCATCGGACTGCCCTGCAGCGTGCGCCTGACCGTGCGCGGCCACCAGCTGACCCTGCAGGATGGCGACCGCATCATCGAGCAGAAAGAAGTAACCGATCCGCTTGCGTATATCGAACAGTTCCAGCAGCAGTTCCGCGTGCCGCACATCGACGGCCTGCCGCGTTTCAACGGCGGACTGGTGGGTTTTTTCGGTTACGACATCGTGCGCTACATCGAGAAGAAACTCGACAAGGGCGACAAGCCTGATCCGGTGGGTACACCCGACATCATGCTGCTGCTGTCCGACGACATCGTGGTGTTCGACAACCTGCACGGCACGCTGTTCGTCATCACCCATGCCGACACGACGCATGATAACGCCTACGAAATCGCGCAGGCCCGACTGGATGCCATCGTCGCCAAACTGAAAAAGCCGCTGCAGCCGGAAGCGGACCTGCCGACGTTCGCGGTCAGTGAAAGCGATTTCAAATCCGGATTTCCGCAGCCGGAATTTGAAAATGCCGTGGAGGCCATCAAGGAATACGTGCTGGCCGGCGACATCATGCAGGTGGTGATCTCCCAGCGCATGACCATTCCCTATCAACTGCCGCCGCTGCATCTGTATCGCGCGCTGCGCACACTCAATCCGTCGCCGTACATGTTCTATCTCGACATGGGTGATTTTCAGATTGCCGGTTCCTCGCCGGAAATCCTGGCGCGGGTGGAGCAGGGCGTCGTCACCGTGCGGCCGATTGCCGGCACCCGCCGTCGTGGCAAGACGCTGGAAGAAGATCACGCCATGGAAGCCGAACTGCTCGCCGATCCGAAAGAAATTGCCGAGCATCTGATGCTGATCGATCGGGGCCGCAACGATGTCGGGCGCATCGCGGAAATCGGCAGCGTGGCGCTCACCGACAAGATGGTGGTGGAGCGTTATTCCCACGTCATGCACATCGTCTCCAACGTGGAAGGCAAACTGAAAGCGGACAAGAGCTGCATCGATGTGCTGCGTTCCACCTTCCCGGCCGGCACCCTCAGTGGCGCACCGAAAATCCGCGCCATGGAAATCATTCACGATCTGGAACCGATCAAGCGCGGCATCTACGGCGGCGCGGTGGGCTACCTGTCATGGCACGGCGACATGGACACGGCAATTGCAATCCGCACAGCAGTGATCAAGGACGGCCAGCTGCACATTCAGGCCGGTGCCGGCGTGGTGGCGGATTCGATTGCCAAACTGGAATGGAAAGAAACGCAGAACAAGGCGCGCGCGGTGTTCCGTGCAGTGGCGATGGCGGCCAATGGCCTGATTCCGGTGGAGAACTGATTTATGTTGCTGATGATCGACAATTACGATTCCTTCACCTACAACCTGGTGCAGTATTTCGGTGAGTTGGGTGCGGATGTGCGCGTGGTGCGCAACGACGAAGTCACGCTCGCCGACATTGAAAATCTCGCGCCCGAGCGGTTGGTGATTTCCCCCGGACCCTGCTCGCCGACCGAAGCGGGCATTTCCATGCCGGCAATAAAGCACTTCGCTGGCAAGCTGCCGATTCTGGGTGTGTGTCTTGGCCATCAGAGCATCGGAGCCGTGTTCGGCGGCAATGTGGTGCGCGCCGACGCCGTCATGCACGGCAAAACCTCCATGATTTATCACCGCAACGAAGGCGTGTTCGCCGGGCTGGATAATCCGTTCCAGGCCACCCGCTATCACTCGCTGGTGGTGGATCGTCACACCTTGCCGGATTGCCTCGAAATGACCGCCTGGACGCAGAATCAGGACGGCAGCATCGACAAGATCATGGGGCTGCGTCATCGCGAATTTGCGATTGAGGGCGTGCAGTTCCATCCCGAGTCGATCCTCACCCAGCAGGGTCACGATCTGCTGAACAACTTTCTGAAACTGGAAAACCGCTGATGGACATTCAAACGGCACTGAAAAAAGTCATCGCCCGCCAGAATCTCACCGAACAGGAAATGGCGGACGTGATGAACCAGATCATGACCGGCAATGCCACGCCCGCGCAGATCGGCGGTTTCCTGATTGGCCTGTCCATGAAAGGCGAAACGGTGGATGAAATTACCGGTGCGGCTCGCGTCATGCGTTCGCTGGCCACGCCAGTAAAAATCCACGCCGAGCGTCTGCTGGATACTTGCGGCACCGGCGGCGACGGCTCGCGCACGTTCAACATTTCCACCACCGTGGCATTCGTTGTTGCTGCAGCCGGAGGCAAGGTCGCCAAGCACGGCAACCGCTCCGTTTCCAGCGTCAGTGGCAGTGCCGACGTGCTGGAAAAAGCCGGCGTCAATCTCACGATCTCGCCGGAACAGGTGGCCCGCTGCGTGGAAACCATCGGCGTTGGCTTCATGTTTGCCCCGTCCCATCACAGCGCCATGAAGCATGCAGTCGGTCCCCGGAAGGAAATGGCCGTGCGCACCATCTTCAACCTGCTGGGTCCGCTCACCAACCCCGCTGGTGCCAAACGTCAGGTGATGGGCGTGTATGGCAAGCAATGGGTGCGGCCAGTGGCGGAAGTGCTGCAGCGACTGGGTTGCGAGCATGTTCTGGTGGTGCATGCTGCTGACGGCATGGATGAAATCAGCATCAACGCCGAAACGTTTGTCGCCGAGGCCACGCCGGAATACGTGCGTGAATACAGCATCCAGCCGGAAGATTTCGGCATTGCGCGCGCACCGCTGTCCACACTGGCGGTGAGTTCCGTCGATGAGAGTCTTGCCATGGTGAAAGCCGTGCTGGGCAATGAGTCCGGCCCTGCGGCCGACATCGTGGCACTGAACGCCGGTGCGGCTCTGTACGTTTCCGGCATCGCCACTTCCATCAGGGAAGGTGTTGCGCTGGCGCAGGATGCCATCGGCAGCGGACTGGCTCTGGCCAAACTCAACGAACTGGCCCAGCTCACGGCAGTGTTCAAACAGGAAAACGCCGGATGAAAATCACGCCTGACACCCCGACCGTTCTGAAAAAGATCGTCGCCCGCAAATGGGAAGAAATCGCCGAACGCAAACCGCTGCGGTCGGAAGCATCTCTGCTGCAGCTGGCAAAGAGCGCGGATGTGCCGCGTGGTTTTGTCGCCAGTCTGCAGCGCGCACTGAATGCCGGCCGTTCCGCTGTTATCGCCGAGGCGAAAAAGGCCTCCCCCAGCAAGGGCGTGATTCGCGAACATTTCGATCCCGCGGCCATTGCCCGTTCATACGAGCAGGGCGGTGCTTCCTGTCTCAGCGTGCTCACCGATCACGATTTCTTTCAGGGCCACGAGGACTACCTGCAGCAGGCTCGCGCGGCCTGCGCCTTGCCGGTGATTCGCAAGGATTTCATCGTTGATCCCTATCAGGTGGTGGAAGCGCGCGCCATCGGTGCCGATTGCATCCTGCTGATTGCCGCCTGTCTCGACGACGTGCAGATGGCCGACCTTGCCCGCTGCGCGCAGGAGCTGGGAATGGATGTGCTGATCGAGGTGCATGACCGCGAGGAACTTGAGCGTTCCCTGCCGCTGAACCAGGTGCTGGTGGGCATCAACAACCGCAACCTCCATACATTCGAAGTCAGCCTGACCACCACCTTCAGTCTGCTGCCTCATATTCCCGCCGGCCGTATCGTGGTGACCGAAAGCGGCATCCTGGATCGGTCCGACGTACAGCAGATGCGCGAGCATCACGTCAACAGCTTCTTGGTGGGTGAAACCTTCATGCGGGCCGATGATCCGGGTGCCAGGCTGCGTGATCTGTTTTTCGCCGTCTGAATGCTACTTTTGGTGGATGCGTCGCGCTGCATGTCTTGCTAATGTGGACAGCAGCACAACGCAGTCCGCACAAGCAGTTGACATTTGTCAGTGAGATTGCGTGAATATCGGCTACCTTGTGAGGCGGTATGCAGGCAGCGACCGCATCACAGTGTATTCATTGCTTCATTCATAATGACAAAGGGATTTTCACAGGGGAGACATCATGCAATTAATCGTCGTATTAGGCGTTCTGGTCGCCATCAATCTGGGCATTGTCTACGTGGGCTCCGAATCCGCCAAAGACGAAAAACCGGCTGCTGAAGGTGTGGTTGAAGTGGAACAGGTTGCCGACTGTCCCGCCGATAAGGACTGCACCAAACCGGAAGAAGCGCCGGCAAAACAATAACCTGAAGCCTGATGGCAGGTTTTGGTAGACGGATGCGTCACAGTTGTTACCAAAATGTCGTATAAAATGACTGGTGGTCGGTTAGTATATATAATGTCGACGCAGTCATTTTGACTGCCATTGAAGGAGACTTTATGGGACACGTTATTGTTATCTTTGGAACCCTGATTGCCCTCAATATGGGGTTTGGCTATTGGCTGTCGGAACAGAATGCTGAAAAGCAGGCCCAGGGTGTAGTGGAAGTGGAAGATGTGCAGGCAGAGGCTCAGCAGGCGCCAGCGGCTGCGCCGGTCGAGCAAAGCCAACCGGCTGCCCAGTGACCCGCATTGATTGGCTGTGATGCAGCATTGGTTGCGTCCGGTTTGCAACATGAATGAACCCCGCGTGATGCGGGGTTTTTTTATGGTCCAGAACTTGTCTGGGGCAGAAACAAAAAAGGCCTCTTTCGAGGCCTTTTAGCGAACAGGTGTTCAGCGGGTTCCGTACACCACCATGGTCTTGCCCTTCACCTGGATAAGACCCTGTTCTTCCAGGTTTTTCAGTACCCTGCCCACCATTTCCCGCGAGCAGCCCACGATGCGGCCGATTTCCTGCCGGGTAATCTTGATCTGCATGCCGTCCGGGTGGGTCATGGCTTCCGGCTGTTTGCACAGGTCGATCAGGGTACGGGCCACCCGGCCGGTCACATCCAGAAACGCCAGGTCACCCACCTTGCGGGTGGTGGCACGCAGGCGTCCGGCGATCTGGGCGCTGACGGCAAAGAGAATATCGGCATCTTCTTTCGCCAGCTGCTTGAACTTGCTGTAACTGATTTCAGCCACTTCACATTCAGTCTTGGCGCGAATCCAGGCGCTGCGGTTGGCGGCCTTGTCGAACAGGCCCATTTCGCCAAAGAAGTCGCCTTCATTCAGATAGGCCATGATCATCTCGCGGCCCTCGTCATCTTCAATGATCACCATTACGGTGCCCTTGATGATGTAGTACAGGGCATCCGAATCGTCCCCGGCATAGATGATGGTGCTTTTGCTGGGGTATTTGCGGCGGTGACAATGGGCCAGAAAACTCTCTGGGTCGGGAATCAAACTGTTGGGTTTTATCGTCATTGCCTGACCTGGATGATTGTTGTTATCGAACCGGGTTCGATCCTGTTGACCGGGACTGCGCAGAGCACCTTTCCCTGAAGCGCCAATTCATTATGGCCGGAAAAACAAGGGCTCGCTACTTTATCTACCTTGATGCTTGCGGGTGCTGACATAGGCGCCCGCAAACCCGGCGAGTGTGCCGGGTGTGTTCTGCCCTGAACCTGCGAGACTAATCAAAACGACAGGATTATCAAACGATTATAGATGAAGCGCGGCCTTTGTTATGTGAACGGTTGCAGTCTTTGTCTGGCGCTTTTGCGCAAACCCCATTTTTTGATCAAAAAGGAAACAAATTGGGGTGTCTGGCGGGGGCAATTTTTTACACACAACCCGGACCGTTTATGTTATCTTGCGCGCCATTCTGACCATGGGAGCCATCCATGAAAGGTATTATTCGCTGGGCGGGTGACGTTAAATTCGAAGCTGAATCCGGTTCCGGTCATACCGTCGTGATTGATGGTCCCCCGGAGTACGGCGGCAAGAACCAGGGGGTGCGCCCGATGGAGTTGCTGCTGCTGGGTGTGGGTGGCTGCTCTTCGTTCGATGTAATCCATATTCTGAAAAAGGCACGCCAGGACGTCACTGACTGTGTGGCGCATCTGGAAGCTGAGCGCGTGGATGCGGTGCCTGCCGTGTTCAAGAAAATCCATCTGCATTTTGTTGTGACCGGCCGCAACCTCAAAGACGCCCAGGTCAAGCGTGCAGTGGAGCTGTCGGCCGAGAAATACTGTTCCGCGTCCATCATGCTGACCAAGGCGGGTGTTGAAATCACCCACAGCTACGAGGTCAAAGAGGCGCAGTGATGAACAGGCCTGCTGCGTTCGGTGGCCTGCGCCACGTGGCGCTGTTTGTCGAAAAGTTCGCGGAATGCGAACAGTTCTATGTGGATCTTCTGGGCATGCAGGTGGAATGGCGGCCTGATCCCGATAACCTTTACCTGACGTCCGGTTGTGACAATCTGGCTTTGCACCGGGCGCCTTCTGCCATTGATCGTGGCAGCCGCCAGAAGCTGGATCACATCGGTTTTATCATCGACGCGGAAGCTGCGGTTGATGAGTGGTACACCTATTTGAAATCCAATGGTGTTGTGATGAGAACCGCGCCCCGCACCCATCGCGATGGCGCGCGCAGTTTTTATTGTGAAGACCCGTATGGCACCATGGTGCAGATGATTTGGCATCCGCCCATTGCCGGGTTGAACATGAGTCGGACACAGGCTTGAGCCTGCGTCCATTGTGCTGGCCCCTGTCTTGTGAGATCTGTGGAGATGAAAAATCCCGAAACGCCGGATAAATTGAAGTTGCATGGTTTCAATAACCTGACCAAGTCACTCAGTTTCAATATTTACGATATCTGCTATGCGAAGACCCCTGAGCACCGGCAGGAATATCGTCAGTACGTTGATGAGCTGTACAACGCCGAGCGTTTGACCCAGATCCTGACGACCGTTACCGAAATCGTGGGCGCGAATATCCTGAATATCGCGCGCCAGGATTACGATCCGGAAGGCGCCAGCGTGACCATGCTGATTGCCGAGCACCCGATTGCGCCGGCAGAAGATCCCTCCCGCGAGGAACCGGGTCCGCTGAAGGAATCCGTAGTGGCGCATCTGGACAAGAGTCACGTGACCGTGCACACCTATCCGGAAACGCACCCGCACAACGAGAACGGCATCAGCACCTTCCGTGTGGACATCGACGTATCCACCTGTGGCGTTATCTCGCCGCTGAAGGCCCTGAACTACCTGATCCAC
>CAZBII010000053.1:0-24376 GCA_964491665.1 uncultured Moraxellaceae bacterium
CCTCAACGACGTGATGGACTACGTGCGCATCGAAGCCGGTGAAATCGCGCTGGATGCCTTCCCGTTCAATCTGGCGGAAGCGGTCAACGCTGTCTTCATGCGCCACCGCGAACTGGCCGAGGCGCGCGGACTGGAATACTCGTTCCTGTACGGGGAATCGCTGCCGCGCCTGTTTCTGGGCGATGGCGCCCGCATCCAGCAACTGCTGCACAGCCTGCTCGACAACGCGGTGAAATTCACCCACGACGGCAGCGTCAAGGTGGCGGTCAGCGGCTATTCCCTGCAGAGCGGCCGTTACCTGATGCGCATCGACGTGCGCGACACCGGCATCGGCATCTCGCCGGAGCAGCGGGAAAAACTGTTCGATGTGTTCACCCAGGGCGACAACTCCATCACCCGCGCCTATGGCGGCAGCGGCATGGGGCTGGCGATCTGTTCGCGACTTGTGAAACTGATGGAAGGGAATCTGGGAATGGACAGCGAACCCGGCAGGGGCTCGCTGTTCTGGGTGGAACTGCCGTTACGGCTGTACCGGGAAGTCTGACCGGATCAGATCAGTGCACGTGGCCGTGGTCGATCTCTTCCGGGCTGGCGGCGCGGACGGCTTCCACCGATACCGCGAAGAACAGGCGCTCGCCGGCCAGTTCGTGGTTGCCGTCCACGGTCACTGTGTTGGCATCCACCGCCACCACGGTCACGGGAATGGCGCCGCCATCCGGGGTCTGCGCGTGAAACTGCATGCCCACTTCAATTTCGTCGATGCCCTGGAACGCCGCGCGCGGCACTTCCTGCACCATGTTCGGGTCGTGTTCGCCGTAGGCATCCACCGGGGCAATCTCGACATTCAATTTGTCACCCACCTTCTTGCCCAGCAGCGCCTGCTCCAGGCCGCGGATGATGTTGCCGTAGCCATGCAGATAGTTCAGCGGCGCACGACCCTCGGAGGAATCGATGACGTCGCCATCTTCATTGGTCAGGGTGTAGTGGATGGAGACGACGTGATCGTTCTTGATTTCCATGGGATTACCTCAAGCGGCCGGGAAAGAGCGGGTAAGGGAGGGCCGGCAGCCCGGCAAGGGTACCGCCGGACGGGGGGGAATGGGTAGTGAAATGTGGGGGAGGAATGGGAGGGGGTTGAGAGCCATGTGAAGTCGGATTCTCCCGGCCTGCAACACCGAATGAGACAATTTGCACAGTTTGTCTTGCGGCATCCCAACTCAGCTGCTAGCGTCAATAGCGCAGTCAGATCGATCTGGATAACAAAAACCAACTCAAGCAAGAAAACATCGGGTGGCCATAACCGCCCATAATGAGGATTTGACTATGCACTTTCAGCACCCAAAGGTGCCACTCGGGAGAGTGGTCGCCAGAGTCTTTTATTGCCTTTCCGCTTCTCTCAGCCTGCTGGCGCTACCTGCCAGCGCCTATGTCCATGATGATGATCCCGATGGCCTGCTTGGCAGTACCCGGGGCGGCAACGCCCAGTGGGATTACTGCTATGGCAAGCCCGACTCCGCCCCCTTGCCCGTTGATCCGCGCACGCTGGTACAGCCCGGTATCAGTGACGGCAAGGCCGTTCACTTCAACGCATTCTGGAAGGAATGCCACGTCGATCCTGCGCTGGTGAAGGAAGCCGGCCACCCGGAAACCTGCGGTGAACTGCGCGCCATCTTCTACCGTGGCGAAGCCCTGATGGACACGGGCAATGAAGGCGTGGCGGCCCTGTTTTCCGGCACCCGTTACAGCGCGTTGTCGGCAGCCGCCGGAATTGCCACTTTCAGCGCTGCGCAATACAACAGGCTCTGGACCATCTGGGGCGGCTACGATGAGCGTCCGGAAAATTTCGATCAGCTGGTGGCGAATCGTTACGGTTCCGGTATTCACAGTGAACGCAACCCTTACCCGCTCAAAGGTGAAGACCCCAACCTGACTAACGGCGGTAGTGGCCAGTTGCCGGAAATGTTCACCCAGGTGCGCAATCCGGACGGCAGCTGGAGTGGCCGGATCGGCGTAACCTGCCACGGCTGCCACAGCGGTGAAGTGGGCAACAAACAGCAAGGCAAGGATCTGGGCTTCATTTTTGGCGGCAGCAGCGCCACCGATCTGAACCTGTTTCTGCGCGACATGCTGCCGCTCGGCTATCTGGCCTCTGGCGCCACCCCGCTCAACCTGACCCAGACCCGTGGCACCAACAACGCCAGCGCCGTGAACATCGCCTTCCTGTTCCCCGACAAAGGCTTGCCGACCATCGGTGGCTTTCTGAATATTCTCGGCTCCGGTTCCACGGGCAGCATGGATTCCCCGCCCTGGTGGAACATGGGCCACCGCCCGCTGAAGTTTGTGGATGGTCTTTTTCCCATGGATGCGCCACGGGTTGATGCCGTTTTCTACACGCCGTTTTTTGGCCTGTTCGGCGGGACTGCTGGCGGCCTCGGTGAAGCGGGCCAGGACTGGATGCGTGAACATGGTCCGGAAATGAATACCTGGGTGGAAACACTGAAAGCGCCGAAGTATCCGTTGCCGGTCAATACTGCTCTGGCCGAGAAGGGAGCCGTGCTGTTCCATGAGCTGGATCTGTGGGCGCCGGCGCGTAAAAACAAAGTGGCGCGTGGCGAAGGCAATGGTTCCTGCGCGAGCTGTCACGGAGCCTATGCGCCGCGCTACGTGAACAATCCCGACTACCTGGCCGATCCACGACTGGAAGGGATGGCAGCCTACATCGTACCGCTGGACATCATTGGCACCGACAAGCGCCGCGTGCTGACCAACACCGAGGCGATGCAGGTGACCGGCTCGAAAAACTTCTTCGGCTACCCGGAAACCAAGGGCACGGAGAACGATTGCGGACCGCAGGGCCAGAAACGCCTGCGCGGTGATCGTGAAGTGGGTTATTTGGCGCAACCGTTGTATGGCGTGTGGGCATCGGCGCCTTATTTCCACAACGGCTCGGTGCCGAATGTGTGGGAAGTGCTGAAACCGCAGGATCGCAAACCCATCTGGCGCCGCGTGTCGGCACCCCGGCTTGCGGGCGCGGAAGGCGAAGTGGTGATGGGCTTTGACACCGATCTGACCCGGGCTTTCGATCAGAAGAAACTGGGCTGGAAGTACGATGCAATTCCCTGCGTGAACCTGCCGCCGATGGTCAAACCCGGCTTCAATTGCAGCATCTGGAATATCAATGCCACGCCAATGGCGCAAGTGTTGCTGGAAGTGCTGTATGGCAATCTGACGGGCGCCTGGAACGTGGATTTTCCGCCCATCACTTCGACAGAAGATATGGAGAACCGCAAAATCTATAACACGATCATGTACAGCCAGGGCAATGAAGGCCACGAGTTCACCAGCGTGCTGACCGACGCCGAACGCTACGCCATCATTGAATATCTGAAAACACTGTAAGCACTACTGCAGAAAAAGGGTGACGGTTCACGCCGTCACCTTGTTCCCCGCCAACCGGTCAAACGCCATTCCCGCCAGCCGTGCCGCCTGTTCCAGAGCCGCCTCGGTGCCGATCTGCGCGCACAGCAGCGCGGCGCCCACGAAGGTGGCATGGAACAGCTCGATATCGTCCTGCGAAATATCCAGACCCGCCATCCGGTACAGCGCCAGCCACTGCGCGATGGATTCGCTCTGGAAGTCGTACAGCCATTCCCGCAGCGACGGTTCTTCCTGTGCGGCCAGCATCATCGACAGCATCAGCCGCGCGCGGGGCTGGTCGCAGATTTCACGCACACAGAACTGGCGCAGTTCCGCCACCATGCCGTTCTGCAGGCCGTTCATTGCCAGCGTGGCGTTGGTGGCGTCCATCATCTGGTCGCGGATGGCCTGCACGGTGGCCTTGATCAGGTCCACGCGGGTGGGGAAGTAATAGGTGAGATGGCTTTGCCGCACACCGGCGGCTGCGGCGACACGGGCCTGACTCATGCCCTGCACGCCCACGGTCTGCGCCATTTCCAGCGCGGCCTCCACGATGCGTTGCCGCACCGTGCGCGAATCCTGCACGTCGCAATCCTGCGACAGTGTTTCAGTTCTGGAATTGCGTGCCATGCACCTTGCCCCGGAATGAGAGTCGTTCTTTGAGTCGCGCAATGTAGATGTACACCACCGGCACGATCAGCAGGCTGAGTGCGGTGGAAGTGACCAGTCCGCCGATGACCGCTGCAGCCATCGGCGTGCGGAAGCTGGATTCGCCGCCGATGCCCAGTGCCAGTGGCAGCAGGCCGGCGATCATGGCGACGGTGGTCATCATGATCGGGCGGGCGCGTTTGCGGCAGGCGTCGAGCAGCGCGTCGTGAATCGACAGGCCCTGTTCACGCTGCGCGATCATGGCGAAGTCCACCAGCAGGATCGAGTTCTTGGTGACGATGCCCAGCAGCATGATCAGGCCGATCAGCGTGGGCAGGCCCAGATCGTAATCGCCGATCAGCATCGCAATAAATGCGCCGCCGATGGACATGGGGATCGCTGACAGGATGGTGATCGGCTGGAACCAGTCCTTGAACAGCAGCACCAGCACGGCGTAGATCAGCAGCACGCCTGTGAACAGCGCGGTGCCGAAACTGCCCAGCATTTCCCGCAGCACTTCGGCATCGCCGGCATCCACCAGTTTCACGCTGGCGGGCAGCGCTTTCACCGACGGCAGCGCGTCGCGGATCTTGGCGGCATCGCCCAGCGGGAAACCACCCAGGTCCACGTTGATGGTGATCTGGCGCTGGCGGTTGTAGCGGTCGATCTGCGACGGTCCGCTTTCCACCGACAGTTCGGCAATGCTCGACAGCGGCACCAGTCCGTAACGGCCCGGCACGCGCAGGTTGCCGATGGCTTCCAGATCCTGGCGCAGTTCGCCGGGCACCTGCACGCGGATGTCGATCTGGCGGTTGTCCAGATTCAGTTTCGACAGTGCGGCATCGAAATCGCCGGCCAGGGCAATGCGCAGGGTGTCGGCAATGGCCTGGGTGCTGACGCCGCGCTCGGCCGCCAGTGCCGCATCGGGACGCACGGTGACTTCGGCGCGCTCCAGGCTGGCCGTTGAGGTGACGCCGCTGAATTGCGGCAGCGCGCGCAGTTCCCGTTCCACTTTATGCGCGGAATCCTTAAGTGCGGCGGCGTTCTGTCCCACCAGCATCACCTGCAGTTTTTCACCGGCATTGCCCACGCCGATCGACAGGCGCGCGCCGGCGATCTGCTCCAGACGCGGACGGATCAGGTGTTCGATTTCCTGCTGGCTGGGGCGGGTTTCGCGCGCGGTCAGAATCAGGTTGACGGTGCCCACGCGCACTTCGTTGGCGGCGTTGGGCGTGCGCGGATTGTTGCGGTTGTGGCCTACCGTGGTGAAGATGCTTTCGATGCCGGGAATGCCGTCCATCGCGCGGCTGATTTCCGCAGCGGTGGCCAAGCTGGCGTCGAGATTGCTGCCGGGCGGCAGTTCCATGTTGATGACGACGAAGCCGTAATCTTCCGGCGGAATGAACGAGGTGGACAGCAGCGGCACCAGTGATACCGAGCCGACAAAGAACAGGATGCCGCTGAGCACGGTGGTCTTGCGATGTTTGAGGCACCATTTGATGCTGCGCATGTAGGTGCGCATCAGCCAGCTTTCCGGCGGTTCGCGATGGCCTTTCTTCAGAATCCAGATCGCCATCATCGGTGTCACCATGCGCGCCACCAGCAGTGACGCCAGCACGGCGGCCACCACGGTCCAGCCGAACTGCTTGAACACCAGCCCGGAAATGCCGGACATCACCGCCGTGGGCAGAAACACCGCCACCAGCGTGAAGGTGGTGGCAATCACCGCGAGTGCGATTTCGTTCACCGCCGTGATGGTCGCGTCCCACACTGACTTGCCTTCATGCAGATGGCGCGCAATGTTTTCCACTTCCACCACTGCGTCGTCCACCAGAATGCCCACCACCACGGCCAGGCCCAGCAGGGTAATGGTGTTGAGGGAAAAACCGGCCAGATACATGACGGCAAACGCGGGAATGATGGACAGCGGCAGGGCGGCAGCACCCAGCACGGTGGCGCGCCAGTCGCGCAGGAACCACCAGATCACGATCACCGCCAGAATCGCGCCTTCGATCAGCATCTGCATCGAGCCGACGTACTGTTTCATGGTGACCTTCACCACCGAGCGCACCAGTTTCGCTTCCAGTCCCGGATGGGCTTTCTGCAGATCGGCCATCACCACGGCCAGCCGGTCGGCAATTTCCTTTTCGTCGTAGCCCTTGGTACGCGAGATTTCAAAACCCACGGCGGGATGGCCGTTGATCAGTGCGGTCTGGTTGCGCTCGGCGATGGTGTCGCGCACGCTGGCCACCTGATCCAGGCGCAGTGAGCGGCCGTCGGGCAGGGCAATCGGCAGTGCCGCCAGATCCTGCGCGCGCTTCACGGTGGCCAGGGTGCGCACGCTCTGTTCGGCGCCGCCCAGCTGGCCACGGCCACCGGACGCATCCTGCTGCACCCGTTTCAGGGCGCGCGACACATCGGCGGCGGTCACGCCCAGCGCGTTCATCTGCACCGGGTCGACGGTGACCTGCACTTCCCGCGTCACGCCGCCAAAGCGGGTAAAGTTGGCGGCACCGGGCACCGCCATCACGGCGTGCGCCACCACATCGTCGGTAAACCAGGACAGCGCTTCCTCATCCATCGAGGAATGGGACAGGGCGTAGGTGAGAATCGCGCCGCCAGGGCCGGTGGTGACACGGGTCACCTGCGGTTCCTCCAGATCGGAGGGCAGGTCGTTGCGGATGCGGTCGATGGCGTCCTTCACGTCCTGCAGTGCCTCGGTTGCCTTGCGCTCCAGCTCGAATTCCGCCGTGATCGACACGCGGCCGTCGCTGATGCCGGTGCGCAGGTGACGCAATCCCTGCAGCGTGGCCATCGAATCTTCCACCTTGCGCGCCACTTCGGTTTCCAGCTGCGCCGGTACCGCGCCCGGCTGCGCCAGCACCACGGTGACCATGGGGTAATCCAGATCGGGAAAGTTCTGGATGTCCAGATTGCGGAAGCCCCAGATGCCCGCCAGTGTCAGGAAGAAAAACAGCAGGATGTTGGGGATCGGATTGCGGACCGACCAGGTGGCGAAATTCATTGCGCGGCTCCCTGCTGGGACAGGGCTGGCGCGGACACGCGGGATGCAACCGGATCAGGATCGGCCAGTTTCACGCGGTCGCCATCGGCCAGGAAGCCGGCGCCGCGCACCGCGACTCGATCACCGGCCGACAGGCCCTCGCGGATTTCGATCAGGTTGCCGTTGCGGCGGCCGGTTTCCACCGACACCTGGCTGACCTTGTTGTCGGCATCCAGCACGAACACTGAACTGCGGCCGTCGCGCAGCACCACCGCTTCGGCGGGTACCACCGGCGATTCCTGCTGGCTCAGATTGATCAGGCCGCTGGCGTACATGCCGGCGCGCGCGTTGCTGCCGGGGGCCAGATCCACATAAGCGATGCCGAGGCGGGAATTGTTATTGAGGGCGGGGGCCAGCTGGCGGATGGTGCCGGTGGTCTGGCTGCCGTCGGGCAGGGTGACACTGACGGTCTGGCCGGTTTGCACCTGCGCCAGCTGTCGCGCGTTGAGTTCGGCCTGCCATTCCAGCCGTTCCTGGCGGATCAGGCGGAACAGTTCGGTGCCGGCCTGGGCGACCTGCCCCAAGGTGGCGTTGCGGGCGGAGATGACGCCATCGTCCACGGCGCGCACTTCACAGTCCTTGAGGCGGATTTCCTGCGCCGTCAGTTGTGCCCGCGCCATTTCCCGCTGGGCTTCCGCCATTTCCGCCTGCGTTTGCGCCAGTTGCAGATCCTGCTCGCTCACCGCGCCGCGCCCCTGCATGCGGATGGTGCGGTCTCGGCTGGCGGCGGCCTGCACGGCATTGGCGGTGGCCTGCGCCAGATTCGCCCGCGCCTGGGCCAGTTCGGCGTTGACGGTGCGTTCGTCGAAGCGCGCCAGCGGTTGTCCTTTCTGCACCTTGTCGCCGACCTGCGCCTGCAGATCCACCAGAGTCAGTCCGCTCACCCGTGCGCTGATGATGGCTTCCTGCCAGGGCGCAATCGGGCCCTGCGCTTCCAGTGCCTGTTCCAGCGGGCGGGTTTCCACCTGGGCGGTGGTGACAGTCATGGCGGTTTTGGTGGCGGGGGGAGTGGCTTCGGGGGCGGGGCCGCAAGCGGCAAGAACAAGGCTGAGACTCAGAACAAGGGCGTGGGGGGCTTTCATCCAGAACTCCGGAGACAGTCAGTTTTGGTTATTTGACCAAGAGCATAATGCATCTTGGTTAAATAACCAAATACCCCCTTCGGGCAGAGAATCAGGCCGCTTTTTTCCCCACATACAGGATCAGCGGCCAGTAGATGTCACGGGCCTGCGCAGGGTCGCCCCAAGCCTGCAGCAGCGATTCAAAGTGCTGCTCGATGGGGTTGTGGCCCAGCGTCTTTTCATACTGCTTCACGGCGGACCAAGTGTTCAGGTAGCCCAGCAGATGGCTGAACTGCCAGCGTGCCGTCATGCGGAAGGCCGGGGTGTTTTCGCGGGGAAAGGGGAAGGGGATGCGACGGTAGCCATCCTCCAGTAGGGCGCGTTCCGGCGGCCAGTACGGCCCGACGATCTGGCTGTGGAAGTGTTCGATCACGGCATCCAGCGCTGTGTCGGTGTACAGCAGCTGGTAGCCCCAGGTAGCCAGCACGCCGCCGGGTTTCAGTACGCGCTGCGCTTCGGCAAAAAAGCGCGGATGGTCGAACCAGTGAATGGCCTGTGCCACGGTGAGCAGGTCCAGTGACGCATCCGGCGCGGCGATGATTTCCGCCGGACTGGTGACGTAATTTACGTTGGGCGCGGGTTGCGTCTGGGCGATCTGTGCGGCGCTGGCGTCGCTGCCGGTCACGTGGGTGAAATGGGTTGCCAGTGCGACGGTGGCCTGGCCGTTGCCGCAGCCGCAGTCCCAGGCGTATTCCGTGGCCGGGCTGAGGCAGGCGAGATAGTCGAACAGGTCGGCCGGGTAGTGCGGGCGAAAGCGTTTGTAGTCGTCGGACGCGGTGGAGAAGTGATCCCTGAATGCCGTCATGTGCAGCTCCTTTTGGTGTCAGGGCAGCTTAATCCGGCCTGTGACAAAGGGAAGTTGTTCTGCTGAATGGCGGGCATTCATGGGGCTGATGGCGTGTTACCGCCGGGGCTACTGTTCCTCGTCGTCATCCTGTTGATGGGTGGGCCAGCCGCCCAGCATTTTCCACTTGTTCACCACCCAGCAGAAGAATTCCGCCGTTTTCACCGCGTCGTAGATGGCGGAGTGCGCTTCGGCGTTATCGAACGGGATGTGCGCGGCCTTGCAGACTTTTGCCAGTACGGTTTGCCCCACCGCCACGCCGCCGATGGATGCGGTGTCGAAACAGGAGAACGGGTGGAAGGGGTTGCGTTTGATACCGTTGCGTTCCACCGCCGCGTTGACGAAATCCCGGTCGAAGAAGGCGTTGTGGCCCACCAGAATGGCGCGGTTGCAGCCTTCTTCCTTCAGTGACTGGCGGATGGCGCTGAAGATGTCCTTGATGGCGTCCACTTCGTCCACCGCGCCGCGAAACGGGTGATAGGGATCGATGCCGGTGAAATCCAGCGCCGCCTGTTCGATGTTGGCGCCGGCAAAGGGGGTGACATGGTGATGGATCTGCTGGCCCGGCATGAGGATGCCATTATCGTCCATGTGCAGGATCACGGCGGCGATTTCCAGCAGGGCATCGGTGTTGTGATTGAAGCCGCCGGTCTCGACGTCGATCACCACGGGCAGATAGCCGCGAAAGCGGTGGGCGAGGCCGGATTTGGGGTTTTTCATGAAGTCTCGCTTAGGGCCGGGGCCGCGTCGGATAAGGCCGTGATGCTAACGTACAGGCCGCAGCCAGACAAATTTTTTGCCTGCTTTCTCAAGCATTTCCGCCACTGACCGATATAGTTAAGTAATTGCTTTGCAAACAGAATTCAGGATGTTGGATCGATGTGGCGCAAACTGTTGATTTTGGGCGTGATGATCGCGGCGGGGAATGCGTATGGCCATAACTACCAGGCACGGCTGGACGTGGCCGAGTGGCACCTGGACCCGTCGCCGCTGATGTGTCGCCTGTGGCAGCCGGTGCCCAACTATGGCGATGCGGTATTCGAGATCCGCGCGGGTGAGCCGCTGAAGTTCTATGTGGATTCCTACCGGCCTGTTCTGAAGCCGGGCAAGGCCGACATGTCGATCGTGGCGCCGGAGTGGAAGCCCGACGTTCTGCCCCGCGCCATCGGTCGCACGGCGGTGGTGCCGGGCAAGCGCCCCATCGTGCTGGACGAGGACAAGGCCAACCTGTTTCTGGCGGAGCTGGAAGTGGGCATGTTTCCCTCCTTCACCCATCATGCCTGGTTCGAGAAGCACAATGTCACCGTGGACGTGTCGGCAGTGAATTTCCAGAATGCCTATACCGGCTACATCTCCTGCGTGGCCGGCCTGTTCCCTGCCAATTTCGACCAGCTGCAGCAATCCCTGCTGCATTTCGAGACCGACAAGTGGACCATCAAGGGCGCGCTGAAAGAACGGCTCGACCTGATTTCCGGCTATGTCACGCTCGATCCTGCTATCACCAAAATCCGCATTGACGGGCACACCGACAGCGATGGCCGTCGTGGCTATAACTGGGAGCTGTCGCGCAAGCGCGCCCAGGCAGTGAAGGATTATCTGGAAGCCAGGGGTGTGGCGCCCGAGATGATCGAGATGAAGTATTTCGGCGAAGGCGTGCCCGCCAAGAACAACACCAATCCCGCCAACAAAGCGGTGAATCGGCGTGTGCTGGTGCGGATGGAGAAGGGCTGAGCCTCAGGCTTCGCCCACCGCCTCCACGCTGTAGTTTTCCCCCACGGAACAGGAGCAGATCCGGCTCAGGTGCGAATAGGGCAGGCCGGTTTCCGCGTGCCATTCGTTGAAGGTGGCCTGGATCAGTTTCAGTTCCCGTTTGGAACTGGCCTTGTCGATAGCCAGCCCGGCACCTTTCAGACAGGTAATCACATCGCCGCTCAGCACGAAGGTGTCTTTCCCCAGATTGCGCAGCACCCGCATGCCGGTCACGCCGCCCAGCCGGTCGCCGCGTTTTTTCAGCAGCTCCAGCAAGCCAATCAGATCCTGCTCCGGCCAGTGCGCCACCATTTTGGCGAAGCTGCCGTGTTCCTCCGCCACATCCAGCACGAACTGGGCGTTGCGGGCCACGCTCATGATCTTCTGCATGTTGCGCACCACGCGGGTGTCCTGGCCGATGGCTTCCCACTGCTCCGGCGACAGCAGCACCAGCTTGTCCGGTTTGAAGCCGAAGAAGGCAGCCTCGAAGCCCGGCCATTTCTGCTCGATCACCCGCCAGACGAAGCCGGCCTGAAACACACAGCGCGCCATTTCCGCCAGCCAGCGGTGGTCGGGGATGCGGGTCAGCTGGGCTTTTGTTTTGGGGGTGGGCAGCCAGTCGGCCAGTCCTTGCGGGCCGCCCTTGCGTTCCAGGGCGCGGGTGTGGATTTTCTTGAAGGTGGACATGGGCTGGCTCTCGTGCGGTTATGCGTTGTCAGGCCGACAGATAATGGCAGACACCCGCAAAGACAGTCACCGGAAATTTGCAGGCACCCGGTCAGCCCGGATGCCTGTTTTTCACAGCGGCTGCGTTGGCGGATTGCCACCGCCACCGCAACGCTGACGGCCAGTACTGTCGGTGCCATAGGTTCCGCAACCGTATTCATTGCAGGCCTGGGCGCGGAACACGTCATTCTGGTTCGAGATGCCAAAATAAGTGCTGCCGGTGAAGCGGCGGAAATTGCCGCCGGCCTGCCTCAGTTCCACCCGGATTTCGTCGGTGGGCTTGCCGTTGCCGAACACATCCACGGTGAATTCCGGTGTAGGCCCGTCGCAACCGGTGAATTCTACATGCACGGTTGGAGCGGGTGGCGGTGCCACATCCGGGCCGGCCGGACAGGCTGCTTCATTGGCGGTGACATTGGCGTATACGTTGAAGTAGCCACCGCCGCCCGGCTCCACTTCCAGCACCTCCAGGCTGCGGCCCTTAATGCAGGGCAGATTGATGGTGCCAAGCACGTCCACCAGCAGCGGCATGGCCTGGGGCACAATGAAGTCCACCAGTTTCTGCAGCACGGCTTCATTCAGGCGGGTTTCGCCAGCGTTGATGCTGAAGGACTGGATGCGGATATCCGGATCGGCGTCCAGCTGTGGTTGCAGCTTGTTGGCCGCCATACCCAGGTCCACATCCATGCGCACATTGGCGCGGATTTCGGCGGCCTGATGAAAATCCTCCGCTTTGGTCGTATCCCGGTATTCCAGTGCCACGCTCAGTTCTTTCGCGTTCAGGCTGGCCAGTGCCGGATTCGCGCGCGGGATCGGCTGATCCAGATAGGGCGCCAGCCGCGGTTTCACCTGAACGCGGAATTCCAGGTTGCGCAGTTGATTGCCTATCACGGGTACCGAACTACCCGCGAAGGTGGTGCCGAAGCGGTCGATGCCGGTGCCGTGGGCCTGGTACAGCGTCTTGTTGAGGAAATCCCAGTCCAGGCTCAAGCCCACTTCGTAGGGTAGATTTTCTGTCGGGGTGGTGGGAGCGAAAGATGCAAAGTCGCCGGCTTCATTCAGCTGCCAGCCCGGCTCGGCGACGCGATCGCTAGCCACCGGAGCCGCTGTCACATCCCCCTTGCTGAGGGTGACGCTGAGACCGTCGACCGAAGTGGTAACGTCGGCTTCGGTCATTGCGAAACTGAATTGCCGGTCGCGGAGGCCCACCGTGTAGGCAGACGGCAGCAGGTTCAGTTCTTTGTTCACCTGGCGGATTACCTTGTCTTTCACGGCGTCGCCGATCAGATCCAGCAGGGGGCTTTCCAGTTTTTCAAACGCGTATTGTTCCAGCGCGCCGATAAAGATTTCTGTCAGCGTGCCCAGCGCCACATCCAGCGGCCAGGGCAGGCCGTCGAAGGATATCAGATCGATATCGCCGCCAGTCACCGCCAGATCGATATCCACGGAGTCCACGGCCAGCCTGGGTGCCTGCGCGTCGTTGCCCATGATCTTGAGTGCAACGGTTACATCGCCATGCACGTTGGCATTGGTGAGGCTGCTGGAGAACGGGATCGACGGATCGGGCAACGCGGGCAGTTCGATGCTGACTGCGGTATTCACCCGCAGGTCCAGATCGTCCAGATCCACTTGGGTCACCAGCGTGGGTTTGGCGGCGGACACTGGCGCCACGTCCACGTCCAGTCGGGCCATGTCCAGATTGTCCACCCGCACGCTCAGGCCCATACCCAGGCCCAGCAAGTTGGGGTCGTCGATGACGGGGATGGGCACGGTCACTTCCGGAATGCCGGGAATATCCGACAGCACCCCGCTGACATCCACCAGTGGATTACGCGCCATTATCAGGGCTTCGATGTCCAGCCCGTCGATGACCGCATTGATTTCCGGGTTGATGGTGTTGGCAAAGGCCAGTGCGCTGACATGGGCGCGGGCAAAGGGCGGCTGGCGGTTGGCCGGTGCGTAGGTGTCGTTGGACGTTTGCAGGCCGAATGCTGCCGGCGTCTCGTCGGTGACCAGAAAGCGTAGCGGTGCGGATTCCAGACTGGCGGGTTCGTCGTTCCCCATCGGCACCGTGGTGACGTTCACGGAAAAACGGTTATCGGCGTCCAGCTCGAAATAGTGGGTGAGATCTCCTGCGTTGACACCATAGCGCAGCTGGGGCTGATCGCTGCCGTCCTTCTGAATCGTGGACAGATCGGTCACATAGCCGTCGATGGTCAGGCTGGTGTGGGGCGCGTTGCCGGTCGGGGAGATGCGTGTAACCACCACCTCCGGCGCTGAGCGATCCACGAAAAAGCGCACTGATTTCGATTTCGCGCCTGCATTGACCTGCAACTGGCTGCGTTCGTCCAGTATCGTGGCGGCGGGCAGTGTGGCGGTGGCACGTTTGGTGGCGGGGTCGATGATCACCTCGGCCGTGATGTCCTCTCCATTCAGTACAAAGCGCGCATCCAGCGGATTGACGTTGTCGAACGCCACCTGGATGGCCACGTCTTCCGATTGCTGGAATACCTGCTCTGCCGTGGGGGAGAGGATCTTGATATTGCCGCCGCCGCAACCGGTGAGGCTGGTTACCAGACTCATTGTCAGGCCACTGACCAGCAGCAGGCTACGAGGGTTTCGTGTGGTTCGTTGCATGATTGATCTCCTTCAGGCGGGCCCTGCCCATCAGGTGCCAGCGCCAACGTGGAGCATTCTGCGGAGGAACCCGCCCAGCTGGCTTGACCCTAGGGTGGACTAAATCGTACAGGCAGAGTCAAACCGCAACCACCCGCGACCAGTCCCAATCCCGCCCGGCATCAGTTAGAATACGGCCCCTTCGCAACCCTCCCAATCCTGTCGATTCAAAGGAAATTCCCATGGCGGACATCAAAAAGGTGGTGCTGGCCTATTCAGGCGGCCTGGATACATCGGTCATCGTCAAATGGCTGCAACAGAACTATCACTGTGAAGTGGTGACCTTCACCGCCGACCTGGGCCAGGGGGAAGAAGTGGAACCGGCCCGCGCCAAGGCCCAGGCCATGGGCGTCAAACAGATCTATATCGAAGACGTGCGCGAGGAATTCGTCCGCGATTTCGTGTTCCCCATGTTCCGCGCCAACACCATTTATGAAGGCGAATACCTGCTGGGCACCTCCATCGCCCGTCCGCTGATCGCCAAGCGTCTGGTGGAAATCGCCGAGGAAACCGGCGCTGACGCCATCTCCCACGGCGCCACTGGCAAGGGTAACGATCAGGTGCGTTTCGAACTGGGCGCCTATGCGCTGAAGCCCGGCATCAAGGTGATCGCCCCCTGGCGCGAGTGGAACCTGACTTCCCGCGAAACCCTGATGAACTATGCCGCCACCCACCAGATCCCGGTGGACTTCGCCAAGGCCGGCAAGAAATCCCCCTATTCCATGGATGCCAACCTGCTGCACATCTCCTATGAAGGCGGCGTGCTGGAAGATCCCTGGACCGAAGCCGAGGAAGACATGTGGCGCTGGTCCGTAAGCCCGGAAAAGGCCCCGGACGTTCCGACCTACATCGAACTGACCTACGAAAAAGGCGACGTGGTAGCCATCGACGGCGTGCGCATGAAGGCCCACGAAGTGCTGGCCAAGCTGAACAAGCTGGGCGGCGACAACGGCGTGGGCCGGCTGGACATCGTGGAAAACCGTTACGTGGGCATGAAGTCCCGTGGCGCCTATGAAACGCCGGGAGGCACCATCCTGCTGCGCGCCCACCGTGCGATTGAATCCATCTGTCTGGATCGCGAAGTGGCCCACCTGAAAGACAGCCTGATGCCCAAGTACGCCGAGATGATCTACAACGGCTACTGGTGGAGCCCGGAGCGCAAGATGCTGCAGGCCATGATCGACAACTCGCAGGAGCCGGTAAACGGCGTGGTGCGCGTGAAGCTGTACAAGGGCAACGTCACGGTGGTCGGCCGTCAGTCGGTGGATTCCCTGTTCGACACCCGCATCTCCACCTTCGAGGACGACGGCGGCGCCTACAACCAGAAGGATGCGGAAGGCTTCATCAAGCTGAACGCCCTGCGCATGCGGATTGCGGCGAGCAAGGGTCGCAAGCTCAAGTGAGTCACGCAAGCTGAAGTAAGCGTTTGTTTTTACACGCCTGAAAATGAAAAAGCCCCCACGGCAACGTACGGGGCTTTTTTTATGGCGGCGGGATTTCAGCATCTATACTGAAAAGACTATTAGTCAGCAGTTGGAACCCCATGCTTATTCACAAGCCCCGCGCCAGCACGGACTCGCAGTACATTCGCGCCCTTAATCCGGCCGTGGTGGTGCTGGGCGAGGGTGGGGCGGTTCTGGATTTCACCCCGGCGGCAGAAGCCCTGTTTGGCATGTCGCGGGTGCAGCTGGGCAAAGTGGGGTTTGGCCAG
The DNA here is from genome assembly GCA_964491665.1 of uncultured Moraxellaceae bacterium. GTDB lineage: Bacteria > Pseudomonadota > Gammaproteobacteria > Pseudomonadales > Ketobacteraceae > Ch67. Next base: position 15,957 of record CAZBII010000053.1, read on the forward strand.
TGCGTGCCCTGCCCCAAGGAATACCACAACGATCTGGCGTCCTACCTGCAGGACTATTCCGAACACAATCCCAATCTCTGGCAGCAGCCGCTGATTGCCTACCGTTATGACGGCGTGCGCTTCCCGCTGGTGTACCGCATGGCGCCTCTGCCGGGCAGTCCGCGCCGCTGGCTGTGTGAATTTCTCGATGCCAGTCATTACCACAGCATCCAGCATCAGCTGAAACGCCAGCTGGAAGAAACGCTGGTGGCGTCGCGCGCCAAATCCCGTTTCCTGCATCACATGTCGCAACAGTTTCGTGCGCCGCTCAGCCGTCTGCTCAGTGCCATTGGCGACACGCTGGATCACGGCCATCTGACCGGCATGCTCAACGACAATCTTGAACAGGCGCTGCAGTCCGGCAAGGAATTGCAGCGCACGCTGAATGAAATGGTGGATTTCACGCGGCTGGAGTCAGACCAGCTGGAATTCCAGAGCATCCATTTCAACTTCCGTCTGGTGCTGGAAGAAATCGTGGATGGCTTCAGTGATCTGGCCAAACGGCGCGGCATCGAACTGGCCACGCTGGTATCGCCCTATGTGCCGGAAAGCGTCGTCGGCGATCCCGACCGCCTGCACCAGATCCTGCAGAGCCTGCTCAACAACGCGTTCAAGTTCACGCACGAAGGTGGCATCACGGTGAAAGCCGAATGCCAGATCGAAAACGACACCCATGCCGTGATCGAACTGGAAGTCACTGACACCGGCGAAGGCATGCCGGAAGAAAAGGCGCAGGCCATTCGCGCTGCCTTTGAAAAACGCGACACCACGTTTGCGGATCGTTACGGCGGGTTGGGCATCGGTCTGGCCATCAGCAAGGAACTGCTCGACCTGATGGGCGGCAATCTCACCCTGCGCTCGGTGGAGGGGCTGGGCAGCACGTTCAGGATCTCGCTGAAAATGCCCAAGGGCGCGGGACTGGTGGCGAATCAGGCATTGTTGTTGCGGCACCGAGTTATGCTTGTCACCGATTCCATTCGCGACCGCAGCAAACTGCTGGAATATTTTCACGAGTGGCAGCTGGAAGTGGACAGTCACGGCAGCGGGCCCATCGCGCTGGAAAAAATGCGCCAGGCCAGCCTGACGCCACACCCGTATGAACTGGTGATCATCGATCTGCAACAGCACAAGCATGCCGGCGCGCAGCTGGCACAGGAAATCAACAAGAATCCGGCTTTCGCCAATGTGCGCATCCTGCTGCTGGCCAATGATCGCGACGGCCTGAACGTAGCCAACAGCCCGCAACAGCGCATCGATGCCATGCTGCTGAAACCGGTGCGCAAGCAGATGCTGCACGATGCCATCGCCACCGTGCTGGGGCGTGAGCAATCCATTGCGCAGCCGCTGGTAACTGACCGCAGTTTGCAGGATGCCAGCGGCACCCGCATCCGCCGTGCCCTGCTGGTGGATGACAACGAAGTGAACCAGATCATCGCCAAGGGTGCCCTGAAAAAACTGGGCATTCACGCCGACGTCACCAACAACGGCGAGGAAGCCATCGAAGCCGTCATGGAAAAACAGTACGACTTCATTCTGATGGACTGTGAAATGCCGATCATGGACGGGTTTGAAGCCACCCGCAGCATTCGTGAATGGGAGCTGGAAAACGGTGGCCACACGCCGATCATCGCACTGACCGCCAGCGATTCCGGCGACTGTCACGATGCCTGCATGCAGGCCGGCATGGACGAATACATGCAGAAGCCGTTTCGCGCCGACCAGCTGGAAACCATTCTCCACAAAATCGAAATCAAATTGCGCTGATCCTATTTGTTGAACCTACAAGTTGAACCGACAACATGAACCAGACGTCACCCCTGATCATCATCGCCGACAGCCAGGACAGCAACATCGCCTATTACTCTGAACTGGTACAGGCTGCCGGCGCGCGCGCACTGGCCACCACTGAAGGCGGCAACGTGGTGGATCTGGTGGCCAGCCACCAGCCCGCGCTGCTGATTCTGGATTCCGGCCTGACCGATCCCGACAGCTACCAGGTGTTGAACCTGCTCAAATCCAGCAACAAGACAGTGCATATTCCAGTGCTGTTCGTGACGGCCAATCTGTCGGAACGCAAGATGTGTCTGCACCAGGAACTGTTCCGCGTGGTGGACGTGATGGCCAAGCCGTTGCCTGAACGTGAACTGCAGCAGCGCGTCAAAAGCTATCTGCAACTGCAGCAGTACCGCAACCAGATTGCCGCGATGGGCGGCGAGAACAACAAGACATTGGTGGAAACCCGCGACGAAGGTGTGCTGGCGCTGGATCGCAACGGCCAGATCCTGTTTGCCAATGCCGCTGCCGAGCGTCTGCTGAAAGCGCCAGTGCAGCATCTGGTGGGGCAGTATCTGGAAACCATTCTGGAAGAATCCTGTGCCGGCGTGCGCTCCAAATGGAAAGATCATCCGATTGCCAAGGTGACGCGCACCGAACAGATCCTGCAGGTGGACAAGTCGATGATCTGGCGTGCCGACGGCGAAAGCATCAGCGTGAAATTCGCCGCGATTCCGGTAACGACCCTGCCGGAAATCACCCTGCTGTTTGCCTTCCGCCAGCTAAAGGACACGCGCGAATCCAAGGACAAGATCGCCAAGCTTTCCCATGTCGATCACCTGACCGGATTGCCGCTGCGTGCTCCGCTGGAAGAACAGATCGACCGCTGTGTGCTGAAAGCCGGCATCTCCGGTTTCTATTTTGCTGTGCTGTATGTGGACCTGGACCATTTCCGTTACATCAACGAATCCATGGGGCATGATCGCGGCGACCAGCTGATCCGCGAAGTGTCGCAACGCATTCAGGGGCTGGTGCGGCGCGATGACATGGTGGGCCGCATGGAAGGTGACGAGTTCGTGGTGGTGCTGGGCCACATCGATCTGCCGGACAATGCCGGTATCGTGGCCCAGAAAATCATTGATCAGATTCGCGAAGCCTTCCTGATCGACGGTCATCAGGTTTTCACTGGCGGTTCGATTGGCGTGAGCGTGTATCCCACCTGCGGCGACGACGCCAGCACGTTGCTGAAAAATGCCGAGTCGGCGCTGGCGCGTGCCAAGGCCATTGGCCGCAACAATTACCAGTATTACACCGCTGAAATGAACAAGCAGCGCGTCGAGCAGATGCAGATTGAATATGAACTGCATCATGCGGTGGAACAGAAACAGTGGCGCGTGCAGTTCCAGCCGGTGGCTGCGGTCGATAGTGGCCAGCTGGTGGCGTGCGAAATCAAACTGTCGTGGGTGAATCCGGCGCGCGGTGAATTGATGCTGGATGAATTTCTGCCGGCGGCGGAAGAGTCCGGTCTGGCATCGGTAATCTTCCGCTGGTTCTGGCAGCATGCGCTGGAACGTGTGCGTGGCATGAATGCCAGCCAGCGCGAATATGTAAAACTGATCATACCGGTATCGCCGTCGCTGCTGATGCAGGAAGGTGGCGTGGACTGGATTACCGAAGTGGTGAAAAACCACGGCGTGAAACCGGACCAGATCTATGTGGGCCTGCCGGAATCGGCACTGGCGATTCGTCACAGTCAGCTGAGCGATGTGCTGAACCAGCTGCGCAAGAATGGTTTTCACCTGATTCTGGATAATTTCGGCACCGGCTTTGCGCCGCTGAAACTGCTGCGCGACATCCCCTATTCATTGATCCGGCTGGGCGACCTGTTCGTGCAGTCCATTCACGAATCCCGCAACGATCAGGCGATCATTCGTGGCGTGGTGAATCTGGCGCACGAAATGGGACTGAAAGTGATGGCGTCATCCGTGCATTCGGTGACGCAGTATCAGTTTCTGGTGCTGGCGGGATGCGACTGGCTGTCGGGCGACGCCGTGATGGCGCAGGTGCAGAGCCTGCCAAAGCAGATGGAAGCACTGGGGATGTTTGTGTTTCCAGGCTGATCTATCTGAAGAAAAGTGATTTCAGCACCCTTGCAAGAATATAGAGCTGGCTCAGCAGATGGCCTCCCACCTTCCTGACGTTTGACTCAATATCGCGGACCCGGCTGTTGTAGTAGACGTGGGCAAATGGCGCTGGCAGTGGCCTGTTTTTGATGCGTTCGGTGGGAATGATGAGGAATTCTGCAAAGCGCAATTTCCTGCCGGTGAAAGTATTTTGTTCTTGCGCAGCTCTGAGCATCGGAGTAAAAACGCTGCGTTCGGTATATTTTTCTGCAGTCATGTCGTTACCGAAAAACCAATCCAAATATCCACCCTTGTCCAAGCAGTACCATTCCTGAACTTCCAGACATAGAACGTCAACGTTGAGCTGTTGTCATGATGACAAATTGGCATGTCATGCTGCGGCTTTTTAACGTCCTCAAAATAGGGAAACAAGATGGAAAGCAAACTGGGAAAAATCGATCACGTCGTATTGTTGATGCTGGAAAACCGCTCGTTTGACAGCATGCTGGGCTGGCTGTATGAAAAAGGCAGTCCGGCACAGAATATCCCGAGACTCAAGCCGGGCGAGCGGGCGTATGAAGGTCTGCAAGGCCTGAATCTGCAGAACTTTGAAAACACCGATGCTACCGGAACCATCAAGATAAAGCCGGTGCGGGGCGTGCAGGGGCTGAACGTGCCGAACATTGCGCCGGGCGAACAGTTTCATGAAGTGACGACGCAATTGTTTGGCACCGAAACTCCGGCAGCAGACGCCCAGCCCACCATGAAAGGCTACGTGCGTGACTACACCAACCTGCTCAGAAAACATGGCTACAACGAAGACGACGTTTATCGTTATGCCCAGCAGGTCATGCAAAGCCACACGCCGGATCAGCTGCCGGTGCTCAATGGTCTGGCCGAACACTATGCCGTGTGCGACATGTGGTTCTCATCCGTGCCTTCGCAAACCAACACCAATCGTGCATTTGCCTTCTGCGGAACGTCCATGGGGCTGGTGGATAATGGCTTTCTGGAAGAAGACAAACGCGCGCCAGTTATCGAGAAGATAGTCGGGTATCGGTTGGGCGATGATCGCTTCAAGACAAAAACCCTGTTCAATGCAATGGCAGAAGGTGGCCAGACCTCCTGGAAGGTGTTCCGCGAGAGCGGCATGTTGCAAAACAACATCGATAAAATGGCCAAGCTGCTGTTGCCCGTCATCAATCTCTTTCTGGCCAATAATCCATTGTTTGCCGGTCCCGGCATTGCGGCAGATGTGCTGCTGGCGTATCTGATTGAGTTGAGTTCATCGAAGCTGGAATCGGATTATGTGCATCGCCTGTTTCCGGAAATTCTCAAAATCAAGGATGCCGATTCCCATTTCGGTATGCTGGATGAATTTCATGTTGCGGCCCGGGCCGGCAAACTGCCGAATTTCACTTTCATCGAGCCGGAGTGGAGCATCGGGGAAAAAGGGACCGGCGAATCCAATCTGGTGAAGAAAGCGCTGTTTCACCAGGGCAACGATTATCACCCGCCCAGCAATGCGGACTCGGGAGAAAATCTGGTAAAGCAGATCTACCTGAGCCTGATTGCCAACAAGGAAGCCTGGGAAAAAACACTGCTGATTATCACATTTGACGAGCCGGTGGGTTCTTTTGATCATGTGCCACCGCCCGCCGCAATCCCGCCCTGGGGTGTCGGCAATACTCCGCCGTTCAAGTGTGAGCAGGACTTCAAGTTCAACCGCTATGGTGGTCGCGTGCCCACCATTCTGGTGTCGCCCTGGGTGAAAAAAGGCACGGTGTTCCGCTCAACAACCGCGACGCCCTATGATCACACTTCGCTGATCGCAACCTTGCTGAAATGGCGCGGGCTGGAGCAAAAAATTCCTGATTTTGGCCAGCGCACCGTAAAGGCACCTACCTTTGAGAACGTTCTGAATCTGGATGCACCGCGCCAGGATCGCAAGGATGTAGGCTTTCTGAATCTGGGCCACAAAGTGGGCGAGCCAGTGCGCTATTGCGATCGCTTCTATCTGAAAGCGCCCAATGGCAAATATGTTTCAAAATTTCAGGAACACCAGGTAGCACCGTTCTCCCTATTTTCAGACGACTCCGCCATGACTGAATATTTTCCCACGCTGTCATACGAACCGGTGGATCGATTCACCAATACGGTAAAAGCCGTTACCTTCTACATGCAGAATACCCACGATCGCGTCGACAATGGCGTGGTAGCTAGGGGTGCGATGGTGAGGCTGAATGCTGTCGAGAATGGCCTCGGCGCCTATAACGTATTGGGAGCCTGGAAAGATTCCCATGACTGCTACTACTTCAACGACTATATGGATGGAGACGACAGCAGGAAGCAAAACTGGAAGTTGGGCCTTGATGCGGCGAAAAGCGTGCTGTCATTCGGCGACAAGGTTGGCATTGAAAACGAGTACTTCAAGGACCAGAAACTGGCGGCCGATTCCCGTTATGTCGGCTACATCACCACGACCCAGGGCGCCGATGGCTGGACCATTGTTCCCGTTCTGGATGAGCCGCCCGGCCTCGACGTATTGCATCGCGGCAGTACGTTCTATCTGAAGCATCTTGCATCGGGTCGGTATATCACCGGCACCCACAAAGGCGTGCAGTGGTATCCCACGCTGGGTGATGCTGCTCATCGAGTCAAACTGAAATTCCCCGAAAACAAGAGCGGCACCTACGGCAGTAATGGCTTTATTATCCAGTGGCCCCTGCAGGATGGCACCGCCAGTGAAATTGCGTCGACCGAAGATCTGGTGCACGGTGGTCAGCGTTGTGATTATCTGATGGCGTATACCAATCCCAACCTGTATTACTACTACGAAAATTACTCGCCCGATTATCAGAACTGGATCATTTCGCTGGTGAATGCGGTGGGTTATATCAAAAGCGGCAGTCAGGTCCGGCTTATCAACAAAGGCTACAACGGCAGCAATAGAAAGCAGTACATGGTGCCGGATGGAGGGTATTTGACGACGGTGTCGGAAGACAACCAGGACAGTATCTGGGTGATTGAAAAAATTTCCTAGATTGACGGTTGTGGAGAAACGGCAAGGTCTGCAATGACCTTGCCGTTTTCATTTTTATAAGCAGATCAGATCAAAGAGATTGCGATGGCCGTGATATAGAGGGCCAAGGCAATGGCAATGCCGCGAAAGGGGAGGCTGAACCAGTATTTCAAGGCAAGAGCGGTGTATCCGGCAAGCAGAGCGAATCCAACGACCAGAAGAAACACCGAGCCGAATAGCAGTGACGGCTGACTTGCAGCCAGATAGCCATAAATCAGCCCGAACAACATGGCACCGAAACTATGACTGGCGTTGAAGCCGATCCATGCCTGCCACATGGTGGTTTCGCGACTGATCACCGGCGATACCTGATCCATGAGAGATTGAAAGCCTGGTTCTCTGGGTTTCAATTTCGGACCGTGGAATGTGTAGAGGAGATGGATTGTGCCGAGTAAAAAAATGACGGTTGCGCTCGCCAGCATGAGAATTTCAGCCACTATTTCCAATGTGAATGCTCCTGAAATCTGTTTCCACGTTTTGTAGCGAATAAATGCGGGCGGTGCCGGGTGGTTTGGAATCTGCGGCTAGCGCTTGATTACATACTGGTTTGTCTTGGTAGTGAATACCACCTGCTCGGCAGTGCAGGACAGGTCTCCATACAGGCTGTCGGCTTCGCCTATTTTCACCAGTTTCCCTGATTTTATGTTCTGCAGGTCGATGTTGTTCTTGTCGTGATAGTAACGCAGAAGAACATAGTCTCTCTGGTCGCTGCACAATGTGTAAGAACCAATTTCGGTTCTGGCATCAATCAGTATCCACCAATTGCTGGATCTTCCATCGTTGGCCGAGATGTAATAGTGGCCATCCTTATCGTATTTGTGCAGGCTGATAACAGGGCCTCGCGTGGCACAGGCGGTGAGCGTCAGTGCGATTGCTGCCATAAAAAATCTTGTCATGTTTCACCGGTTGGTTTGGTCTGGATTGATTAAACGTTTTCTTCAATACTATTTTTTGTCGATCTTGTTGATCAGGTCTGGCTCAAATGAAAAGACATCGGGACACTCTGGATGAATGGCATCGTAATAATCTCCGAACAGAATGGCGGTAGCGCCGGAGCTTCGGAATCGGGGTGTCAATTCCTGCATGGCAGCCAGCAGCGTTGCTTCTACTTCGGCTTTGGTTGCCTTTTCCATCTGGTTTATCAGATATGTCGCCTGTTCTGCCTGATTTTCATCGCCGGACTGCTTTTGATTGAAAAGGTATTGAAATTTCTCCGAGTTCACGATTCTGTTTTCTTCTTCGCGAAGTTTTTGGCTGGACAGAATTACATGTTTGGCTCTTACCAGTTTGATGTTGTTTTCTGTCAGAAAAAGACAAACATTTGTTCGCGTGCTGATATCGGCCTTTATATAGACTAATGGCATGATGTTGAAATTTCGTGAACCCAGCATTGAATAGTCGAT
>CAZBII010000054.1:0-24344 GCA_964491665.1 uncultured Moraxellaceae bacterium
GCAGCGTGATGTCCATTTCGTGACTGGAATACGGCTGCTCCAGCACCGCCAGCAGTTCCGCCGCTTCTGTCTGGATGGCGGCATTCTGCGGTGCCACCAGCAGGAATTCGTCGCCACCCAGGCGGGCCGCCAGACAGTAGTTTGAATTGTGCAGCTGCAGCCGCTCGCTCACCTGACGCAGGCAGGCGTCACCCACGTGATGGCCGAACGTATCGTTGACGCTGCGGAAATCCAGAATGTTCAGACAGGCGATCAGCAGCGGTGGTGTCGTGGTCTGGTGCAGCATGTCATCCAGCAGGGTAATGACATGCTGGCGATTGATCAGGCCGGTGAGCGGGTCATGATGGGCCTGGTAAATGATGCGGGCCTCGCGTTCGCCCAGGTCGGCCTGCATGGTGTTGAATGCGCGCATCAGGTTACCGATTTCCTGCACATTGCGCGTGACAGTCACGTCGCGGCGGTAGTGACCGGCGGCAATGTCGGCCGCCAGGCCCGCCAGGGTTTTCAGTGGCAGTGTCAGTTTGCGCGCGAACAGCATGCCACCCAGTAGCGACAGTGCGATCGCCACCAGTGTGATCAGGACGATTTCGATCTGCAGCATGTCGAACTGGGCGAAGGCGGAATCCACCGACGCCGACAGATACACGCTGATGTGCTGGTCATCGTCCAGCGGATATTCGCGTGTCGTGAACGGCAGGCGTGATGAAAAAGGCAGGCGCCAGTGCAGCTGTCGGTCGGTGGTTCTGATGGCAGTCGAGGCATCGTCCTGCGCCAGTGTGGAGACGATAACGCCGGTCTGGTTTTGCTGCGCCGCGAACGTCACATCCAGATGCGTGATCTGTTTCAGCTCCTGCGCCAGCGCGGCGTTCATGCGAAAACCGATGGCGGTCAGGGCTACCGGCACCGGCGCATTCACCGGCAGCAGGATGATCTGGTAGAGGTCGTTCCCCAGCTGCACGAACGCGGTGGCGCTGCCGTTCTGCAATGCGCCACTGACCATGGCTGTGTGCGGAAAGGCGGTATCGTTCGGCAGGGTGGGAACCGTGCTGGCGGTGATGTTGCCCTGCAATGACATCAGCACCATCAGGTCGGCCTGGATGCGTGCGCCCTGATTCACCAGCGCGCTGTGGGCAGTGGCCGCGTCGCCCGATGCCACTGCCTGGCGGAAGCCGAAATCGGCCGTCAGGATCGCGGCGGAGTTCAGCAGTTGCTGTTCGCGGGTCGTGAGCAGCTGGCGCAGCACGCCGTGACCCACTTCCAGATTGTTATTGATCTGCGCGCGTACATGGCTGCCAGTGGAAAACCAGACCGCCAGCAGAATGGCCAGCGACACCACCAGCAGGGTGACGCTGATCAGACGCAGGATATGCCGTTGCAGGGATTTAGCGGCCATATTGACGCAGCCGGTTGCCAAAGCCTGTGCCGGTGGCCGGCGCGGGCATGAGATCGAGAGTGAGATTGCGCATGCCCGCGGCGTCGCCGGCAGGCAGTGGCACGGTCAGCATCTGTGTCGGACCGCCTGTCAGGCGTGGATGCCAGATGCGCACTGCGGTGACTGGCGCGGTGGCGTTTCCTGCCAGTTGCAGTTGCCCCTGCGGACCGGTTTTACCCGCCAGCGCCGTGTCGGCCACCACGATATAACCCACCATGCTGTCGTGGATGTTGCAGCCCAGCACCACGATACCGGCGGTGTCGAACAGCACGGGTTCTTCCGGCACGCCGGCATACAGCTTGATTTCAAAGGGTTTGGCCGGCGAGAAGGAATAGACGTGGTGACGGATGTGATCGCTGTTGGGAAAACTGACGCGCTGACCCTGCCGGATCAGCAGCACGTGCGGCTGGAATGTCTTGTTGATCTGGTCCATCACGGCAATGTCGGCGGGCGCTGGCGCCGTCGCGCCGGGCAGCAGGATCACGGCGTCTTCGACCGCTTTGCCACCGCTGTCGCGCACCTGAAATTTCCATGTGTCAGCCTGTGCCGGCGACCAGGGTAGCAGCAGCGCGACAATGGCGAGCAATTTCAATTGATTGGAATGACGCAGCGACAGCAAACCCGCACCTGGCCCGATGGCCGACCGGAAATGAACAAGAGTCGTTTGAGTATAGCAGCGGGTTGCGGGGCTGCCGGAAGCTGCTAGTATCGGCAGACTTTATCCATTGCAAATCAAGTATCTGTATGGGGTTATTCCGACAGTTTTTCTGGTATTACCGCGCCCAGTGGCGACGCTATGCCGTGGCCATGGTGTTGCTGACACTGGTGGCGCTGCTGAATCTGGTGCCGCCCTGGATCACGGGCCGGCTGGTGGATGCTGTGGCGCAGGGCACGCTGACGCGCGAACACCTGCTGCAGCAGGTGGGCATCATTGTGGTGATGGCGGTGCTGGTTTACGTGTTCCGCTATCTGTGGCGGGTCAGTCTCTACAGCGCGTCCTATCAGCTGGGTGCCATCCTGCGGCGGCGCCTGTACGAACATCTGCTGCGGCAGCCTCAGCAGTTTTTTCACGGCCACAAGACCGGCGATCTGATGGCGCGCGCCACCAGCGATGTCACTGCAGTGGAAATGTTTGCCGGCGAAGCCATGCTGGCGCTGTTCGATGGCGTGCTTACCGGTGTGGTGGTGCTGTGTGTGCTGGTGATTGCGATCGACTGGCGCCTGACATTGCTGGCCCTGCTGCCCTGGCCGTTCATGGCGTACTGGTTCTGGCGCATCAACAATGAACTGCATGCGGCGTTCGTGGAATCGCAGGCGCGTTTCAGTGAACTGAATGATCGTGTGCAGGAAACCATTGCCGGCATTCGCATGGTGAAGGCCTATGGTCTGGAGGAGCGTTCGATTGCGGCGTTCGACCAGTCGGCGCTGGCGGCGCACGATGCCAACATGACGGTCGCACGCTCGGAAGCGAAATACGAGCCGGTAATTTTCATCACGGTGGGAGCCTCGTTCCTGCTGGCGATTGCCGGTGGTGCCTGGCTCATTCACCGGCAACAGCTCAGCGTCGGCGAGCTGGCATCCTTCACTTTATATCTGGGTTTTCTGATCTGGCCGATGTTTGCCTACGGCTGGCTGCTGAACCTGATGGAGCGCGGCGCGGTGGCCTACAAGCGCCTGCAGGAAATTTTCAACACCGAGCCCGCCATTGCCGATCACGGCACGCAGACAATTCCCGCCGCAGCCACCCTGCACTGGAATATCCGGTCGTTCTGTTACCCCGATCGCACACTGGCCGCGCTGGCCGATTTTTCCGGCGAGCTGCGCGCCGGCCAGATGCTGGGTATTGTCGGCGCCACCGCGTCAGGCAAATCCACCTTTGTGAAACTGCTGTTACGCCAGTACGAATCCGCCAGCGCGCACATCAGTTTTGACGGGCAGCCACTGGCGCAATTCACGCTGTCATCGCTGCGCTCGCACATTGTGGTGGTGCCGCAGGAATCGTTTCTGTTTTCCACCTCCATCGCCGACAACATTGCCCTGGGAAAACCGGACGCCACGCCGGAGGAAATCCAGCACGCGGCCCGACTCGCCCATGTGCACGACGACATCTGCGCATTTCCCGATGGCTATTCCACGCTGGTGGGAGAGAAGGGCATCACGCTGTCGGGCGGGCAGAAGCAGCGCATCGCCATCGCCCGTGCGCTGTTGCTGGATGCGCCGCTGCTGGTGCTCGACGACGCGCTGTCGGCCGTGGATGTGGCCACCGAACAGAATATCCTGCGACACCTGCAGCAAGCCCGTCGCGCGCGAACCACGCTGGTCATCTGTCACCGCCTGAGTGCGGTGGAACGCGCCGATCATATCGTGGTGCTGAGCCAGGGGCGCCCGGCGGAGCAGGGCCGGCATGCGGAACTGCTGCAGCGCAACGGCTGGTACGCACAGATGTTTCACTACCAGCAGATCGAACAGGCAGTGCAGGAAGGCCGGTGAGCACTGCTCCGGTTCTGCTGCATTCAAATCATAAAATCCGAGCGGGAAAATAACGAACCCATGTTCAATGTCATCGTGCGCAATAACAAAGGTGAAGCGGTCTCCACCACATTCATTGCCGAAGCCTCCTGCACGCTGGGGACGCAGCCTGACAATGCCGTGGTGCTGCCGGGCTGGAAGGTGGCCAAGGTACACGCGGAACTGGTGCTGAAAGATGACGGCGTGCATGTCACCAACCGCGCCCGAATGAAGGCGCTGCGGGTAAATGACAACAAGGTGGACACCTATGGTCCGCTCACCCTGGGCGACACCATTGCCATTGGCGACTACCACATCAAGGTGCAGATCAAGCGCGGTGGTCGCCAGCAGGCAGACGAGGATTCGCCGCAGGATCTGGAACAGGTGCACCAGCGCGTGCGGGAAAAAGTGTACTGGGCGGTTGCCAATGCCCTGGCCGCCAACACAACGGTGCTGACGGAAGATGAAACCCGCGCCGCTGTGCACCAGCTGATTGGTTCGGCCTTCGATGCCTTCCGCAACCTGCCCGCCACGCTGGATCGCAATCGCATCGGCCGTGAAGTAATGAGTGAGTTTGTCGGCAACGGTCCGCTCGACAAACTGCTGCAGCTGGATGACGTCAACGAAATCATGGTGAATGCACCCGGCGAGATTTTTTATGAAACAGAGGAGGGCACCCAGCGCGCCAGTGAACGCTTCACCAATGACGATGCCGTCATTCAGGTGATCAAGCGTATCGTGCGTGATTCAGGTCGTCGCATCGATGAGCGCTCGCCGATGGTGGATGCGCGCATGAAAGGCGGCTCCCGCATCAACGCGATTATTCCACCGCTGGCAATCAAGGGGCCGTCGCTCACCATTCGCCGTTACAAGACGGAAAAACTCACCGGCACGCATCTGATCAACTACCAGTCCCTGTCGCCGAACATGCTGAAGTTTCTCGAGCTGGCGGTGAAGAACAAACGCAACATGGTGATTTCCGGCGGCACCGGGTCGGGCAAATCGACGCTGCTGAATATCCTGTCGAACTACATTCCCGAACACGAACGCGTGGTGACCATTGAAGATGCCGCCGAGCTGGAACTGTCGCAGCCGAATCTGGTGGCGCTGGAAACGCGGCCGGCCGATCCGGACGGACATGGTGCCATCAGCATTCGCGACCTGGTGCGCAACAGTCTGCGCATGAGTCCGGATCGCATCGTGGTGGGTGAGTGTCGCGGTGGCGAGGCACTCGACATGCTGCAGGCCATGAACACCGGCCACGACGGCTCGCTCACCACCATTCACGCCAACTCACCGCGCGACTGCATCAACCGTCTGGAAGTGCTGGTGCTGATGTCGGGCATGGAATTGCCGGTGGCGGCGATTCGCGGCCAGATCCAGTCGGGGGTGCATCTGATCATCCAGCAGAACCGTTATCCCTGCGGCAGCCGTCGCATCACCAGCATCAGTGAAGTGTCCGGCATTGAAGCCAACACGGTGCAGCTGGGCGAGATTTTTCGCTTCCAGCAGGATGGTTTCGATGCGGATGGCAAGGTGAAAGGCCGCTTCCTGGCGACGGGTTTCATTCCCACGTTTCTGGAGAAGTTGCAGGAGCGCGGCACCAGGATTGATTTCTCGATGTTTGAATAGGTTTGTTGAGGTCGCACCACCATGAGCGCATCCACGGGAACGTTTCGCCGGCTGCTGGGCTACACACTGCAGCATCGGCGCGAACTGGCAATTGCCATTACGCTGCTGTTGCTGGCTACGCTGGCGGATGTGGCGGGCCCGCTGCTGATCAAGCATTTCATTGATGATTTCCTGGTGCCGGGCAACTGGCAGGCGGATGCCATCGTGGTGATGCTGGTGATCTATGTGGTGGCGAATCTGGCGGCGGCGTTCTTCGGCTATTTCCAGTCGCTGCGCTGGAACAGCATTGCGCAGAAAGTGGTGAAAACCCTGCGCCATCAGATTTTCTCCCGCGTGGTGTCATTGCCGTTGAAGCGCTTTGACTACACGCCCACTGGTAGCCTGATTTCCCGCATCACCAACGATACCGAATCGGTGAAGGAACTGTTCGTCGGTGTGCTGGGGGTGTATATCCAGAACAGCGTGCGCGTGATTGGCATTTTCATTGCGATGGCGGTGCTGAACTGGCAGCTGATGCTGGTCTGTCTGCTGTTCGTACCGGCGGTGATTTTTGTGATGTTCTGCTATCGCCGCCTGAGTACGCCGGTGTTCCAGCGCGCGCGGGAACTGCTGTCGGACATCAACGCGCGCATGAATGAAACCATCCAGGGCGTGGCGGTGGTGCAGCTGTTCCGGCAGGAGCAGCGGTTTGCGCAGCAGTATCATGAGGTCACCGAAGATCATTTCCGCACGCGCCGGCGCACCATGCAGATGGACGCGCTGCTGCTGCGGCCGATGGTGGACATGCTGTACCTGGGTACGCTCAGCGGGCTGCTGTATTTCTTCGGCAACAATGCGCTGAACAGCACATCCGGCGTGATTGAAGTGGGCGTGATCTACGCCTTCGTCAGTTATCTGGGCCGCTTCACCGAGCCGCTGATTGAAATGACACAGCGCCTCAACCTGTTCCAGCAGGCCATCGTGTCGGCCAGCCGTGTGTTTGCCTGGATAGACGAACAGCCGGAACAGTTGCGCACGCGCAATATCGCCCATCCGCAGCTGGGCAGCATTCATTTTCGCGATGTGAGTTTCAGTTACGACGGCATCAAGCCGGTGCTGAAGCATGTGGATTTTCGTGTTAGCCCCGGCCAGTTCATCGGCATTGTCGGCCACACCGGCAGCGGCAAGAGCACCATCGCCAGCCTGCTGCTGCGCTTCTACGCGCCGTCCAGCGGACAGATCGAACTGGGCGGCGAGGATCTGGCGGTATTTTCGCAGGCGCTGCTGCGCCAGCATATTGCCATCGTGCAGCAGGACAGTTTTATTTTTGCCGCGTCGGTGGTGGACAATATCGATATCGGTCGCCAGCTTTCCCGTGCTGACATTGAGGCGGCCGCGCGCGCGGTGGGTCTGCATCAGCATGTGCTGCAACTGCCGCAAGGCTACGATTCGATGCTGGATGAGAAAGGATTGTCACTGTCGGTGGGGCAGCGGCAATTGCTGTCGCTGGCGCGGGCGATGGCCGGCAAGCCGGACGTGCTGGTGCTGGATGAGGCCACCGCCAATGTGGATTCAGAAACCGAGGCAGTGGTGCAGCGCTCGCTGCTGGCACTGAAGGGCCGGATCACGCTGGTGGTGATCGCCCACCGGCTTTCCACCATCACGCAGGCGGACCGCATTCTGGTATTGCATCAGGGTGAAGTGGTGCAGCAGGGCAGTCACCGGGCGCTGCTGGAGCAGGACGGCCTGTACCGGCATCTGCACGAGTTGCAGACCACGACGCTGGAAGAGCCGGTGTGAGCGGGGGAGAGGAATGCAACGCTGAAGGCAGTGCCGGAGCGGACCACCTTCAGCATTGAGTGCGGGCTTGTTCGCAGGTGCTTACTCGTAAGTACAGAGATAGGCAGTATCAACGGCCACTTTCAGCTGGAACGACTGGTTGGCCGCCACGGTGAAGTCCTGGCCCGCGTTGAAAGTCTGCCACTCGCTGCAGCCGGGCAGCAGTACGGTGAGGGCGCCGCTGACCACGGTCATGACTTCTTTCTGCGAGGTGCCGAAGGTGTATTCACCCGGCGCCATAACGCCCACAGTGGCGGGCAGGGTGGCGGTCTTGAAGCCGATGGATTTCACTTTGCCATCGAAGTATTCGTTAACTTTCAGCATGGTCATGCTCCTGAAAAAGGGAGCGCGATCATAGCATGGCGGCGGAGGCCGGGGCAGTCCGCTGCGGGGGTTGACGCTGCCGGCATTCTTACGATAGTTTGATAACTATCGAATTGATATTCTCACCCGGAGCCTCCCCATGGACAACAACCCCACCACCACCCTGGCCCAATCTTTCACCCTCGCCAACGGGACCGTGATCAAGAACCGATTCGCCAAGTCCGCCATGAGCGAGGCGCTGGGCACCACCGACAACCGGGTGACGGAGCGCCTGCCCACGCTGTATGGCGCCTGGGCGGCCGGCGGCACGGGGCTGGTGATCACCGGCAACGTAATGGTGGACCGGCGCGCACTGGGCGAGCCGAACAACGTGGCGCTGGAGGATGAGCGCGATCTGCCGCAGCTGCAGGAATGGGCCCGGCGCGGTACCGCCCACGACACCCAGCTGTGGATGCAGCTGAACCATCCCGGCAAGCAGTCGCCGAAACTGGTGTCGAAGCATCAGCCGGTGGCGCCGTCGGCCATTCCTCTGGCGCCGAAATTCAAGAGCTATTTCACCGAGCCACGCGAACTCAGCGAAGCCGAGATCGAAGACATCATCCAGCGCTTTGCCACGGCCGCGCGCATTGCGAAAAAGGCCGGTTTTACCGGTGTGCAGATCCACGGCGCCCACGGTTATCTGGTGAACCAGTTTTTGTCGCCGCTGCATAACCAGCGCAGGGACCAGTGGGGCGGCAGCATCGAAAACCGCGCCCGCTTCGTGCTGGAAGTGCTGCGCGCTATCCGTCAGGAAACCGGCCCGGCCTTTCCGGTCTCCATCAAGATGAACTCGGCGGATTTCCAGCGCGGCGGCTTTACCGAGGAAGAATCCATGCAGGTGGCGCAGCTGCTGGCCGACGCTGGCATCGACCTGCTGGAAATTTCCGGCGGCACCTATGAAACGCCGATCATGACCGGCAAGGACGTGAAGGAATCCACCAAGGCCCGCGAAGCCTATTTTCTGGAGTACGCGGAAAAAATCCGGGCACTGGTGAAAACGCCGCTGATGGTGACGGGTGGATTCCGCACGGTGACCGGCATGGCCGAAGCCATTCGCAGTGGCGCCACCGATCTGGTGGGTATGGCGCGGCCGCTGGCGGTGTTTCCGGATCTGCCCAACGACATGCTGCAGGGGCGACGCACATCGGCCGACATCAAGCCGCGCAACACCGGCATCAAACTGGTGGACGACATGGCGATGATGGAGCTGGCCTGGTATGCGCAGCAGATGGAGCGCATTGCCCACGGCAAGCCGGCGCGACCGGACCGGCATCCGCTGCTGGGACTGCTGCAGTATGTGATGACCAGTGCCTCGCGTGGTTTCAAAACCCAGCGCTTGCGGGCGCGGTGACATGCCGTCGCTGGCTTGACCATGCTGTCTCATCTCCCATAATCAGGCGGGGTGTCAACGGCCGGGAACAGCGGAGCAATGCTGGAGTCTGATCTGAAATGTGGCCGGCGCACGGCCCGCACCTTCTGCCCGGACACTGGAGACAGCCAACATGAACCATATTCTGGCGGCGACGGATCTTTCCGCCCCCGCGCGCCATGCCATTGAACGCGCGGCACTGCTGAGCCGGCAGACCGCCACGCCGCTGACGCTGTTGCATGTGATGAACCCGGCGCCGCTGGAACGGATGCGACAATTGCTGGGTGGCAGTCCCGATGCCCTGCAGTTGCAGGTGCTGGACGCCGCCCGTGGCCGTCTACGGGACGAGGCGGCGGCCCTGCAGGCGCGCTTTGGCGTTACCGCGTCGGCGCAGGTTGCGCAGGGCAGTGTGCTGGCCGAACTGGCCCGCGAGGCCGACGCGTGTGCTGCCGATCTGGTGGTGTGTGGTGCGCGCGGCGAGAGCTACATGCGTCACTTGGCGCTGGGTTCAACGGCGGAGCGCATGCTGGCCCGGACGCAATGTCCGGTGCTGGTGGTCAAGCAGGTGGCCCACGAAGCCTATCGCCGCGTGCTGGTGCCCGTGGATTTTTCCCCCCATTCCCTGCGTTCAGTGCAGCATGCGCGTCAGGTCGCGCCGGATGCGCAGCTCGTCCTGCTGCATGCCTTCGAGCAGCCCTTTGAGAGCCGGTTGCGCTACGCCAATGTGGACAGCGGTATTCTGCAGCACTACCGCGAACTGGGGCGGCTGGACGCGGAGCAGAGCCTGCAGCGCCTCATCCAGGATGCCGGCCTGTCAGCGCAGGACGTGCTGCAGATGGTGCTGCATGGCGATGCCTGCGTTCACATTCTGGAGCAGGAACAGGAGTTGAACTGCGACCTGATTGCCCTGGGCAAGCATGGCCAGAATCTGCTGGAGGATTTTTTCCTGGGCAGCGTCACCAAGCATGTGCTGGCAGAGTCCCAGTGCGATGTTCTTGTTTCCGTCTGAAGGGGCAGCCGTCTTATGCTGATCGATCAGCCGCTGGCCCAGATGCTGTTTCTGCTGGGCCTTGCGGTAGCGGTAATGATGGTGTTTCTGCTGCTGCGCATTCCCACCAGCTTGGGCTATCTGCTGGTGGGGGTGATTCTGGGTCCGCATACCGGTGGCCCGGTGCTGGATGCCGAGAAAATCACGTTTCTGGCGGAATTCGGCATCGTGTTCCTGCTGTTCACCGTGGGCCTCAGTTACTCCATTCCCCAGATCCATGCCCTGCGGCACCAGGTGCTGGGACTGGGCACCGCGCAGGTGGTGCTGACCACGCTGGTGGTGGGGCTGCTGGCGTGGTGGGCCGGGCTGCCGGTGGCTGCTGCTTTTGTGGTGGGTGCGGTGTTTGCCCAGTCCTCCACCACCGTGATTACCCGCCAGCTGACCGATCAGCGTGAAGAGAACACTTACCACGGCCGCCTGGGAACGGCGCTGTCGGTTTTTCAGGATGTCACCTCCGTACCGTTCGTGGTCATCTTTCCGGTGCTGGGAGCTGCGGCGCTGGCGACGTCGGTGGGCGAGTCGCTGCTGGTGGCGCTGGGCAAGGCCGTGCTGGCGCTGGCGCTGGTCTATGTCAGCGGGCGCTGGCTGCTGCGTCCCCTGTTTCACGCGGTGGCCCAGCGCAGTTCGTCCGAGCTGTTCACGCTGGCCGTGCTTTTGGTGTCGCTCACCGCTGCGTGGCTCACCAGCAGCCTGGGTCTGTCCATGGCATTCGGTGCCTTCCTGGTGGGCATGATGCTGGGGGAAACCGAATTCCGGCATCAGATGGAAGCCGTGGTGCGGCCGTTCCGCGATGTATTGCTGGGGCTGTTCTTTGTCGGCATCGGCATGCTGTTCGATCCGGCGCTGCTGCCTGACATCTGGCTGTGGGCCATGGTGGGCACGCTGGTATTGCTGGGCAGCAAAATCCTGCTGGTGGCAGCCATTGTGCGTATCAGTGGACTCAACAACCTGATTGCCTGGCGCACGGCCCTGGTGCTGGCGGTGGGTGGCGAGTTCGGTTTCGCGCTGCTCGCCATTGCCATGAATGCCGGTACCATCGACAACCGCAATGGCCAGATCGTGCTGATGTCGGTGCTGTTTTCCATCATCGCGGCGCCGTTCCTGATTCGCTACAACCTGCCGCTGGCAACCTGGCTGTCACGCCAGCGTGACGACGGTGACGACGAAGCGCTGCGGGCGCATCCGCAACATGCCACGCCGCTCAGTCAGCACGTCATCATCTGTGGCTATGGCCGCATCGGGCAGAACGTCGCGCGTTTTCTGGATGAACAGAAAATTCCGTTCATCGCGCTGGATCTGGATATCGCGCGCGTCAGGCAGGCGCGCATGGCGGGCGATCCGGTGTTCTATGGCAGTGCGACCAGTCGCGAGATGCTGGAAGCGGTGGGCATTGCAACGGCGCGTCTGATCGTAATTGCGATCGACGATGTCGACACCGCCCATCGCATGCTGCTGCTGATCCGCTCGTTGCGTCCCGATGTGCACGTCATGGTGCGCACCCGCGACGAAAGCCAGACCGAGCTGCTGCGCGATGCCGGTGCGACCGAAGTGGTGCCGGAAACCCTCGAATCCGGGCTGATGATCGCGTCTCATGTGCTGTTGCTGCTGGATGTGCCGCAGGACCAGGTCATGCGCCGCATGCGGGAAGAACGCGCCGAACGCTATCCCCTGTTGCATGCCTATTTCCGCGGTGCGCCGCCGGTGCAGGATGATGCCCGGCAGGAGATTCGCAACATCCTGCATTCCGTGCAATTGCCGTTGGACAGTCCGGTAGCCGGTCTGCCGCTCTGTCAGCTGGTGCTGGCGGATGTGGATATCAGCGCACTGGTGCGGGGCGGTCAGAAGATGCCGGCGCCAGCGGCCGACATCCTGCTGGAAGCGGGCGATGTTCTGGTGCTGACGGGGCCGCCAGACGCCGTCATTCAGGCCGAGTGGCTACTGACGGGCCAGCAGCAGACCTGAGGTGGACCCGGGCGTATCGGAGTGCGTCTGCGCCCCGCCAGGCAATTGCGGCGATTCAGCCGGAGAACGGCGCCTTGATTGGATAGATTTCGGGAAATTCCGGCGTGGTTTTCTGCTGCTGCGCCAGCATGGCTTTCATCATGTCTTCCGGACGGAACATGCCGGACTGCCAGGTGGCAATGTATTTCAGGCTGTCGGCCACGGTGTGATCGCGGGTGTAATTGATCATTTCCTTGCAGCCTGCCACCGCCATCGGTGAGCGCGCGGCAATTTCCCTGGCGATTTTCATCACGCCCTCCAGCAGCGCCGCCTGATCCGGAAAAATCTCATTCACCAGTCCGATTTCCTTCGCCCGCTGCGCCGACAGTTTGCCGGCGGTGTAGGCCAGTTCGCGGATCATACCCTGGGGAATCAGGTGCGGCAGACGCTGCAGCGTGCCCACATCGGCCGTCATGCCCAGATCGGTTTCCTTGATGCAGAAGAATGCGTCTGCCGTGCAGTAGCGACAATCGGCGGCGCTCACCATGTCCACTCCGCCGCCGATGCAGCCACCCTGGATGGCAACGAGTACCGGCATGCGCACGGTTTCCAGCACATTGAACGCATCCTGCAGCTGCAGCACCAGACGACGTAGCTGTTCAGCCGCGCGGGCCGGATCGCCCTGCATGGAAATGTTGTTGGGATTGGTGAACACGCTCAGCGCCATGCCGGCGGTGAAATGCTTGCCGGTGGAGGAAATCACGATGACGCGCGCGGACGCCTGTTCGTCAATTTCGCGAATGGCCTGGGGGAATTCGCGCCAGAAATCCTCGTTCATGGTGTTGAGTTCAGTGGGGCGGTTCAGCACGATGTGGGCGATCTTGTCTGCAATCGAAACGGTCAGAGTCTTGAAGGACATGCGGTTCTCCTGAGTGGCCGGAATGGCTGCCGGAAAGGTGCATTCGAGTATCGGCAAAGGGGTTTGACCCGGTCAAGGCGGATTGGTAACGTGGCGGCCCTTCCTCCTGCGCTGGTGCATAACTTGTCATGATCGGTACATTGTCGAAACTCAAAAGCGAATTGCAGGCGCCGGTTCAGTATGGTTTGCCGCTGGGCGAGGCCGTGGTGCCACTGAATCCGCATCTGGGCCAGCCGGTGCAGCTGCGTTACACGGGCCGCATTTTCTGCGTGCACTGCGGCCGCAAGACCAGCAAGAGTTTCGACCAGGGTTACTGTTTTCCCTGCTTCCGCTCGCTGGCGCAGTGCGATACCTGCATCGTCAAGCCGGAGCAGTGTCATTTCGAGCAGGGCACCTGCCGCGAGCCGGACTGGGCGCAGCAGTTCTGCTTTCGGTCCCACACCGTTTATCTCGCCAATTCCTCGGGCCTGAAAGTGGGCATCACCCGCGACAATCAGGTGCCCACGCGCTGGATCGATCAGGGCGCGGTGCAGGCATTGCCCGTATTCAATGTGCACAACCGCTTTCATTCCGGACTGGTGGAAATCACCCTCGGCAAGCATGTGGCGGACAAGACGCAGTGGCAGGCCATGCTGAAAAACCAGGTGACGCCGCTGGATCTGGTTGCCGAGCGCGATCGCCTGCTGCAGCTGTGTGCGCTGGAGCTGGATGTGCTGCGTGACCGGCTGGGCAGTGATTCGATTCAGTCATTGCCAGACGCGGCCGTGGTGCAGATCGAGTATCCGGTGCTGCAGTTTCCGGTGAAGGTGAGCAGCATCAATCTGGACAAGACGCCACTGCTGCAGGGCACGCTGCTGGGCATCAAGGGGCAATATCTGATGCTGGATACGGGCGTGATCAATATCCGCAAGTATTCCGGCTATGAAGTGGAGTGGAGCGCCTGAAGCTTTTGATCTGCCTGCTATAGTTAATCCAGTCCGGCGTGGTGCGTGCGTTCATATCGCGTCCGGTTATAAATGGTTTGACTGATATTCTGCATGGCGGGCACTTCCTTGCGTTTTCTGCTGGATCTTCCTCTCAAGTACAAATTCTGGCTGGTGAATCTGGTGAGTTTCGCCGGCATGCTGGTGATCACACTGGTGGCAATTGTGGATTACCGGAACGGCCTGCTGGCGCTGGCGCAGCTGCAGGCAGACCCGTCGCCGGTGCCGTCGCTGCTGGAGCTGTGCCTGGAGAAATCCGTCTACTACGGCGTGACCGTGTTCCTGATGATGTTGCTGCTGCTGGCGGCATCGCAGGCGCTGATCCAGTTTGTATCGAAGCCAGTGGCGACTTTGCGCGATGCCATGCGCAAGGTGCATGAGCAGGGCGATCTGTCGGTGCGGGTGCAATGCGAATCCGCCGACGAAGTGGGGCAGATGACGCTGGCGTTCAACAACATGGTGAAAGACGTGTCGCGCATCGTGACGGAAATCCGTGCGGCGGCGTTCACCATGGATTCCATGTCGGAATATCTGGCGAAGGAATCCAGCAATAATGTGCATAGCGTGGAAGTGCAGCAGGGCGAAACCGAACAGCTGGCGGCGGCGATTACCGAGATGGCCTGCACCAGTCAGGATGTGCAGCGCAACGCCAATGAAAACAATGTGCGCTCGATGGAATCGGTCAAGGTGGCGAAGCACGGCAACCAGCAGGTGGATTTTGTGGTGGATGCCATCACCCGGCTGGCCACCGATATCCGCGACGGCGCGACGGTGGTGCACCGGCTGGCGGATGAAACCAGCGCGATCGGTTCGGCGCTGGATGTGATCAAATCGATTGCCGAGCAGACCAATCTGCTGGCGCTGAATGCGGCGATTGAGGCGGCCCGTGCCGGCGAGCAGGGCCGGGGTTTTGCAGTGGTGGCCGACGAAGTGCGCAGTCTGGCGCAGCGCGTGCAGGATTCCACCGACCAGATCAAGGCCATGCTCGACCGCCTGCAGCAGAGTTCCGTGCACGCGGTGTCGGTAATGACAGAGCGTTCCAATGATGCCGGTCGCTGCGTCGAGCAGGCGCAGAAGGCGGGCGAGGTGATTCACGAAATTGCCGGCAACGCCCAGCGCATCAATGATTCCAACACGCAGATCGCGGTGAGCACCACCGAGCAGAGCACGACGATGGAAAGTGTCAATCAGAACGTGATCAAGCTGCGCGATGAAATGGAAGCGGTGTCCACCAGTGTGAAACGCAATGCCGATGCTGCGCGCACGCTGGCGGAGCTTTCAACCCGGATGATGAAGTCGATTTCCCACCTGAAACTCTGACCCGTTCACTCCTGCGCCTGAATGGCGGTGAGTGCGATGGTGTAGATGATGTCGTCCACCGTCGCGCCCCGTGACAGGTCATTCACCGGTTTTTTCAGTCCCTGCAGCATCGGGCCGATGCTGACTACCTGCGCGCTGCGCTGCACGGCCTTGTAGGTGGTGTTGCCGGTATTCAGGTCGGGGAAGATCAGCACCGTGGCATTGCCTGCCACCTGGCTGCCCGGTGCCTTGCTGGCGGCTACCGCCGGAATCACGGCGGCGTCGTACTGCAGTGGCCCGTCGATCATCAGGTCGGGACGTTTGGACTGCGCAATGCGGGTGGCCTCGCGCACCTTGTCCACATCGCTGCCGCTGCCGGATTCCAGCGTGCTGTAACTGATCATGGCCACACGCGGTGTGACACCAAAGGCGCGGGCGGAATCGGCGCTGGCAATGGCGATGTCGGCGAGTTCGTCGGCGTCGGGATCTGGGTTGATGGCGCAGTCGCCGAAGATCATCACCTGTTCCGGCAGACACATGAAGAAAATCGATGAGACGATCTTGATGTCCGGTTTGGTGCGGATCAGCTGCAGCGCCGGGCGAATGGTGTTGGCGGTGGTGTGCACCGCGCCGGACACCAGACCGTCCACTTTCCCCTGGTGCAGCATCAGCGTGCCCAGCACCACGTTGTCTTCCAGTTCCTGCTGCGCGCGCTCCTCGGTGAGCCCCTTGTGACGCCGCATCGCCAGTAACATTTCCAGATACGACTCGCGCAGCGGAACCGGATCGATGATCTCCAGATCCGCCGGCAGCGTGATGGCGTTGGCGCTGGCCACCTGCCGGATCGTGGCGGGATTGCCCAGCAGCTGGCAGCGCGCAATGCCGCGATGAAAGCAGGTGACGGCAGCCTTGATGGTGCGGGGTTCGTCGCCTTCGGGAAGGATGATGGTCTTGCGGACGGCGCGGGCGCGCTGCACCAGGCTGTAACGGAATGCCGCCGGTGACAGGCGCAGTTCGCGCTGGCTGGCCAGCATGTTCGCCAGCCAGGTTTTGTCGAGATTCTGCGCCACGGTTTCCATGACATGCCGGATGCGGGTGTCGTCATCCACCGGCACCTTGTTGTCGAAGCCGGGCAGCAGGTTGATCATCTGGTAGCTGTCCTGCTGTACCTGCAGCAGCGGCAGGCCGCGCTCGATGGCGTGACGGCAGAAGTCGAGCAGTTCCGGGCGCAATTCCGCCGGCTGGGTGAACAGCAGTCCTGCCAGCGACACGCCGTTCAGTTGCGCCAGCGCCGCAGCCACCACCACATCCTCGCGATCACCGGTGGTGATCACCAGCGTGCCCGGCTGCAGTTCCTGCAGCAGATTGCCGACGCGCTGAGTGGCGATGCTGACATGCAGGATGCGCCGCTGGCGGATTTCGCCGGCGGCAATGATGTGCGCGCCGAGAAACTGCGCCACGTCCCAGGTGCGCGGCGCGGTGAGTTCCGCATCCCACGGAATGGCACCGGCCAGATGAAAATCCTTGCGCTGCAGGATCGGCAGTTGCGTGCGGATCTGGTCCAGGCTCAGCGCGGTGTTGAACGAGGGATTGTCGATGTCGGGACGGATACGGCCGTGGCGATCCAGCGGCGCATTCACCATGTTGAGAATGCAGCCCACCACGCGCCGGTCGCGCACGCCGCCAAAATGAGTGGCGCTGGCTTCCAGACGCTGGTTGAGTTCGGGAATGGACTGGGCGTGCGGCGTGGTCACCAGAATCACCTGGGCGTCCAGCGCGCGCGCCATCAGTGCATTCAGCTGCGCCAGTACCGGATCGTCGGCGCTGGTGTTTACGCCTTCCAGCACCAGCACGTCCGGCGTGTAGTCAAGGGATTCCAGCGCGTGCTGGCGCAGCGAAATCACGTCTTCCATCAGCAGGTCGGCCTGGCTCGCAGACAGCAGCGCGGTGGCTTTGCTGCAGGGCAGCGGTGCGGGAGGATTCAGTCCGGTGTAGCGTCCGATCAGTTGCACCGAGCGATCGCCGCCATCCTCCTTCAGGTGGCCGAAGGGTTTGCAAAAAGCCACGCGCAGACCTTTCTGGTCCAGTGCGTGCAGCAGACCCAGGCAGATGGTGGTGAGCCCCACGCCGGATTCGGTGGGTGCCAGCAGCAGTGTCTTCATGGTTGCAATCCTTGTGTCTGATCCGGTGAAAAGTCAGCGAATGAGTTGGGCGGTCTGCCGCGCAATCATCCATTCCTCGCGCGTCGGAATCACCAGAATGGCGGGCGATCCGTCCTGCGCGATGTTGCGCGGTGTGCTGGCGCGTTCCACATTGCGCGCAGCATCGATCCGGAAACCCAGTCCATGCAGCTGCGCGATGACCTGTGCCCGCACCAGTGCCGAGTTTTCACCGATGCCGCCGGTGAAGGCAATGGCGTTGATGTGGCCGAGCGGCACCAGACTGGCGGCAATGGTTTTGGCCAGGCGATAGCAGAACAGGTCAATCGCCAGTTGCGCGCCGGAGTGGCCATTGGCGGCGGCCTGCTGCAGTTCGCGCATGTCGTTGCCCAGGCCAGAGACACCTTTCAGGCCGGCGTTGCGGTTGAGCAGGTCGGTCAGGGTTTTGATGTCCACGTTGAGCTTGTGGGCGAGATATTCGTGCAGGCCAGGGTCAAGGTCGCCACAACGGCTGCCCATGACCAGCCCTTCCAGCGGCGTGAAACCCATGGAGGTGTCGACGCTGTGCCCGGCCTTGATGGCGCAGGTGCTGCAGCCGTTGCCCAGATGCGCCGATACGGCACGCACGTCGGCAGGTGCCAGGCCGGTCAGTGCCGGCAGCGATTCGGCGATGAACTGGTGACTGGTGCCATGAAAACCATAGCGTCGCACACCCCAGCGTTCGTGCCACTCGGTCGGCACGGCGTAGTGATAGGCTACCGGTGGCAGCGTGCCGTGAAAGGCTGTGTCGAATATCGCCACCTGGGGAATCTGCGGCAGCAATTCCTGCGCGGCGTGAATGCCGGTGAGATTGACGGGATTGTGCAGCGGCGCATATTCGGCGTAGTGCACGATGTGGCTGATCACGTCGGCATTGATGATGACCGGTTCACGGAAGCGGGCGCCGCCGTGCACGACACGATGGCCCACTGCCACGATGTGCTGCAGCAGGTTGTGTTCCCGCAGCTGGTGAATGATGGCCTGCAGTGCGTGGGCATGGCCGGTTGCGGTCAGGGTCTGCCGGACCTGCTGTTCACCCAGACGGATATCAAGGGTTGCTTGACCGGGTTCCTGCAGCCGGCTGGCGATGCCCTCGCACAGGGGATGGATGTCCACATTGCCGGTATGGGCACCGGCAAAAACCGCGAATTTTACCGATGAACTGCCACAGTTCAGCACCAGAATATCTTGCATGGAGTTCCTGTCCTGTTCCTTGTTCGCCTGAGGATTCTAGCAGAAAAAGCCGCCGGACCCCGTTCACGTCATTGTTCAATCAGGCCTGTATGAATATTCTTTAAATAAGGGCCATGATTTTATTCGGGGGTAATGTTGGACAAGCCGATTGTTGCAAATTCGTTGTGCATGGATGGCAAGCGCATTCGTCATGCGGACTGTCATCACTGCGCCATTCGCAAAAAAATGCTGTTTGCCGATCTGGATCTGCAGGCGGCGGATGCGGCGCTTGCGCCGATCAACAATCTGCTGGTGAAACCGGGAGCTGTGCTCTATCAACAGGGTGACGCGGGCACGGCGCTGTATTCCGTGCGTAAAGGGCTGGTGAAGCTGGTGCAGACCGGCGCGGATGGTTTTGAACGCATCGTGCATATCGCCGGCCCCGGCAGTTGCATCGGTATGGAAGGCGTGCTGCGCGAACGCTACCAACAGTCGGCCCACACGGTAACAGAAACCGATGTGTGCGTGATTCCCGTGACAGCGGCGTTGACCATCGCTGACACGCAGCCCGTACTTTATCGGGCGCTGCTGAAACGCTGGCAGCAGCAGTTTGCCATGGCGGAACGCTGGATGATCGAGCTGGGACAGGGCAGCATGCGGCAGAAACTGGCGCGACTGCTGCTGTTGCTGGACGATGTGGGTCAGACTCATGGCGAGATCCGCCTGCTGAACAATCAGGACAGTGCCAGCATTCTGGGCAGCACGGTGGAAACGGTTAGCCGCTGTGTGGCGGAGTTCAAGCGCAACAATATTCTGCAGAAGACAGCGCCGGCGGTGTACCGGCTGGATCGCGCAGTGCTGTCTGCAATTGGACAAGGCGATCAGTAAGCGTCATTGATCCAAAACAAAAGGGCCGTGCTGGATCAGCATCGGCCCTGAATTTTGAATTTTGGCTTTATTGCTTTTGCTGTTTCTTGCGGTGCGAATCCTGGTAAACGAATATGGCCACTGCCGCGAGAAACACCATAGTACCACCCACTGTGATCAGGCCTGCCAGTACAACGTCATCGATAAACATAACCATCACCTCCGTTTCAACTGATTTTCAGATTAGCAGCAGAAAATTTGGGGTGATTGACGTACATCAGAAGTTCACGGCGGCGATAGCTGTCAGTACCTTCCAGCAGGGTTGAAGATTGACGCCGGTCAATCCCAGGCTGGTGTTGTCACTCACAGCACCGGGATGACCGGTGCGTTCTGTGTGTGCCACTCTTCGGGTGTCCAGGCGCGGATGCTGATGGCGTGAATCTCGCCTGTTTTCAGGGGTTCCAGCAGACCTGACAAGGCAAGTTGCTGACGTGCCAGCATTTTCATGTTGCGAAAATGCGGGCTGACCAGTGTGACTGTAAAGTTGCAGTCAGCACCTTCCAAAGTGATTTCGGCTTCTGGCACTGCGCTGTGCAAAGCCGCCAGTACGTCGCTACGTTCCATCATTCCGCTACCTGACAGTTGGTCTGGCCAGCTTCCTGCAGCAGCGGCAACAGCGATCCGTCTGCCTCCATGCCGAGCACGATGTCACAGCCGCCGATCAGTTCGCCGTTCACGAACAGCTGCGGATAGGTGGGCCAGCGGGATATGGATGGCAGGCGTTCACGAATGAAGGGAGACGCCAGTACGTTGACAAAACTGAAAGGTATGCCGGTTTTTTTCAGCGCGTTGACCGTGGCGCCGGAGAAACCGCATTCCGGTGCGTCGGGGGTTCCCTTCATGTACAGCAGCACGGGATTGCTGGCGATCTGCTGGCGGATAACCGCTTCTGTGTTGGAGGTTGTCATGATGAAGTTCCTGCTTAATGGTGGATGAAAATCAGAGTGAACTGATGCTGCGTGCCTGCATCCAGTGCTGCAGCACGTCGCCTGGTGGCGTGATGGACTGCACCAGCGCGTGTCGCCATGCGTCGAAGCCGCCGTCCACGCTGTAGCAGTTTTCAAAACCGAAATCGGCGAACAGACGCGCCATGTCCTGGCTGGAGTTGCCATGGTAGCAATACACGATCACATGGACATTGCGTGGTGTGTTTTTCAGCAGGGACCGCAGATTCATGTCGTTGAGATTCAGTGCGCGGGGATGGTGGTGCTGGCGGAACGCATGCACATCGCGCGCATCCAGCAGCAGAACGTTATCGTGTTGCGACAGCAGCCAGTCGGCTTCATCAACGCTGATCCGTTTGAATGTGCTCATGTCTCGTCTCCAAAACATTCCTGGTAGGTGTAACACTGGTCGCAGCTGGGCGCGCGGCAGACGTAGCCGCCCTGCTGTTCGCACAGTTGCTTGTAGAAAAATTTCTTCCAGCGCATGTCGCGGTTATTGCGTAGCGCCAGCACTGGAAAGTTGTC
The DNA here is from genome assembly GCA_964491665.1 of uncultured Moraxellaceae bacterium. Lineage (GTDB taxonomy): Bacteria > Pseudomonadota > Gammaproteobacteria > Pseudomonadales > Ketobacteraceae > Ch67. The sequence goes on from CAZBII010000054.1 coordinate 21,080, forward strand.
CTGCAGCAGCTGGCGCAGCGTGGCCCGCGAGGGCAGTCCCAGGTCGCGCCACAGATGACTGCTGCCGAGGCAGGCAGCTGCCACAATGGCCGCCAGCCAGCTTTCTGATTCATTGGTGCCGGCGCGGTGCTGCAGCAGCAGGGTGTACAGTTCATGCCATTCATCCCGGCGCAGGTCGAGCAGCTGCTGGCGCAATGCGCTGCGTTCGTCGATGGCCTGTGCCAAAGCGGAATTATCTTCAGCTGTAATGGGGGCAGGCAGAGTTGCGTACCATTGCTGAAAACTGGCGTAGGCGGCGGTGTCCAGCCCCAGTTGTTCCGGCAGACAGGTGTGGCCGTTGCGCTGTGCAGCCAGGATGCAGCTCAGGTAGTGGTGGTTGGAGAGCTGAGCGGGACTGGCACTGTTCGGAACCCTGGCCGACACCGTGGCGAGCTGTCCGTTCATGCTTCACCTCCGGCTGCGTGACAGGCCGCATGGGTTCCGTGCGCTGCGCCGTGGTGTCGGCAGGCTTCCGGATCAGTACTGTTACCGGCAGCCGCGACTGCGGCCGGCTCCAGATCCAGCTGTCTGGCCAGAGCGGGCCAGTCGAATCCGCTGCAGTACATGTCGCCACACACAATCAGCGGCCGCCTGATCAGCAATGGATTCTCGACCATGGCTGCCAGCGCGGTGCGGGCATCCATCCGGGAGGGATCAACAGCTCCTGACCTGATGTCGGGGGCGTTGCGATTGAACCATTCTGTCACCGGTTTGCCGGCAAAGAATGGCAGCAGTCGTGCTGGCGTCCATGCTTCAGCGAGAAGATTGCGAACGTCCAGCGTGGCTCCCGACGCCAGCAGCAGTTGCCTCTGTTTGGCGTTGCTGCTGCAGCCGGGCTTTTCATAAAACACGAGCATGGCCATGGGCAAGTCCTCGTTGGCGCGGTCAGCGGGCCTGGATTTCCCGCATGGCTTCATCCAGTTTTTCCGGTGGAATGCCGGTCAGTGATCCCGGTGGATTGATCGGTTCGTTTGCTGCATTCAGGATCGCGGATTCAATCGGACAGATGCTGGCGCACTGGGGATCGGCGTGATCCCCTTCGCACTCGGTACATTTGGCCGGGTTGATCATGAAATGCGGTGAACTGTTGTAGATGGCATCGCTGGGACAGACATCCACGCACGCCCAGCAATTCACGCAAAGATCCACAATCTTCAGTGCCATAAGAACCCCCTCTCTCTCGTCAGGTGTTGCCGGTCAGGCGTGACTTTCCAGGCGCGCCAGCGGTGTCGCGTCGAGTTTTCCGGCGGTGGCCATTTCCTGATAAACCGCCAGCACGGCTTCCTCGATCGGCTCCATGGCGTGTTCGCCATTGGGATGAATGCCGGCTTCTTCCAGCGACGACCACGGCTCGTAACCGATCTTCGAGCAGAGCACGGCTTCGCATCCTTTCAGCGCGCGGATGGCGCCGCTGAGTGCGCTTTCCTTTTCGCCACAGGTTTCGTTGCCCACGCAATATTGATCCACCTTGCGATGTCCGATGAAGCGCACGCCGGAAGGAGAGGCTTCATACACCAGAAATTCCCTGGCGTGGCCGAAATGCTGGTTGATGACGCCGCCACCGCTGGTGGCCACCGCCATCAGAACCGGACGATGGTGTTTGCTGACGGCCGTTTCAGCGGTGGGAACACTCATCGCATTCAGGCGTGCTTTCTTCGCCTGCATTTCTTCGAGTTCTTCCTTGATGGCCGCGTGAATCACTGCACGCTTTTCCATGGCGGCCGCGTAGTCGATGTCCATCTCTTCGATCTTGTCCAGCGTGAATTCCTCACCCCGGTCCTCGCCCAGCAGACCTACGGCATCGGCGCGGCACTGCCGGCAATGTCGCATCATGTTCATGTCACCGGCGCAGGCATCCTGCAGATCCTGCAGCTCTTCCGGCTCCGGGCTGCGCTGTCCCATCACGCCATAAAAAGTGCCGTGCTCGGCTTCGGCAATCAGCGGCATGACGTTATGCAGGAACGCGCCTTTCTGTTTGACGATTTTGCTGACTTCTTTCAGATGTTCGTCATTGACGCCGGGAATCAGCACGGAATTCACTTTCACCAGAATGCCGCGCGACACCAGCATTTCCAGACCTTTCTGCTGTTGCTCGATGAGGATCTTCGCGGCTTTCCTGCCGCGGATGCGCTTGTTGTTCCAGAAAATCCAGGGATAGATTTTCGCGCCGACGTCGGGATCGACACAGTTGATGGTGATAGTGACGTGGTCGATATTGTGCTTGGCCAGTTCATCCACCGACTGCGGCAGATTGAGGCCGTTGGTGGAGACGCAGAGCTTGATATCCGGCGCCTGTTCACTGAGCTGGCGGAAGGTGTCAAAGGTGCGTTCGGGATTGGCCAGTGGATCGCCGGGCCCGGCAATACCCAGTACGGTCATCTGCGGAATGGTGGCCGCCACGGCTTTCACCTTTTTCACGGCCTGATCCGGTGTCAGCAGTTCCGACACGACGCCAGGGCGTGATTCGTTGGCACAGTCATACTTGCGGTTGCAGTAGTGGCACTGGATGTTGCACGCCGGCGCCACAGCCACATGCATGCGCGCAAAATAGTGATGCGCATCTTCGGAATAGCATGGATGGTTATGCACTTTCTCGCGGATGTGATCCGGCAGGTGCGAAAGCTGGTCGTTGCTGCTGCCGCAGCTGCCTGACGAGCAGCCGCCGCTGTCCTGCCCCAATACGCTCAGTTCCATGGTGGGTCTCCGGTCTGTGCCCGTGGCGGGCTGGGTAATGATGGTGGGTTCGCTCGGACAGAGATTTGCAAGTGCTGTGCCGGGAGTTAACTGGCTGATTTGGCGGAAAGAAATGTTCTGGCGAGTGGTGTGTTTGTGCGGGTCCGGACAAAAGTGCCGCGCAATCTGTGTCAGGTGTGCGACACAGATTGCGCGTCAGAGTTTACGCATGTTGATGTTGAGGGTCTGGATGCGATAGGCGATCTGGCGCGGTGTCATGCCCAGCAGGCGTGCGGCTTTGGCCTGCACCCAGCCGGCCTGTTCCAGTGCCGCAATGACACGCTCGCGTTCATCCATGTTTTCGTCGGAAAAATCCACGGCTGGCGCGGCATGGGTCAGCAACGGCCGGGATTCCTCATCCAGGCCGGTGAGGGAAATGATGTTGCCGTCCACCGTGCCGTCCTCGCTCATGATGGCTGCTCGCTCCAGACAGTTTTCCAGTTCGCGCACATTGCCGGGCCAGCTGTAACTCATCAGCAGTCGAATGGCGCTG
>CAZBII010000055.1:0-24328 GCA_964491665.1 uncultured Moraxellaceae bacterium
CTGGCGGCCGATATTTCCGTAGCCGACCTGTAATTTTTCCATGTCCATTCTGTCGCCGCGCCACCAGGGTTTCACCCTCATCGAAATCATGGTGGTGATCACGATCATTGGCATTCTGTCGGCGATGGTGGTCATCAATGCTGTTACGTCAGATCCGCAGAAGGATCTGGATCGCGAGGCGCGCCGACTGAAGGCAGTGATCGAACTGGCCGAAGAGGAAGCACTGTTCGGCCAGCAGGATATCGGCATTGTGGTGACCGAAAATTCGTATGCGTTCGCGCGGTATGAATTGCCGCCGGCCAGCGAAACCGCTTCCGCACAGGATGACGGCAAGCTGAGCCGTAGCTCGCTGTCAGAAGATGATGCCCAATCGCAGATTTCCGCGGCGTCGCTGACCAGCAAGGATGAAGATGCGGAACCGGCGTGGGCCATGATCAAGGACGAGCACGAATTTCGCGAATTCACCCTGTCCGAAGATTACGAAATCGTGCTGGAAGTGAATGATGAGGAAGTGGACCCCAATGCCGGTCGTGATCCTGCCGCAGAGCGCAACAAAAATGGCAGGAAACCCGAGGAAGAAAAAATCGTGCCTTCCATCTATATCAGCCCCAGTGGCGAGATTACGCCGTTCGTGATGGAAATCTATCTCAAGGAAAATTCCGACATCGTGGTCAAAATCTCCGGCGATGAAACCGGACGCATCTGGATTGGCGAAGATGAAGAAAACGGGCGCAGCTAGAGGTTTCACCCTGATTGAAGTCATGGTCGCGCTGGCTATTTTTGCGGTGGCCATGGGCGCGCTGATGACGGCTATCCAGAACAATGTACGCAATCTGGATTCACTGAAGAACCGCACGCTGGCGCAGTGGATTGCCAGCAATCGCATGGTCGGTTTTCACGCCACCCGCAACTATCCCACCCAGAAAGAGAAGAAAGAAAAGATTACCTACAGTGGCACCGGCAAGGGGCGGGAGTGGATCATCCGCATCCAGGTGCTGGATACGATGGACAAGAATTTCAAGGCACTGCAGGTGAGTGTGGGCGAGGAAATCAACCGCGAGGAAATCTACTACACCACGGTTGATGGCTATTTCAGTGTGGGAACCTGAGTCATGAAGATCAGGTCCGGCGGGATGACGCTGATTGAACTGCTGATCGCCATGGCGATTTTTGCCGTCATGGCCGTGAGCATGTTCATTGCGTTCGACAACGTGCAGCGCGCCAAGGAAATCACCGACAAGGCGTCAGACCGTTTGCGGCAGTATCAGTCGGCGTTCAATCGCATCGGTCAGGATCTGCAGCAGATGACACCGCGTCATGTGCGCGATGAATTCGGCGATCTGCAGTTTGCCCTGAAACTGGAGTCGGACAACAGCCTTGTCTTTACCCGCGCTGGCTGGACCCGATCGGCGTTCTTCAACAAGCAGCCGCGATCTGAATTGCAGCGCGTCCAGTATTACCTGGAAGACGGCAACCTGATGCGGGCTTATTGGAAGTCACTGGATCTGGCGCCCGGCGATCAGCCGCAGCGAACCCGTCTGCTTGAGGGTGTGTCGGAACTCAAATTCAAGTTCGTCTACATGGATACCAGCAACCCGGAGCAGCCCGTGCGCAAGCCAATTGAGGAATGGCCTCCTCGTGAAGCATTGCCAGCGTCGCCCGCGAGCCCTACCGCGCCACTGACAGACAAGGCCTACATGATGCTGCCCAGAGCCATAGAAATCGGCCTGACCACTGACGATCTGGGTGTTATTACACGCTCCTATCTGGTGGCAAGCGGCGCAGACGAGGTATTCGTACCGTGATTCCCAAACGTCGGCGCAGCAAAGGCACGGTTCTGGTGACGGTCATCCTGATGGTGGCGGTGGCTGCGCTGATTGCCACCGACATTGCCTATCGCCAGAAAATGGATGTCCTGCGCACATCGGCCTTCATGGCCCGCGACAGCGCCTTCCAGTATCTGCTGGCGGCGGAAAATCTGGGCCTGTATGCGCTGAAGCAGGACCAGGACGACGATCGCAAGAACAACAAGTTTTTCGATGATCTGGGCGAGGGCTGGAACAAGCATGTGGCCGTGCCGATTCCCAATGGCACGGGTACGATTGAAGGCCAGCTGTACGATCTGCAGGGCCGCTTCAATATCAACTGGCTGCTGACGGCCGATCCCAGGGACAAGGCCCGTTTCCAGAATGCGTTCATCCAGATCCTGACCACCGTGCAGCGCGATCATCCGGATGCGTTTGAGGACAGCATTACGCCCCAGATGCTGCAGCAGCGGGTAACCGACTGGCTGGACTACGATCCAGATCCCACTCTGCACGACGGCAAGGAAGACGATGATTACCTGAAGCTGAAGCAGCCTTACCGTGCGGCCAATCATTTCATGACGGATCTGTCCGAACTGATGCTGGTTGATGGTTTCTCGCCACGGGCTGTGGGTTTTCTGGAGGAGTATCTGGCGTGTCTGCCCGTCGACTCGAAGATGAACCTGTACACGGCGGATCAGGACCTGCTGACTGCCCTCGGGTTTGATGCGGCAAAGGTCGCCGAATTCACCAGCAGCCAGCGCCCCGCCCAGTTTGGCCAGAATGCGCGCGTGGAATACACAGCTGTGGCGGATCTGTTCGCTTTTCTCGGCGGCAATCCCGCTGCCACCGAGGGCACTAATCCTGTCACCCCGCCGGTCACGGGAACGGAGTCAGAGTCGGAAACTGAATCCGGCGGCGTCACCAAGCCAGGCAACCTCAATCCCGACCTGTTCAGCATCAACAGTGAATATTTCCTGCTGAAAGGAAAGGCGGTCGTCAACGGAAAGCCGGTGTTGATAGAATCGGTGATCTGGCGGCCTGAAGCAGCGGCCGCTGGCGGTGCGCCAGGCGGGGGAGGTGCTACCACCTCGCAGAAGCCGAAAGAGATGAAAACCATACTAAGAAAACTCGTAGATCCCCTGAAACAGGTATAATTACAACAAAAGGACGTTAGGGCGCAGCGCGTGACTACCAAAGTTTATTTGCGTTTTACCAATGAGAATCAGTGGCTTGCCCTGTGCGAAGCAGCGCAGGACGATAGCCCGATCGATCTGCTGGACGACCTGATGGTGGCGTGGGCCTGGAGCGATCCGGAGCAGCCTGTCACCCAGACCAGCCTTGTGCCCTTCAGCCAGTTTGTCGCCGATGTCCGGGAGCGCTGGCCCCACAGCTATCAGTACGGCATCGATCTGGTGGTATCCGGCGCCCATACCGTCGGCGCCACCGTCAATATTCCCTCCAAACAGATGCGCCACATCGCCCAGGCTCTGCCGTATATGGTGGAAGATCAGCTGGCGCAGGAAGTATCCCAGTTTCACCTGATTCACGGTTCCCGCAGCACCGACGGTACTTTGCCCGTGCTCGGTATTCCGTCACGCCTGCTGGCCGTTACACGACGGCTGTTTGAAGAGCAGGGTCTGCCGCTGGATGCCATTCTGCCGGACATGCTCTGCCTGCCTTTGCGCGCCGGCGAGTGGACGCTGCTGGCGGACGGCAAGCATCTGCTGATCCGCCAGGCGGAAATGGCGGGGATTGCGATCGAGATCGATGCAGCCCCGGTGGTGCTGGCGTCGATCCTGCAGTTCTGGCAACCGGCGCCGACCACGCTTAGGGTGCTGCTGTGCCAGGAGCATCTGAACGAAAACCTGAAAAACTGGATCAAGACCCAGATCAACAGTGCGGTGGCCGATCAGACGGTCGCCGTGGAATTCGACGAGATTGCATCCGGCTATTTCGAAGTGCTGTGCGACCAACTGCAGCACACCACCCGCAAGAATACCGTCAATTTCCTGCAGGGTGCGTTTGCGGCCAGTGGCCGGCGGCGTCCGTCGACGTTCAACTGGAAGCCGCTGGCAGCGCTGGCAGCCAGTTTTGTGGTGCTGTACACCGGCTATCTGTACACCCAGTCGTGGCAGCTGAATGCCGAAGCCAAACGGCTGCAGGCCGAGTCGCTGACGATCTACAAGAGCCTGTTTCCGGCGGATCGTCGCGTGGTGAATGTCAGAACCCAGATGGAAGAGCACATCAAGAGTTTCCAGAAAGGGCAGAGCGGCGATACCTTCATGGCGCTGCTGGCCGTCACCGGCGAACAGATCCATTCCATCAACAGCACGCAGAACGGCGCCATCAAGCCGGAGCGTGCGGCATTCGATGACAATCAGGGCGACCTGCGGCTGGATCTGGTGGCCAAGGATTTCGCCCAGTTGGAAAGTTTCAAAACCCGTCTGGAAGCGGTTGCGCTGGCTGTTGAAACGGCCTCCGCCGCGCAGGATGCCGGGGTCGTCAAGGCCCGCCTCAAGATCAGGAGTCAAGGCTCATGAGTGCCAGCGCCAGGGAACAATTGCAGAATTATGTCGACATGGCCCGGCGTCGTTATGACAGTCTGGCGGATTCCGAGCGCCTGATTGTCAATCTGGTGGGTGTGCTGATTCTGGCCGCGCTGGTGTATCTGATGCTGATTGCGCCGGCGCAGCGCTCGGTCAGTGATGCACAGATGAAGGTGACGGCGCAGCAGAAACTGGTGCAGTGGATGAAGGAAAACGAATCCGTCGCGCGCATGGCGGCCGGTTCCGGCGGCGCGGTGGCCAAGAGCGACCAGCCGATCCAGACCATCATCACGTCCACCGCCGGGCCGCTCGGTGTGATCGTCAAGCGTTTCGAGAATGAATCCGAAAACAAGCTGCGGGTGTGGCTGGAAAAAGTGCCGTTCGACAAGACGGTACGCTGGCTGGACCAGCTGGAAAGCCGCTACGGTATCCAGATCATCAGCATCTCCCTCGATGCCGAGAAGGAACCGGGCCTCGTTACCGCCAAACTGGTGTTGCAGGGTTAAATGTACGAACGCTTTTTTAACCTGAAAGAAACGCCGTTTTCGATCGCGCCCAATCCCCATTACCTGTACATGAGCCGCCAGCATCATGAAGCGCTGGCGCATCTCATTTACGGCGTGGGCCGCGACGGTGGCTTCGTGCTGCTCACCGGCGAAGTCGGCACCGGCAAGACCACCGTTTGCCGCTGTTTTCTGGAACAGATTCCGTCCGACACCGACGTCGCGTTCATCCTCAATCCCAAGATGAATGTGGAAGAGTTGCTGGCCACCATCTGCGACGAACTGTCCATTCCCTACATCGACGACAGCGTTTCCATCAAGGATTATGTTGACTGCATCAACATTTATCTGCTGCGCCAGCACGCCAACGGCCGGCACACGGTGCTGATCATCGACGAGGCGCAGAACCTGAGTGCCGACGTGCTGGAACAGCTGCGTCTGCTTACCAATCTGGAAACCCACGAAAAGAAGCTGCTGCAGATCGTGCTGCTGGGTCAGCCGGAATTGCAGGACATGTTTCGCCAGCCGGAATTGCGGCAGCTGTCGCAGCGGGTGACGGCGCGTTTTCATCTCAATGCGATGCAGCCTGAGGAAGTGGGTCCGTATGTCTATCATCGTCTGTCGGTGGCCGGCGCGCTGGATTCCCGCACCATTTTTCCCGCGCCGGTGATTGCGCGTCTGCACCAGATTTCCAAGGGCATTCCCCGCGTCATCAATCTGGTGTGTGATCGTGCGTTGCTGGGTGCCTATGCGAAAGAAACCCGGGTGGTGGACCTGGAAATTCTCAACACTGCGGCGGAAGAGGTGCTGGGGACCGATTTCTTTGGCAGTCATATCCCGCGCAACTGGAAACCGTGGTTGCTGGGCGGTGCGGCGGGCGCTGCCGTTGTGGCAGTGATCGCATTGTTGCTGGCACTGCTAATCCGGCAACCGGACACGAACGAAACGCAGGCCGTCGCGGTAACAGAAAAGCCGCCGGCAGAATCGGCGACCGAGACACCGCCACCCAGCATGACGCCGGCCGGCACTGCCCAGGCGGGTGAAAACGCAGCGCAGAACGAAGTTGCAGACAACACCGGCGCTGAAACGACAGCTTCTGATCCCGCTGCCACAGAACCCGCTGCAGAACCGGTTCCGACTGCCTTGCCCCTCGACCGCGTGGTGCCGCAGATTCTCATTACCGATGAAAACACCGCTTACACCGACCTGTTCAAGACCTGGAATCTCGGCTTCAACCCGCAACTCAATGGCGCGCCGTGCAAACATGCAGAAACAGTGGGCCTGGCCTGTCTGGGCAAGACCGGCAATCTTGGCTCGGTGCGGCATCTGGGCGTGCCCGTGATGCTGAAGCTGTTCGATACGGCGGGCACGGTCAAATATCTGGTGATCAGCCGTCTGGAAGACAATACGGCTCATGCCTATCTGAATGGCGAGGAAAAGGAAATCGACATGACCGCGCTGGATCAGTACTGGCGCGGTGATTTCACGCTGCTCTGGAAAAAGCCGCCGGGTTATAACTCGCCGCTGCAGCCGGGCACCATTGCGCCGCTGTCGAAGTGGCTGGCCTACCAGATGGATGTGTGGGAGAAGAAACCGAATCCCGAACTGGGGCGCTCCAGCTACGATCCGCAGCTGGTGGAACGGGTGAAGGCGTTCCAGCGCTCGGTGGGTGAAACCGACGACGGCGTGGTGGGTGTCAGCACCCTGATCCAGCTGTCACGGCGGACGGACAATTCCGTTCCGGCGTTGATTGTGGCGGACGCGGAGGGCGGTTCCTGATGTCGTACATACTGGAAGCCCTGCGCAAGTCCGAGCAGGAACGTCAGCGCGGCAAGGTGCCTGATCTGAACAGTTTCAAGGAAGAATCGGGGCCGGTAGTTCCGCGTAACCGGATTTTGCCCTGGGCGATTGGTGCGGTGGCTGTGGTGAACCTTGCGGTGATCCTGTTTGTCTGGGCGCCCTGGAAGCCGTCGGCGCCGGGGGTGGCAACAATTCCGGCGGATACCGCTCAGCCGGTTGCCATAGCGCAGATATCGCCGCCGCCAAGTCCGGTACAGCCCGCAGTGCCAGTGCCGCAACCGCAACAACCCGCGATGCAACAACCCGTGGCACAGCAGACCAGTCAGCAAGTTCCAGCGCAACAGCCGGTGCAGGGTTATCCGCAACAGGTGGGGCAAATGCAGATGGCGCCACAGCCTGCAATGCAACCCGCCCAACAGCAGCCCATGATGCCGCTGGCGCCGCAATATGCCCAGCAGCAACCCGGTTACGCCGGTCAGGGCTATGGTCAGCCTGCCTATCCCCAGCAGCAGGCGGTGCAGGGTGGCTATCCACCACCGCAATACCGGCAGCCGCCGCCCCAGTATCAGGGTTACCAGCAGGTGCAGACGCCCAACGTGACCATCGTCGCGCCGCCGGTGCAGGACCAGACCACCACGGTGTCGCCCGCCCAGTCCGGGGAAGGCGAGCAGTACATCGAACCCTATTCACCGGATTTCCCTGCCTCCGCCGAACCCGGCCGTTCCCCTAATGTGGCCTACATGCCGCAGCTGGAGGAACTGCCGCCCTACGAGCGCCAGGCCATCCCGGACATGACCTTCTCGTCCCACATGTACTCCAGCATGCCGCGCTTCCGCTCCATCATCATCAACGGCAAGCGGCTGAAGGAAGGGGAGTACCTGAACGACACCCTGCAGGTGCGCGAAATCACCGACAAGGGCGTGATCATGAGCAACGGCAACACGCTGTTCACGGTGGATGTGCTGGGGCGCTGGGCCCAATAAGCGACACCGGTCGCGGAAGAATCACGGTTTGTCGTCTAGTCTTGAAAGAAAGCCCCTTAGCAAGGTGAGTTTCATGGACGCACAGGCCCCCACCCATACCACGGCCCCCGCCAACAAGCGCGGGGTTGCCCGCCGTCACCTGATTTACTACCTGCGCGTCTTCAACCACCAGACCGGCGCCCTGATCGGCAATCTGGTCGATATAAGCACCAAGGGCATCATGGTGGTATCCGACAAGCCGATTGAGCCCAACACCCGCTACCGGCTGCGCATGGTCCTGCCCGATACAGTGGAAGGCAGCAAGGAAGTGGATTTCGAGGCTGAAAGCCGCTGGTGCCGCAACGACGCCAACCGCGACTTCTTCGACACCGGTTTCGAACTGCTGGACCCGTCCATGGAATTTCTCGATGCCGTCGACCGTCTGGTGGAAGATTGCCTGTTCAAGGAATGAAGCAAATTCGTTATAGTCGGGCCCACCTTCATTGCTTAAGTTGATGAAAATGAGCGCGCTGGAAGCCCTCAAGAACAACCTCCACTTTGCACGCACCCTGATAGTGGACGGCCGGGACCGCTATCTGGGTGTCACCCGCGCCGCCTTTTCCATCGAGCAGATCTACCGCAAATACCGCAATCGCGCGAAAGTGCTGTCGGCCACCGACGCCGAGAACCTGCTGCGCGAGGCCCATCGCGAAAGTGCCGATCTGGTCTGTGATCTGTGCAAGGAAAACGGCGCCATCTGGGTCAAGTTCGCCCAGTTCCTCAGTTGCCGTCCCGACATCCTCCCGGTGGAGTACATTTTCTCGCTGCAGCGCCTGCAAAATGACGCCGCGCCCGCTCCGTTTGAAGACATCCATCCCATCATGCTGGAAGACTGGGGCCGCGACTGGGACAGCCAGTTCAAGTCCTTCAATGCCATTCCCGCCGCGACTGCCTCCGTTGCCCAGGTGCACCGCGCCACCCTGGTGTCCGGGCAGGAAGTGGCGGTGAAATTTCAGCTGCCGGATGCCCGCGAACTGTTCGAGCAGGATTCCCTGGTGTTCAAAACCTTCGCCGGCATACTGGCCCCGCTGGTGAGGGAAATCGACATCAAACAGGTGACCGAACAGCTGCTCGACATGACCATCGAGGAACTGGATTTTTCCCGCGAGGCCAACAACCTCACCACCTTTGCCAGCAAGGCCCATCTGCCCGGCATCAAGGTGCCGAAACTGGTTCCGCATCTCAGCACGCACCGGGTCATGGTCACCGAGTGGATCAACGGCGTGCGCCTGACCGATTATCTGCAGCAGCATCCGGACCGCTGCGAAACCATCCTCAGACGCCTGCTCAACAGCTACATCCAGCAGATCACGCAGCTGGGCATCTATCACGCCGATCCGCATCCGGGCAATTTCCTGATTACACCGGAAGAAGAAATCGCGGTGCTGGATTACGGCGCCATCGCCACCCTGAGCCGCGACGATCAGACCCGGTACACCAATCTGCTCATGGGGCTGATGGGACTGCATCCGGAAAAACTGGGCGAACTGTTCCGGCAGGCCGGCTTTACCTGCGAGCGGCAGCAGGTGCTGGAGGAAATTTCCGAACATTTCATTGGCGATGACCGCCGCGCCAAAAGCGTTTCTGACCGCCTGACCGAGGTCATGGACAAGCTGCGCCGCAACCGCGTCCAGATGCCGGATTCGTTCGTGGCCATGGCCCGCGTCATCATCAGCGTCGGCGGTTTCCTCAAACGCTACAACGTACCCTTCAGCTTCGAGCCGGGTCGCGCGTAAACAATACTTACACTCGTGAAACAAAATAGGGATTGTGACTCCCGACGGCCAAACGTACTATCTGGCCTATCAATTCGAAAAAACCAGAATAAAAACCTTCACCTAACAAAAATGGATTTGGAGTCGTTTGTGTTGACTCGTGTACTGTCGTCTTTCTGTCTTGCCCTCACGCTGGTTTCCCCGGTTTCCCTTGCTGACGCTCCGGTTGCGCGCACCACTGCCGACGGGCAGGTCTGGGAGTTTGAAAATGGCGATACCTATCGGGGTGGCTGGACCGATAACCGTCCCAATGGCGAGGGCGAAATGCTTTACCGCAACGGGAATCGCTATGTCGGGCAGTGGAAGGACGGACAGCGCAACGGCAAGGGCCAGCTTTTCTATCGCAGCGGTTCCTACTACAAGGGCAACTGGGCAAACGACAAGCGTGAGGGCAAGGGCTTCATGCAGAATCGCAACGGCGAGCGCTACGTCGGTGTGTATGCCAACAACAAGCCGCACGGTTATGGCGTGCAGGTCGAAAGCACCGGCGACGTCTACCGTGGCACCTTCTCGCGTGGGGTCCGCCATGGGGTGGGGGAGTGCAATCGTGAAGGCGGTGAAGTGCGCGTCTGTCTGTTCGATCGCGGCAACGAGATCCGCGATCCGGTGAAACTGCAGATGGCGAAAACCTATCTGGAAAAGAACCGGCCGGTGTTTGAATTCAATGGCGGTATCGCCTACCAGATGGAAGACGAGTTCACCAAGGCCCGCTACCACGTCAGCAGCCAGCAGGTCTGGTGGGAAAAAACCGTCGCCATGCTGTCCGACCAGCTGCGTATCCGCAGCGAAGACGAAGACCATTTCATTTATCTGATCATCAATGGCTACACCGGGCCGGGCACCTACCATCTGCACAAGGGCGACATCGTGGCGTCCACGCGCGATGGTGAAGCCATCGAGATGTCCGACGGGTCTGTAGCGCGGGTTGAAATCAAGAGCGACCGCAACGGGCAGATTGACGGCACGTTCTCGATCAGCGGTCTGACGGATGATGCCGGCAAGGCGCGTACCTACCGGCTTTTTGACGGCCAGTTCCAGGCGTCCGCCACTCCGCCGGAAGAACGTATGAAAGATTCTCCGACGGAAAAACTGCTGGTAAAAAACCAGTCTGAAAAGGACTGATCAGCCCGTTTTGAGCCAGGCCATCACGGCGGGCAGCAGCAGCGCCGTGAAAACGCCGGTGAGCCCCATCGCCAGCGCGGAAAACGCCGCGCATTCCTCATTCTCTTCCAGCGCCCGCGCCGTCCCGATGGCATGGGCCGTCAAACCCAGTGTGAGCCCTTTCACCGCATTGTCGTGAATGCCGAGCCGGTGCATCAGCGGGATGCCCACAATCGCGCCCACCGCCCCCGTCACCATTACAATGACTGCGCTGAGCGATGTCACGCCGCCGATTTTTTCGCTGACTGCCATCGCAATGGGCGTGGTAATCGATTTGGTAGTTATCGAGATGATTGTCTGCCCGGAAGCGCCCAGCAACCACGCAATGCAAACTGCAATTCCCACCGTGATAACGCCACCAGTGAGCAATGTCAGAATCACGGGCAGCAGCAGGGAGCGAATCCGGCGTGCGTGCTGGAACAGGGGCACCGCGAGTGCAACCGTGGCCGGCCCCATCAGCAGATGCAGCAGTTCGGCACTGCGAAAATACTGGGAGTAAGGGATGCGGGCCAGCACCAGAAATCCGATCACCAGCAGCATGCCGGCAACCACCGGCTGAAAATAGGCATGACGCCCGGTTGCGATATAGAGCCGCTGGCCAATAAAAAATGCCAGCAGCGTCAGCAACAGTCCGAACAGGGGAAATCCGGTGATCCAGTCCAGCAACTGATTCATTGCGAGCGCCCCAGAATGCGCTGGTAGAAACGGAAGATGAAGGGTGTCATCACAAATGAAAGCACCACGCTGACCACGATGGCGACGGTAATCGGCAGCCAGTCATTCCTGAGCAGACCGGCATGTTCAATGACGCCGGCGCTGGCGGGAATCAGAAATAACGGCAGGAAAGGCAGTAGTTTTCCGGCCGCCTCCAGCAGCGATTCGGTGACAGAACCCCGGATCAGCAGAAACACCAGCAGCAGCACCAGCCCCACAACAGGCGCCGGAATTGGCAGGTGCAAGGCATTGACCAGCACATAACCCAGGAAATGAAATAACAGCAGCTGCAACAATCCGTTCAACATGAGGGTGCTTCTGGCTCCAATGGATCAATGGGATCAGGCTAGCAGATCAGGATTATCCCGTCGCTGGCGCTGCCATTCCAAGCTGCGACGCAAGCCTTCTGCCACGGGCGTGGTCGGCTGCCACTTCAGTTCCTCAGCGGCATGGCGGTTGCTGAAGCGGAACTCGTTGCCGAAGGCTTTTACATCGGTGGTGCTCAGCAGATGTTTGGGGATGATTTTCCTGCGTGCAAGCCATTGCGAACAGGCAGCAACCAGCATCATGAGCGGGTAGGGCAGGTGATGCACCTTGACGGGCATCTGGAAGAAGTCTGCCATGGTTCGAAACAGCTTCTCCGGCGTCATGAAGGTGTGGGTGTCCAGAATCAGGTACTCGCCGTTGCGGGGATGGCGCAGCAGACATTTCGTGATCGCGCCCACCAGATCATCGATATAGGTCAGGTTGATTTCGTAGGGGTTGCGCTTTTCCCAGATGAAAACGTGCTTGTCGTGCAGCATCTCCAGTACGGCGGGAAAAAACTGGCGGTCGCCCGGACCGTACACCCAGCCGGGATAAACCAGCGTGACGGGCAATCCATGCTGGTCGCGATACCGGCGCACGGCTTTGACGGCTTCGATCTTGGTGTCGGCGTACGGTTCGCCCCAGGGACGCAGCTCGGACTGCTCGTCCAGGGTCTGGCCCAGTTCGGGAATGCCGAACACATCGGATGTGCTCACGACAACGACCCGTTTTACCTTGGCGGCCAGACTGGCCTGGCAAACGTTCTCGGTACCCAGGACATTGACGCGGTGAAAATCACTGTAGCTGGCGATGGAATTGAGGAGGGCAGCGGCATGCAGGACCCGGTCGCAACCGTTGAGCGCCCCTTCCACTTCCCGATAGACGGCAATATCGCCCTCGACGATCTCCACCTTGCCCATCCCTGCCCACAGGCGGGCAAAGCGGTCCCGCAGCGGATGTCCTGCCACATCGAAAACACGTACCGAATGACCAGCCGTTGCCAATGCCGCGACCGCCTTGCTCCCCACAAAGCCGAAGCCCCCGGTGACCAGAATTCTCATTTAACCCCCTGTCTGATTTCGTTTATCCGGCTTTTAACCTTTTTTTATTCGTTCCGGTTATTTCAAATATTGCAAATTGATCTAAAAAAGTGAAGCTGTGCCGTATCCGTACCGGCGTTGGCGTCTATACTTACGCAAGCCTGTTTATAAAAAAACCATTCGTTTGGAAGCCTCTGGTAACTACTTTTTGCTATAGAGACAAGGTCGCTAATTTAGGAGTGCAGTTATGGATCGCAAGTCCAAAGAAATCTACAACAAGATCGAAAACTTTCTGGAAGAACGCAAAGGTCGCGAGCGTCGCAATGAAGAGCCCGCGCCTCAGGCCGTTGTCAAGCCGGCCAGCACCTCCAGCGAGCGTCGCAAGAGCCGGGATCGCCGCTCCAACGCCGAGTAAACGGTTTCTGCAGGGTGAAAAGGCGGGGTTGAAATCCCGCCTTTTTTATTGGGCGCTCGGGCTGCATTCAGGATTGATTAATGTAATATTGGCAACACTTCACCAACCGCTTCCCTCAATGCAGGCTACCCAGGAGAGAACAATGAAGAAATGGTTTTACAGTGCTGCCGTGGCAACCACGCTTTCATTTGCAGTTGCAGGCTGTACCACAGATCCTTACACCGGCGAGCAGAAAATAAGCAAGGCAGCCATCGGCGCAACGGCCGGCGCGGTGTTGGGCGCTGCAGTGTCCAGCAAGAAAGACCGGGCCAAGGGCGCCCTGATCGGAGCAGCAGTGGGTGGTGGTACCGGTTACTACTTTGATCACCAGGAGCAGAAACTGCGGGAAAAACTGCAGGGCACCGGTGTCAGCGTAACCCGCACCGAGACTGGCATTATCCTGAACATGCCTGGCAACATCAGTTTCCCCAGCGGCCAGTATTCCATCCTGCCGTCGTTCTATGATGTGCTCAACAGCGTGGCGCTGGTGCTGAAGGAATTCGACAAGACCGCCATCAAGGTTTCTGGCCACACTGACAGCACCGGTGGCTTCCAGATGAACCAGACCCTGTCGGAAAACCGCGCCAACAGCGTGGCAGAATATCTGGCGAGCCAGGGCGTTGCCCGCACCCGCCTGCAGGCATACGGCTACGGCCCACGTTATCCAATCGCCTCCAATGATTCGCCGGATGGTCGTGCGGCCAACCGTCGGGTTGAACTGGAAATTCTGAATCCCTGATTCAGCAGGGCTGGCGGGAATGTCCGTCAGCCCTTATTGTTTCTGCCCCGCAAAATACTTCCCGTGCCAGCCCTAATTCCCCATCCTGATTTTTCATCATTCGCCAGCCAGTGGAGCGCGCCATGAATCAGTACGACTACGATCTGTTTGTCATCGGCGCGGGATCCGGCGGAGTACGTTGTGCACGCTTTTCAGCAGCCCTGGGTGCGCGGGTGGCGATTGCGGAAGATCGCTATTTCGGTGGCACCTGCGTGAACGTGGGCTGTATTCCCAAAAAACTTTTTGTGAATGCGGCACACTTTGCAGATGAGCGGGAAACAGCATTTTCTTACGGCTGGGACGTACCGTCGGCGCATTTTGACTGGTCGACCCTTGTCGCCAACAAAGACCGCGAGATTGCGCGTCTGAATGGCATCTATCGCTCGCTGCTCGAGAATGCAAAAGTGACGGTGATGCAGGGCAGGGCGATGGTCGCCGGGCCCAATTCCGTAACAGTGGATGGCAAATGCTTCAGCGCCCGCTACATCCTGGTTGCCACAGGCAGCTGGCCCGTCATGCCGGACATTCCCGGCATTGAATATGCACTTAATTCCAACGATTTTTTTCATCTGTCGAAACTGCCTGACCGGGCGCTGATTGTGGGTGGCGGCTATATTGCAGTGGAATTTGCCGGCATCCTGAAAAATCTCGGTGTCGACACAGCGCTGAGCTATCGCGGTGATCTGTTCCTGCGTGGATTCGATCATGACATTCGGCAGCATCTGCGTGATGTACTGGCAGCGAGACAGATTCACCTGCAGTTCAATCATCGGATCACGTCGCTGGAAAAACTGCCGGATGGCGCAGTCCGGGTGACGGATTCCAGTGGAACCTCGACGAACTACGACGCGGTGATCTGTGCAACCGGGCGCGCACCCAATAGCGACAAACTCGGACTGGAGCGGACGCAGGTGCGCCGCAATGAGCGCGGCGCCATTCGGGTTGATGATTATTTCCAGACGGACGAGCCCGGCATCTACGCGATCGGTGACGTAATTGATCGTGTGCAGCTGACACCGGTGGCGCTGGCGGAAGGCATGGCAGTGGCCAGTACGTTGTTTGGAGGCAAATCCAAGAGCGTCGATTACAGGAATATTGCCACTGCGGTTTTTTCTCAGCCGTCGGTTGGCACGGTGGGACTTACCGAAGAACAGGCCCGGGACCAGGGTTTCGATGTCGTTATCTATCGCTCAACCTTCACGCCACTCAAACTCTCGCTGATGGACAAAAAGGAAAAGACGCTGATGAAACTGGTGGTGGACCGTGCCAGTGACCGGGTGCTGGGCGCCCACATGGCGGGTCCGGAGGCCGGTGAAATCATCCAGGGCATTGCCATCGCCATCGGTATGGGTGCCACCAAGGCCCAGTTCGACCAGACGATAGGCATCCATCCGACGTCTGCCGAGGAATTTGTGACCATGCGGACGCCTGTGAACTGACATTTCTAATTCCGCATAATCTATATTATGTTAAATTGAATTGCTGTTGGATCTACCCGGTTCTCACACATACTGAATCCTGCGCCGCGTGTGTTTGCGCGCATTCGCCAGTGCTCCGCCGCGACCTCTTCGCACTTTCGGCGCGCGATCCAGCGACCCCAGCACTGGAGCAGCCACCACCGCATTGCGCATTGCTGTCAGCAATGTCTGGATTTGCGGCCACGGACCATGCCCCGACTCCACATTGATATGGCCGGCATTCCCCACATCCAGAAACGCAAATCCCCAGGTCTGCGCCCAGTACTGCGCGTGTTCAAGCTGCATCCAGGGATCGTTGCGGCTGGCCACTACCAGGCCCATCACTGGCAAAACAGTTGAAGGCAGCAACGCCTTCACGCTGCGCACTTCGGCAAACCGGCGCTTGCGGATATGACCTTCACCGCGCGCGCCCAATGGAGTAAAACGGTTGGGATCGGCTGGCGCCACCAGAATCGCGCCGGCCACCTTGTCAGCGCGATCGGCAATCGCCACCACACTGGCAAGGCAGCCGAAGCTGTGTGCAACAATCCACACCGGTCCAACCGATTCGTCGATTTCGCGCCGGATCTCCAGCGCCCAATCCGCTAGCACGGGACTGTCCCAGTCGATGCCTGTCACGCGCCGGGCATCCGGTTGCCGGGCTTCCAGCCACGACTGCCAATGATCGGGACCACTGCCGTGGTAGCCCGGAACGATCAGAATCGTCACGCTCATGCACTCCTCCATGCCTGCTCGCTGCGTTCACCAGTCTTTCCGGAAATACCCCGGTTTGCTGCAAGGCGGACGATCTTGTCCGGTCCTGTTGTTGCCGCCCACCGCACACCAAGTCCATGCAGTGCAATTGATTCTTCAGGTTTTGTCTGCACAGACCGTGCGCACAGGGAATATCCGCATTCCAGAAAATTACGCACGGCTTCCTGCACCTTGTCGATATACAGCAAGGCGTGGGATTCAACCCGGATGATGATGTTGGATGGCGCCAGACCCAGCGTTGCCAGCAGTTGTTCGAACACCTGGCCATGCGCACCGGGCACCGCGCACAGGTGACGCCAGTGCACATCCAGAAGCAGGGTTTGCAATCGCGCCTGCCCGTGTTGCTGGTTGATATGGTTCAACGCATGGAACGTTCGCACGAAGCGGTCCACAAACACGATGTCGTCTGCGTCCCACGCAAGCTGGTAAACGAAATCGGCGCCAAGGCGTGCGCCTGTCAGATCGTTGCGCGCCGTCAGACTGCTGTTACGGATTGCCAGCGGTTCCGGGTCGTCATGCAAGGCGTCACTCAACACAGACTGCAGCACCAGCGGACCAATCACCGCCGATACTTCTCCGTCACGATAATCCAGACGGGCATGCCGGCTGATGGGGGAATGCTGATGCAGCTCTGCCAGCTGGCGATTCAGGTGTTCAATTACATAAGTCAGCGGCATCAGGATTTCCTCATCAAGCCAGTCTGCTCATGCTAGGGTCAGCGCGCGGCCAACTGAACCAAGAAAAACTGCATTCCTTATCAGAAACACTGCAATAGCGGAAAAATGTCAGGCGCCCAGCGCCGACGCCACGGTATCCGCCAGGCAGTCGATCACGTCTTCCTCGCGCAGCAGCGGATTGTCCTCGCTGAGAAACCGGATCATGGTGAAGATGGTGCTGTTGATCAGCACATACAGGCGGGTTTGCAGTTTGGTCAGCGTGTAACGCTCGGAGTGCTGCAGCAGATAGGCGCGCCCCGCATTCACGAAATACTGCTCGATGGGATCGAACAGGCGGTGCACGGGAATGCGGTGCCAGTTGCGGATCAGTTCGGGATACAGGTCGTTGGAACGCAGGAACGCCAGCCCCAGGGTCAGGGCCAGCTTGCTCATCGAACGGATATCCACGTCCTGCCCGGCCACCGTCCGCAGCTGTGCGCTGAACATCTTGCGGGTGTCGGCGCTGACCTTCTCCAGCAGCGCCTCGATCAGATCGTTGCGGTCATGGAAATACTGGTACAACGAGCCATTGCTGATGCCGGCGATTTCCGCCACGCGATTGGTGGTCACGGCGTCAAGCCCTTCTTCTGCAATGACTTTTCCTGTCGCCTCGATAATGCTGTCCACCATCAGGCGGGAGCGCTTCTGGACCGGTTTCTTGCGCATCTGAAAACCCTGTTGCGACTTGAATACGACTAAATAATCGCATTAAGGTCTGACTCCAGCAAGGCCAACTTTTAATCAAGTCACCCAGGAGCAGATCATGACCGCCGCTGAAAACCTCGAGCAACGCCATCCCGTTCCGGGCCGCGTGCCGCCCTTCCCCGCCAATGGCATTCCCCCCTTCATTTACAGCCTGTTGCCGCCGCAGATGCCGGTCTGGTTGATGGAAAAGGTGCTGGGCGGTCCGGTCCGCATGGACCATGACCTGTGGGAAGAGATGGTGCAGGGGCTCTCGGAAGGCGACGAGCCGATGGATCGCGTGGTGGACTGGCTGTTCCGCTTCGGTCCCCGCCAGGCCAAGGCGATGTTCGACCAGGCGCTGGATCACGGCATTGAAACCGTGCCGGATGCGCCGCAGGAATTGCGGGATTTCTTCGCCCTTATCGACCGGCAGCCCGAGTGGTTGGACATGGCGGAAGTGCGGCGCGGCGCGCGGGCCGTGAATACCACCGGTGAGGCCGTCCACTATCTGGCGCGGGATTTCTTCCTGATGGGTGCGTATCTGCTGTCCGGCTTCAACGAGCCACTGGTGATGACGGGCGCGCTCAGCAAGGGCACCGGCAAGCGCTTTGCTGAAACGCAATCGTGGACGATGGACATCTATTCCCCCAACGGCATGGAGCGTTTTGGTGCCGGTTTCAAAAGCACGATCCGCGTGCGCATGATTCACGCGCTGGTGCGCCGCAACCTGCAGCGCAAGCCGCAGTGGGATTTTGAGCATCTGGCGGTGCCCATCAGCCAGACCGACATGCTGACCACCATCCTGACCACGCTGCTGCTGGGGCTGGGTTCCCGCGCGCTGGGCGTGCCCATGACCACGCGCGAGACCGACGCCATCGCCCATCACGGCCGTTACGCCGCCTGGCTGATGGGTGTGAAGGAACCCTGGCTGTTCCAATCCACAGCGGAAGGCATCCGTCTGCTGATGCATTCCGCCAGTACCCAGCCCCGCGGCGAGGAAACCAGCCGCATCATGGCGCAGTCGCTGGCGGCCGAGCCGCTCACCCGGCACTACCCGCATTTCCAGTCCCTGCGCCGCCGCATCGAGCATTCCCGGCATCTCGGCATCAGCCGTCTGTTCCTGAGCAAAAAGACACTGGACAAGCTGGGCGTGCCGTCGGACGTGCTGCCGTGGTATCCGCTGCTGACGATTGCGCCGCGCTTTGCCTGGCATACGGCGCACCGGCTGGTACCGGGCGGCTATGAGCGTCTGGCCGAGATCGGTCTGAAAAAGCAGATGAAAATGCTGGAAGTTTTCCATGCCGGAGCGAAAAGCGCCGCCGGTTTGATCCAGCCGGATCAGGAACATCCAGCCCATATCTGACCTCGCGCGCCAAATTGCCGATGCCGGTTCTCCCGATACACTTGATTGAGGCACCTGCCCAATCCTTGTGTCGGGAGCGTCAGCATGGATCTTTTGCCCTATCTGAAAGCGATGGTCGACCGCGAAGCGTCGGACCTGTATTTCTCGTCCGGCGCGCCGGTCGGCATGAAAGTCGAGGGCGTGACGGCCTATATCACCCAGCACGTGCTGGGCCCCGGCATGGCGAAAAGCCTGGCCTATTCGGTGATGAGCGATCGCCAGCGGGCGGAGTTCGAGCGCGAGTACGAACTCGACATGGCCATCAGCGTGGAAAAACTGGGGCGCTTCCGCATGAATGTGTTCATGCAGCGGGGCGAGGTGGCGCTGGTGGTGCGCTATATCAAATCCAGCATTCCCACCATTGCCGACCTGCGTCTGCCGGCGCTGCTCAATGATCTGATCATGCTGCCACGCGGGCTGATCCTGGTGGTGGGCGCAACCGGCTCCGGCAAATCCACCACGCTGGCCTCCATGATCGACCACCGCAATCGCAACAAATCCGGCCACATCCTGACGATCGAAGATCCCATCGAATATATCCATCATCATCACCAGTCCATCGTGAACCAGCGTGAAGTCGGTGTGGACACCCACTCCTTCAACAGTGCGCTGCGGCGCGCGATGCGTGAGGCACCGGATGTGATCATGGTGGGTGAAATCCGCGACCGCGAAACCATGCAGCAGGCGCTGAGTTATGCTGAAACCGGGCACCTGTGTCTGTCCACCCTGCACGCCGCCAATGCCAACAAGGCTCTGCGCCGCATCGTCAATTTCTTTCCCGAATCCGCGCATGCCGAGCTGTTCCTGGATCTGTCACTGCACTTGCAGTCCATCATTTCACAGCGCCTGCTGCCGGGTGTTCAAAGCAAACGTGTAGCGGCCGTGGAAGTAATGCTGGCCACGCCCTACATCCGCGACCTGATCCAGAAAGGCGAGATCGACAACATCCACGACGCGATGGAAAAAAATGCCGACAGTGGCATGCAGACATTCGACCAGGCGCTGCTGGAGCTTTATCACGCCGGCAAAATCAGCCAGAAAACCGCACTGGAACACGCCGACTCCCGCAACAATCTGAGCATCAAGATCCGGCTGGAGGATTCGGGAACACTGAAAGGCCAGAGCCACATGGAATTGAGTGATGACTGAGGAAACGCTTGCCGTATAATCGGATTTTCTCCCGCGCCAACCGAGGAATTCCATGAACCGTCAGGCCACCCAGCAACTCATCGAACGTTACTATGCCGCCTTCAACGCCGGCGACATGGACACCTTTCTCAATCTCCTCACCGACGACGTCATTCACGACATCAATCAGGGGCAGCGCGAAACCGGTCGTGCGGCCTTCGCCGAATTCATGCAGCGCATGAATAAAAACTACCGGGAAAAGCTGGTGGAGATCGTCGTCATGACCAGCGCCGATGGCGCGCGTGCCAGTGCCGAATTTGTCGTGCTGGGCGAATACCTCAACACCGACGAAGGCTTGCCGCCCGCCAATGGTCAAACCTATCGCCTGTCGGCCGGCGCCTTTTTTGACATTCGCGATGGCAAGGTTGCGCGTGTCACCAACTACTACAACCTCAACGACTGGATCGCCCAGGTCAGCCGTTAGGAATCCTGTCATGCCAACCATCTCGCCAGAATCCATTGTGATCAAACCGGTCAGCGGTGCGGCGCTGGCGGACTATATTCCCGCCCTCGCCCGCCTGCGCATCGAAGTCTTTCGCGATTTCCCCTATCTGTACGACGGCACGCTGGATTACGAGGAAAAATATCTGCGCACTTACAGCGAATGTCCGGAAGCGGTGATTGTGCTGGCGCTGCACGACGACCAGATCGTGGGAGCCTCAACCGCCATCCCGATGCGCCATGAAACCGCTGCCTTCAAACAACCACTGCTGGAAAATGGTTACGACATCGATCGCGTCTTCTATTGTGGCGAATCTGTTCTGCAGAAACGCTATCGCGGACTGGGAATCGGCTGGCGTTTTTTCGACGCGCGCGAAGCGCATGCGCGTGCGCTTGGTGGTTTCGATTACAGCTGCTTTTGTGCGGTGGATCGTCCGGTTGATCATCCCCTTCGCCCTGCCGATTACACACCGCTGGACAGCCTGTGGCAAAAACGCGGCTACATAAAACATCCGGAACTGGTCACCTACTACCACTGGAAAGATCTGGATGAAAACGAAGAGACTGCAAAACCAATGATCTACTGGATTCACCGCCTCAACTGAGGGAAGCGCCATCATGACTGACAAACATATCCGCATTGCAGCAGCCCAATACGACATTGGCCATTTCACCTGCTGGCAGGAATATGTCATCAAGGTGGAAACCTGGATTCGGGAAGCCGTTGTGAATGGCGCGCAACTGCTGTTGTTGCCGGAATATGCCAGCCTGGAACTGGTGTCGCTCTTCGCGCCCGAGGTACAGAAAAGCTTGTCGCAGCAGCTGGAACAGTTGCAGACGCTGCGGGACGATTTCATCCAGCTATATGATGCGCTCGCCCGCCAGAACCATCTGCATATTGTGCCGGGAACGTTTCCCGTGCGCCTGGAAAACGCTGAATACCGCAATCGCGCCTGGCTGTTCGGTCCGCAAGGTCTGTTGGGCTTTCAGGACAAACTGCAAATGACCCGTTTCGAGAATGAACAGTGGTTTATCAGTCCGGGCGATCACCTGCGCGTGTTCGAAACTTCTTTTGGCACACTGGGCATCAACATCTGTTACGACAGCGAATTTCCGCTGCTGGCACGCCGGCAGGTGGAAATGGGTGCCAGTCTTATTCTCGTGCCGAGCTGTACCGACACGCTGGCCGGCTATCATCGCGTGCGCATCGGCTGTCAGGCGCGCGCACTGGAAAATCAGTGCTACGTGGTGCAATCGCCCACGGTGGGAACCGCTACCTGGTCTGAAGGGGTGGATGTGAATAATGGCGCCGCTGGGATCTACACTCCGGTGGATTATGGTTTTCCTGATAATGGTGTTCTGGTGCAGGGCGAATTCAACCGGCCGCAATGGGTGTATGCCGATCTGGAACTGGGCAGAATCGACACCGTGCGATCGAATGGTCAGGTGTTCAATTTCCGCGACTGGCCCGGTCAGTTCCGTTCACTGGATTGATGTCTTTCAGCGCTGTATTCATGCAACCGCACAAGTTTGATGCCGATCAACAAGCACTACGTCCTCCAAAGGGATAATCCAGATATACCTGTGGAGGAAAACGCATGACTCTGACCGTGCCGCAATTACAGCAAAAGAAAAAAGAACTGACCGACAAGCGCGAGCAACTGCTACAGCGTCTGGATGCCATCAAAAAGGATTTTGCCAATGGCTTGCCGGCGGATTTTGAAGAACAGGCCGTGCAGCTCGAAAATGCCGATGTGCTGGCTGAAATCAGCCGCGTGACCAATGAGGAATTACAGAAAGTGACGCAGGCGCTGGAACGTATCAATCAGGAGCTGGCGCGTAACACCTGAATAAATCGGTCAGTGGATTTCAAAGCGGATCAGGCAGCTCTCGTTGGCATTTTCCACGGGAGTGCCGATACCGATTTCACCCTTTCCTTTCAGCAGTAGTTCGCGCCGGTGCAGACGGACCGACACGCCATCCGATTCCCGCTTGCCCTGCCCCGATTTCAGATAGGTGCCATTGGTACTGTGATCCACCAGATACACTTCACCCCAGCGAAATTCGAGTTTAGCGTGGGCCCGCGACGCCAGCGCGCTGTCAATCACCAGATCCGACTCGGTACCGCGCCCGATCACATAAGTCGGGCGGTCGGTTGTCAGTGAAATACGGTTCCCCCTGTAGAGAATGTCCATCATCAGCCCGGACGCCTTCACCAGCGTGTTCTGGGTAAAGTTGAACAGCGAGGTGGCATCTTCACTGTCCCAGACGATCTCCTCCGTCACCAGCGGCATTGATTTGCCTTTGACCCGCGCGCGCTGATAAAGCCGCAGCACAAAATCACCGCTGCTCTTCACCGTGCCCAAGCTCGCCTGGGTGGCAATGATGCGCCCGGCTTCGCACAGCGCAACCACCCGTGCCGCCACATTCACGGTATCGCCGAAGGGATGACCGTTATCAAACTCGATGGGGCCATAGTGAAAACCGATCCGCACCTTCACGAATTGCCTGCCCGCCACGGGTTCCCGGGCAAACTGCTGCTGGATCGCACAGGCAGCGCGCGCAGCCTCCAGAGGTTCGTTGAAGGTGACCATCGCTTCATCGCCAATGGTTTCCACCAGTCGTCCGTTATGCCGTTTGACTTGCTCGGCAATACGCTGAAGACTTTCCGAGATGCATTCGTGAGCCAGTGTGTCGCCCAGCCGCTCGTACATCTGTGTGCTGCCTGACACGTCAGCGAAGAAAACGACTATGTGATCCGGTTGATTTTGCAAGACAATATCCTGTTTGGTGCTGGTGTATTCAGTATCAGTCACGCAAGATATGAGTATACAAACTACTTTCCGATATGACCACGTTGACCACTCAGCCATGAACCCATTCAAGCAGCACGAACACGAACAGAACGGATTCCGACTCGCCAGCGCCGAATTGCTGGCGCAGGTGAAATACAACAGTGACGGTCTGGTGCCGGCCATCGCCCAGCAACATGACACGAAAGAAGTGCTGATGCTGGCCTGGATGAATTCCGCGGCCCTGCAGGAGACGCTGGAAACCGGACGGGTCTGTTACTGGTCCCGCTCGCGTAATGCCTTCTGGCGCAAGGGCGAGAGCAGTGGGCAGGTGCAATTGCTCAAATCCGCCCGCATCGACTGTGACGGTGACACCCTTCTGCTTGAAGTGGACCAGACCGGACCGGCCTGCCACACCGGGCGCCGCAACTGCTTCTTCTACCGGTTTGAAGGGAAAGAGGTGGTGATTGATGGCGAACAGTTGATGACGCCGGACGAACTCTACAAAAAATAACACCTGCTTTTGTGCAAGAAAACGGGCAGGCAAAAAGAAAGGGGGCCTGAAAGCCCCCTTCTTCATTTCTGTCAGCTGAAGCGGATCAGCCGTGCTTTTCCGCCAGGTAGAACCAGGTGTCCAGCACGGAATCGGGGTTCAGAGAGATGCTGTCGATGCCGATTTCCATCAGCCACTTGGCCAGATCCGGGTGGTCAGACGGACCCTGACCGCAAATGCCCACATACTTGCCGGCCTTGTTACAGGCTTCGATAGCGCGCTTCAGCAGGGCTTTCACCGCCGGATCACGCTCGTCGAACAGGTGCGACACGATGCCGGAATCGCGGTCCAGACCCAGAGTCAGCTGGGTCAGGTCGTTGGAGCCAATCGAGAAACCGTCGAAGTGCTGCAGGAAGTCATCCGCCAGCAGCGCGTTGGTCGGCAGCTCGCACATCATGATGACGCGCAGGCCCT
>CAZBII010000056.1:0-23945 GCA_964491665.1 uncultured Moraxellaceae bacterium
GATCAGCTGACAACCAGACTGGCGCTGGCCGCCTTCGACATTATTGAGAATTTCCAGCGCCCGGGGACCCGCCCCCAGCACCAGCACTTTCCGGCGCAACTGGGAAATATCCACCACCAGAAAAAACAGGGCCCGGGCCAGCAGGCACAAAATAAGTGCAAGCACGACGGCTATCGACAGCACGCCGCGCCCCAGAGGCAGCGCCGGAAAAATGTAATAGAGAACGGTCAATGCAGCCGATCCCAACAGGAAAAATGCGACCACTGATCGCACGGCCATGCCTGCGAACCCTTCACGCAGCTTGGATTCATACACGCCCAGCGACAGCGTGCAGCACAGCATGACAACCGCGAAAACAGAACTGCGATAAACGTAGGGATCCTGAATATTCAGCGGATTGATGGTTTCTTCCGGCAGGCGAATCGTCACCGCAAGATACACAGCCAGTACCAGCAACCAGTATTCAAACAGAGCGAGGACAATGTATTGCAACGGCAGGTAGTGCTTGAAAATGCGTATATGGAACACGCCAAATCCCTTTAACAAACAGAAGGTTGGATTAAATCATGCGTCAAGGTGGTTTTCAAACAGGACAGGAGCCGTGGTTGACTCCTATGTAAACAAGTTTAACACAATCACGTTGTATATCAGTGCAATATGATGAATATGACTGTTAATATTGCCGCTTTATTGTTAAGCATTCCAAACATAAGATTACGCTGGAAATTATTGAGCTTCCCGCGTTTGCATCTGCCAAACATCGTTTACCATTAACGGGTTGCCCAACCTTTTTATCAATCGCGTGTTGCTAAGGAACTGTCATGGCGCTGAAGGCGAATCCAACGATAGCAGTCATTGGTCTTGGTTATGTGGGGCTGCCTCTGGCGGTGGAATTCGGCAAACAGTCCGACACCATCGGTTTTGACATCAAGCACGAACGTATCGAGGAACTGTGCGCAGGCAAGGACAGCACCCTCGAAATCGATGCCGATGAGCTCAAGCTGGCCAGACACCTGAAATTCACCAGCAACCCTGCCGACATCCGCGAAGCCAGCGTCTACATCGTCACTGTGCCCACCCCGATCGATCGCTATCACCGCCCTGATTTACGGCCACTGGAAGGGGCCAGCCGACTGCTGGGCGAAGTGATCAGCAAGGATGACGTGGTTATTTTTGAATCAACCGTCTATCCCGGTTGCACCGAGGAAGCCTGCATTCCCATCATTGAGCAGATTTCCGGACTCAAATTCAACGTGGATTTCTTTGCCGGCTACAGCCCCGAGCGCATCAATCCGGGGGACAAGGAGCACCGCGTCACCTCCATTGTGAAAGTGACGTCGGGCTCAACACCGGAAGTGGCTGAATATGTGGATGCGCTCTATCGCCGCATTGTGAAAGTCGGCACCCACCGTGCCAGCAGCATCAAGGTGGCGGAAGCCGCCAAAGTCATAGAAAACACCCAGCGTGACGTCAACATCGCCCTTATCAACGAGCTAGCCCTTATCTTCAACCGGCTGGGCATCGACACCCAGGAAGTGCTGGAGGCCGCAGGAAGCAAATGGAACTTCCTGCCATTCCGCCCCGGCCTGGTGGGCGGACACTGCATCAGTGTCGATCCCTACTACCTGACCCATAAGGCCCAGGAAATTGGTTACCACCCTGAAGTGATCCTGAGCGGCCGCCGGATCAATGACAACATGGGAATCTACGTGGCGGAGTCAGTGGTCAAACTGATGACCCAGAAACGCATCCATGTGGTGGAGTCCCGCGTTCTGGTCATGGGCCTCACCTTCAAGGAAAACTGTCCCGATCTGCGCAACACGCGGGCCATCGACATCATCGATGAACTGAAGAAGTACAACGCCAACATTGACGTGTACGACCCCTGGGCGGATGCGGCAGAAGCCATGCATGAATACGGACTGGGTCTGGTACAGGAACCGCAACCCGGCACCTATGACGCCATTATTCTGTGCGTGGGACACAACCAGTTCAGGCAGATGGGCGCCGAGAAAATCCATGCTCTGGGCAAGCCCAACCATGTACTCTATGACGTGAAGTATGTGCTGCCGAAAACTGCCGTGGACGGACGGCTGTAATCCGGCCTCCGGTACTGTCAGCAGGGGGAAGGTAATCCTCCTTTCCCCACTGACAAGCTAACGCCGATCCAGCAGTGGCTGCCACCAAGTCTCATTCGCCAAATACCAGAGAATGGTCTGCCGCAGCCCATCGGTAAATGCCATCTCCGGCCTGTATCCCAGTTCCGCCATTGCCCGCCCCGCATTGATGGCGTACCGGCGGTCATGACCAGGCCGGTCCGTGACAAAATGAATCGAAGCTTCGCAGGGCATTCCGCGCGAGGCGGGACACTCAGGGAAGCGATCTGCCAGCTCCCGGTCGCCGGCAAACAGCCCATCCATTTCCCTGCACAACAGTCGAACAAGCGCCAGATTATCCCACTCGTTGCATCCGCCAAGATTGTAGGTCTCCCCCGCCCTGCCCTTGCGAATCGCCAGATCGATCCCCCGGCAATGGTCCTCGACATGCAACCAGTCGCGGATATTGGCACCGTCCCCGTACACCGGCAGCAGCTTGCCTCGCAGCAGGTTGGTGATACACAGAGGAATCAGTTTTTCCGGGAAATGGTAGGGGCCATAGTTGTTGGAGCAGTTGCTGGTGGTGGTATTGAGGCCATAGGTATGGTGATAGGCCCTCACCAGATGGTCCGCAGCGGCTTTCGAAGCCGAATAGGGAGAGTTGGGCTGATACTGGTTTTGCTCGGTGAAAGGTGGATCACCAGGCGCCAGTGATCCGAATACTTCATCCGTGGAAATATGATGAAACCGGTGCGATGCAAGTGCTCGGCGCTCAACCAGCCAGACCTGGCGCGCCGCCTTCAGAAGGGAATGCGTGCCGACGACATTGGTCTCGATAAAGGCATCCGGACCGGAAATGGAGCGGTCCACATGACTCTCCGCCGCAAAATGGACGACGATGTCGACGCCGCGATCCCGCAGCAGCCGCTCTACCAGCGTCTGGTCGCGAATGTCACCGTGGACAAAATGCACCGCACCACTCTCTATCAGCGCACGGATGCTGTCGCGGTTCCCTGCATAGGTGAGCGCATCCAGAACTGTCAGCGCATCTGAAGGGTACCGCCGGTGCAAAGTTGGCACCGATAAAGCCCGCACCACCGGTAATCAGCAGACTGGGCATCAAAATCCCACCTCAGGGTACCCTGCGCTTCAGCGGCATCATGCGCAGGGAGACCAGCATGTCTTCGGCCTTGTTCATGCGGGAAACGTTATCAAAGGGCCCCACGTTGACCCGATACCAACCCGAGCCCGGAGGATCGACAATCTGAAGGGATGCCTCCATCCCCAACCCCCGCAGTTTCTGCACCAGACGTTGCGCCTCCCCCAGATCCCGCACGGAAGCTGCCTGCAGCATATAGCGGTACCCGAAACGCTTGCGATCCTCCTCGGTGATATAGACGCCACGCTGCACGGGCACACTCCAGTCACTACCAGACAGCGATTCGTAGAAACCAAACTGGGATTCACTCTGGGGCGCATTTTTCAGCTTGTCCTGGAAGGCTTGTGCCTCAGCCGAAATGGGAGCCGCCTTGGCAGCCGGTGCCTTCTGTACTTTCTGTCCGGATTTTGGGGCTTGCTGTCTGGCTTCCTTGCCGGCTTCAAGCGCTTCCGCCTCCATGGCCGCCTGATATTCCCGGGATTCGCTGGCGCCGGGCACAAAATCGGGCTCCGGTGCCGAGGACGGAGTCAGCACCTTCCAGATACCAATGGCAGACAGAAAAATGGCCAGCAGAATGATCCGACCGATCCGGCGTGGCCTGGGAGGCGCAGGCTCAGTGCGAAGAGGTTGTCGGGGCGACCGTGGCAATGTGGCGAAGTCGTGAATCATAGTCCCTATGACAAGCTGACTGGCGGTTAACAGAAAACGACGGGGATTTTCGTCCCGCATGACTGGCTAAACTATAGACCATGTATGAAATTTTGATCATTATTTGTGAAAAATTATAAGCTTACAAGGCAAAGTTGGGGCCGCCAAAAAGGTAATTTTGCCGACTGATACCGGGTTGTTTGCGCCGCATCCTAATCGTGTTTGTCCATGCCGAAAGGATTATTAAAGTCCTTCCTGCCGCTGAATCGAACTTTCCCGGCAGCACACATCTAACTGATTGAAAAATTGCCAGATTTGTTGCCTGGCCCGTGAAAGCAACTGATAATGCTCCCCACCCCTCTCACGAACTTTTTTGACCAGGAACCCGAACATGCCCCGCATCCCAAGCACCCTGAAGAAACTGTCGGCCATCGCGACGCTTGCCTGCGCTGCAAACGTACAGGCGCATACACTCGATCTTGGTATCAATGATGACGCCTTTGCCCTCGACTACAGCACACAGATTCCCAAATCGGAACTCAATGTTGGAGCCGGCACCATTCACCACAAGGATGACGGCGATCTTTTCTATGCCAGCCTGTTCGTCGCCGACAGCGTCAACAAGGAAACCGGTCTGCTGGCGGGCCTTGGTGGTCGCGCCTACTACATTGATTCAGAAACACTGGGTGCCGACGGCAAAGCACTTGGACTGGGCGGCTTCCTGAACTGGGACATTCCATCGGTGCCCAATCTCAGCCTGCGTGGCGACCTGTATTACGCGCCCGATGTGCTGACGTTTGACGAGATCGAAAACTTTATCGATTTTTCTGCCCGCGTTCAGTACCGGATCATTGAACAGGCGTGGGTTTATGCCGGCTATCGTCGCGCGGAACTGGAAGATGAGCTGGGCAACGATGCCAACATCGAGGAAGGCGCCATGCTGGGCATGATGATCTGGTTCTGAATTTTTCCTTGCACCGCCCCGCTGCCATTCGCGCGGGGCGGTCAGCTCCATTCAGTTTTTCTTCGCCTCATAAAATCGCACATCATTGAACTCGAGCGATTCACCAAAATCCGGATACGACGTCGTCAGGCAGCTCCCAGCCTGAACATAATCCGGATGCTGCAGCTTTTTCTGGCGTGAATCGGCCACCAGCACATGATCGGCATGCTGCAAAAACAGATCGAGAAAGTGCAGATTCTGCTTTTCATAGAGCACATCAGCCGCCAGCAGAAGATCGATGCGACAGCCGATTTCATCCAGCGAGCAACACTGCCGCAACGTCACTCCATTCGCCTGGGCATTCAGCGCAATCAACCTGTTGGCAAGCGGATCGATTTCACACGTTACCACCTCTGCAGCTCCCTGCAAGGCAGCGGCAATGGCTACAACACCCGAACCCGCACCGAAATCGACCACGCATTTACCTGCCACATCCAGCTTTCCATCCATGAGGTGTTGCGCCAGTGCATATCCGCTGGCCCAGCAGAATATCCAGTAAGGGGGATCATCCGAAATGCGTTCGATGGTCGACTGATCCAGATCCCTGTCGTTGAATTCACTCTGCAGCAGAAACAGCTTGAGCGGCCGGCAGCGTGGCAGCTCCGTGAGCACCACGCTGCCCCCCGGCAACTGCTGCTGCAACAGCTGGTTGATTGGACGAAGGTCAAATTGCACGGCCGGTGACTGCATATTCATGACTCTGAAAAGATCAATACGGAGAAAATGGATTTGGATAGGGGGACGCTTTGGTCTGCACCCGGATCCCTGCACGATCAATTGCTTGGCTGAGCTGAATGACACAGCCCTTGCCCGCGTCGACAAGCTGACACCGCTACCCCGGGAGATTTGTCAATTTAATCAATCGGATTGATTGCGAATTTGTATTTTACCAACTAAGTTTAAAGCGGCTAGAGTAAAAAAATCCTCCCTTTTTGCAGTATACCGAAAATGGCTGAATTCGATCCCTTGCACGATACCGCGTACGCGCAACGGCTGACCCAACTCGGTGAAAAAAAGGAAATTGTCGCCTCCGAAGACATCTTCAATGAGCAGGGCATGCTGCTCGTAAAGAAGGGCACCGCCATCAATGAGCGAATGGCTGACAAGATCATTCGTTTCAAACTCATCAAGCCTATTGAAACATCCGTCGACATCAGTAACAGCCTGGGTGCAGGAGATCTGCATCAGGATCTGACAGGGATCCTGCAGAAGTATCCCAAGATCCAGCTGGTCCACCAGAATCTGGAAATCGATACCAACATCAGGCAGCTCTGCGCCACCTACGCGAAGTACAGCATCCTCAAGCAGAAGCTGACTGTTCTCAAGGAACAGATGGAACCGCTTTACCGGCAGACGGTGGCGTCTGCCTGGCTTGCCGTTGTCATTTCGCGCAACATGAAACTGTCGCAGCAACAGATTGAAACCTGCTTTCTCGCTGCGCTCAGTCATGACATTGGCATGATGCACATCGATCCCGCCATCGTGGACAAGAAGGATGCGCTGACGCCAGCCGAGTGGCGACAGATTCAGGCGCACGCAATCATCGCAAAAAAGGTACTGGATAATATTCCCGGCATGGATCCACGCGTGTCTCTTGCGGTAAGTGAACATCACGAGCGTTGCGATGGTTCGGGTTATCCCGCCGGCAAGTTCTCGCACCAGCTCAGTATTGAAGGCCAGGTCATCGCGCTATGTGACAGTGTCATTGCTGTTTTTATCAAGCGTCTGCTGCCGCAGGGGCGCAATCTTCGTGATTTGATGCCGCTATTGCAGGTTAATAGCGAAAGTCATTTTTACGATACCTACAAGGCACTGATTCTGATCATGCTGGAAGCCGATCTGGACGAATCGCCCTTCACCACCAACGAATCGCTGGATGCCCAGATCGACAAGCTGACCCGCGACAACGACCGCCTGACACTGCTGCTCAACAGTCTGGAGCAGGTGATGGGGCTGTTCAAGGAAGGCGCTAATCACAAGCTGCTCACCAGCGCCAAAACCGTACTGATTCAGGTTATGCGAATCGTGCGCGGCTCAGGCATTCTCGATCCTGGCTATCTGCGTTTTCTGCAGCAGGTTCGCAAGGAACGGCTGGCATTTGCCTATCGCGAAATTGACGATGTGTCGCTGATGCTGGATGAAATTGAATGGCATCTGATGCGG
Source organism: uncultured Moraxellaceae bacterium (assembly GCA_964491665.1). GTDB lineage: Bacteria > Pseudomonadota > Gammaproteobacteria > Pseudomonadales > Ketobacteraceae > Ch67. Next base: position 7,070 of record CAZBII010000056.1, read on the forward strand.
GTGAAAAAAATGCTGGATGCGTTTATTGATCAGGGGCCTGCAAGTGAAAACAAACTCAAGGAACTGATCCGGTCGGAAATGAAGAAATCGCTGCCCGCCATTGATCAGAACCCTGATGAGTACGCCATCAATTAGGAAAACCTTCGACACAATTCATCATTGAGGCACGCGCTCGAACCAGGGATGTGCCTGTTCAAGCTGGTGTGCGAGCTGCAGCAGCCGGTGTTCGGATGCAACCGGACCGACAAACTGCACGCCTATCGGCAAACCTGTTTTGCTGGTCATGAGTGGAACTGACATGGCAGGTTGACCGGTCAGATTGGCAATCTGGGTAAACGGTACTTTCCGCATCTGCTCCAGCGTCAGCTGATAATAGAGTTCCAGCGGCACCAATCGGTGCAGCCCAGTGTGATTGAGCAGATCGACCGCCATTTCCTCCAGCCGGGAGGAACGCATTTCACCGAGTTTGTAGGGAGGCGCTGCCAGCACGGGTGTGAGCCAACAATCGTAGCGCGAATGAAATGCTGCCAGCTGTCTGCGCAACTCCACCCAATACAAACGCGACTGCACGAAATCTGCTGCGCTGAAGCGTCGTCCCAGGCGAGCAATAAACAGATTGGACGGTTCAAAATTCTGCTGGACGAAGCGGCGCCCCATCTTTTTTTCCACCTGGGCAATGTCGGCAGTGACATGCGCCAGATAAATATCGGCGTAGGCTTTCACCAGGCGGGTGGCATCGATTTCCGGCGCAGCTTCCTCCACGTCATGTCCAAGATCTGTCAGCATCTGCGCCACTTTTTCAACGGCATCACGGCATTCCACATCCACCGCTCCTCCGACCGGCGACTGGCTGCTGAATGCAATGCGTAACCTGGGAAGCGGTTCATCCAGCGCAGACAGATAGGTTTGCTGCAGCTTCGGCAAGGCAACATGGGAAGCTGCATCCGGACCGGCAAGAAGATCGAGAACTGCAGCAGAATCGCGCACGCTGCGCGTGAGGACATGTTCGCTGACTGCGCCGTCCCACACTTCGCCATAATCCGGGCCGGTCGGCACTACTGCCCTGCCCGGCTTCAAACCAAAAAGACCGCAACACGCAGCAGGAATCCGGATGGAACCACCGCCGTCTCCGGCCGATCCGATTGGCACAATGCCGGCAGCAACAGCGGCGGCCGTGCCACCACTGGAGCCACCGGCGCTGCGGGCAGGATCCCAGGGATTGCGCGTGGGGCCAAACTCGCGGTTTTCAGTAGTGCCGAGCAAGCCCAGTTCCGGCGTATTGGTTTTTCCCACTATCACCATTCCACTGTCACACAACCGCTGCACTACCGTGGAATGATGTGACGACAGGTTGTAGCGAAAAGCCCGCGAACCGTTACTCATTGGCACGCCGGCAAAAGCCGCCAGCAGGTCTTTCAGCACAATAGGGACACCTGCAAATGGACCTTGCAGTGAACGCGAATTTACATAGCGACGCGCATTGCCATACATGGGCGTGACGATCGCGTTGATCGACGGATTGATCTGTTGCGCCCGCGCAATGGCACACTCAAGCAGTTCCGAGGCTGTGACTTCACCTTGTTGCACCCGCTGCGCCAGCGCGGTTGCATCGTGGCGCCGGTATTCCCTGAAATCCATCATTTTGCACCAAACGCAAGTTCTTCAATGAATTGCGGCTTGCCGAGAAAAAAGCCCTGTGCGTAATCCACCCCGATATCTGAAACCACTTCCATGATATCGGCATCCGATACGTATTCAGCGATGATTTTCTTGTTGAGGAAGTGCCCCATTTCTGTGATCGATTTTACCAATGCATAATCCACATCATCGCTGGCGATGTTTTTCACGAAAGCACCATCGATCTTGATGAAATCCACGGGCAGGCGTTTCAGATAGGCATAGGAGGATTGGCCGGCACCGAAATCATCCAGCGAGAAGCGGCAACCGATACTGCGCATTTCGCTGATGAAATCCGCTGCGTCCTCCAGATTGGCCACCGCCGTCGTTTCCGTGACCTCAAAGATCAATTTGTCCCGCGGCACTTCATACCGCACCAGATTCTCGAACATGAAATCCAGGAATGAATCGTCGTTCATGGAGTGGCCGGACAGGTTGATGGAGAAGCCACCCATCTTGTCCAGCTGGGACCGGTTCGTCACCATCCAGCGCAAAACGGTCTCAATCACCCAGCGATCCACCGCACCCATACGGCTGTATTCTTCCGCTGCACGAATGAAATCAGCCGGCGGCAGATGCTCACCTTTTTCATCCACCACCGTAAGCAGAATTTCATAGTGCGGCAGACTGCCGGAAGCGGAATCGATCGGCGCAATTTTCTGGCAGCGCAATTTCAGGGTGTTCTGATCCAGCGCGCGGTTGATGCGTGCCACCCAGCCCATGACCTCGTCGCGCTCCTCAATCCGGGAATCGCCAGGCTGTACCACCTGGATTTCCTTATGCCCTGATTTCTTCGTAATGACTGCGGACGATTCCACCGAACGCAGCAGTTCCAGCACCTGATCATTCCGGGAATCGAAACCTACCAGCGACATGACAGTTTCGATAACGAAACTCTGGTTGCCAACGGTAAAGCGTTTTTCCTCAACCGCCGTACGCAGTTCAGTGGCCAGCAGGAACCCTTTGCGCTCGGAGTCGACCGGCGCCAGTATCGCAAATTCATTGCCGCCGATACGTCCGGCCAACATCTCACCGCTCAGCACGCTGCGAATGCGTTCACCGATTTCCCTGAGCAGATTGTCGCCCGCTTCATATCCGCAGGTGTTGTTCACGATCTTGAACTGCAGCAGATCCATATAGATCAGCACGTAATACTGCGAATTGCGTTTTGCCCGCGCCACCGCCTGGGCCAGACAGCGTTCGAATTCCTTGCGCGTTTTCAGGCCTGTCAGCTGGTCATGAGCAGATTCGAATGCCAGCTGGTCATAGATTTTCTGCACCAGTGAATCCAGACCTTTTTCGACCGCCGGCAGACTGGCATCGCTCAGCACCACTATGTCGCCGGATTTCAATCTGGATGCGACCTCTTCCAGCGCCAGATCCGCGACCTTCATGCCGTGATGATTCACAAATACGAAACGGGCCTGCATTTCCGCAACCCAGGCCACCTGATACAGATGGGATGATTCGGACAACGCGTCGAATTCCAGCCACTGCCCTTCTTTCAGGGTGCGTGCGCGCTTGATCCAGCGTTGCAGTGTCTTGTCTTCTTCCTCTGCTTCCGCCTGGCTGTTGGCCGCATCGTCGGACCCGGTTTGCGCCGGAACATAGGTCACCCATTCGGCGTCTGCTGGAACGCCGTGCTTCAGCATTTTTTCCAGCGTATCGGTCACGGCGTCGTGCTGGTGCTTGCCGGCGGGAACTTTTGACAGCCCCTTGCGGATCAGCTTCACCAGTTCTTCCACCTTGAACAGGATTGACGCTTCATCATAGTGTCCGGGCACCAGGCGCACGATCAGCTGATCCACTACTACCAGCGTCATTTCCCAGGCACGACTGTCAACACCTTCGCGGAAATAGCACAGCCGCATCAAATCCTTCCAGCCGAACTGGATCAGATCGTTCACCGCTTTCGGAATTAGCAGGCCATCAAAACGCCGCGCCAGTTCGCGTTCGACGCGCTGGTTACCCAGCTTGATCCGCTGCTGACCCTCGCAGGCTTCAGTTACCCGCGCGACATTGCGCTCGATGATTTTCTTTTCCCGCTCCACCAGCTTGTCGAGTTTTTCCAGCGCAACAGTGAAGCCTTCGTTGCTGTCGGCAGGCGACTCCAGCACGGTACGTATGCTGTCGACAATCGCGGGACGGTTCGCGGCAATGTTGACGCTGTCGCGGTCTGCCAGCAGCGCCACATAGTTCACCATCTGGCGCGCCGGGTGATATTCCACAGAAAACAGTTTGGGGTCCTGCAGGAGTACCCGCAGGATCGGAACTTCCAGCTTGCGCAGCTCCGGCTTCAGATCAGTGAGAATGCGTTGATGATCGACGATATTGCTGAACAGGTTTTCCACCATGTCAGCGGAGTCCGCCTCTTCCGGCGGCAACTGCGCTACCGTGACGCCGGACGCCTGGGCCAGATAGTGGGTAAGCGAACCCGGCGCATTCAGATTGATGCTGTTGTCGAGCAGCTGGTGCTGGATATCGGAAATCGCCTGAAAGACCGGTTGCGATGGCGGCAGCGGTTGCAATGTGGTGTCCGCCTGACGCATCTGTCCGGCGCCATCCTGTTCCATGCGGCGATGCACATTCATCAACCGTGACGCTGTGAAATAGGCGTTGCGCGCACGTTCCAGACTTTCACGCAGCGCGGTGTACGAAGACGGGATCGCACCGGCGGCCGCACGGGCAGGTTCGGCAACCGGTGGCAATGATTCAGCCAGCGCGGCAGTGGGCGCAGGCGATGTATTGGGGGATGCAGACGCTGCTGGCGGCTCGCTGGCGGCCGCATTTTTTTTCACTTCAGTTGCGGGTGCCGCCGGCCGGGGTTGTGCCGGATTGGTAGCCTTGTGCTTTTTCATCGCTTCGGCCGCCAGATAGCGGGTCACATCGATATCCGGCAGCACACCGAATTTCACAAATGTGCTGTTCAGCGATTTGTACAGGCGCGGCAGGTTGTTCAGTACGATTTCCTGATACACCTTGAACACCAGACGTTCCAGCGCCGAGGTCAGTTTCAGGTTACGGATGCTCGCGTGATACGACTGTGCAATAGCGGCGGGAGAATAGGGATTGACGAGACGGTTGCCATCGTCCTTGCCGAACGCCGCGTCCAGACGCAGCTGCAGTTCAATCAGCGGATCACGCAATTGCAGTTCTGCCCGCGACACCACCACGCGCACAATCAGCCAGTCTTCAAATTCGCTTTTCTCCACCAGTGTCAAACCACTGGCCGCATCCGGCTTCACACTCGCGGCAGCAGACGCCTTGTAGCGTCCGTGCACGATATCCTGCGCATCCGACACCAGTTTGCCGATGATGGTTTCCGTCAGCTTTTTGCGCCCGCGCTTGTAGTGACCAATCGCATCGAAATAGGGATGCTGGGCGGAGTCGGATTTCTGGTTCCTGGCTTCCTTGAGCAGCGTGTCGTCCAGCACATTGAAATATTCCGGCAACACTTCATCCATGAAGGCCTTCAGTTGATCATTGCAGGCATTGAGAATCTTGAGCTTGCGGCTTTCATCCGACACGCGCTGGTCGCCGACGAATTGCCGTGTCACGTCCTGGGATGCGGCATCGTCCTGCTGGCGGGCATCCTGCAGCATCTGGTAGCTGCGAATCTTGTCGCCGGTGAAGGTGACACCGATGCCACCGTCGTTGAAATGGACAATGCGCGTTTCGATCGTGATCTGGCGCGCTCCCTGCTGCAGCACCAGGTCGAGCACCGCATTGGGTTCGACGCGCCGCAGCTTCAGCTGCAGGAACTGCTCATCGTCGCCGTAGGTAAGGAACAGCCCGTCCTTGCTGAAATCCTGAATGATGCAGTTGTTGCCACCGTCATTCCCGATGACGTAAATGGCTTCAAGCCCCAACCCCTGCCTGGGGAATTTCCGCTTTTCCACACTGCCACCCGTTGGTTCAAATCATTAATGCAGCCGGCTTCTTAAACCAAGTTTAGACAAAATCAGAAGAAATAAAGGGACTTATGCCAGGAATCTGTCTCAGCCGGTCCGGGCGCTGGAATGGTCGCGGGCTGCGTCACTGATGCGCACCAGCATGCCGCGTGCGTGCAGATCCTGCATGACCAGCTCCAGATAATCCTGATCAGCCGGCGGTGCCACCAGGCTGAGCAGCTCGCGCCCCACCGTGGTAATCATGTAGGCCGGCACATGCAGTTCGGTACGCGGCTGCGCCGAGGTAATGGTCAGACAGCGATCCGCCAGCAGCAAACGGCACAGGAAGGTGTCAGGGCGGTCGCTGGGCAGGGTTTTGGCCAGCACCTTGCCGAACACGCCGCGCAGGATGCCCTGCTCCTCCTGCCGCTCCAGCTGGCTGGTGTCGAAATGGTCCGGCAGGGCATGCAGGGCACTGCGGTAAACGAAATCACCGAAGGCCCAGGAGGCAAGACGATTCAGGTTCTCGGCATCTTCCAGCGTGAAAAAGGACAGGTATTCCAGTGCCTTCAGACTGGTGCTGCCCGGCATGCGCAGCTCACGCACCAGGATGCGCGCCCACAGCTGCTGCAGCGCGCCATTGGAGATCTCACAGGCGTTGAGTTTCCAGCGATTGAACCAGCGCCGGTCGATGGCACCGGTGTCGATGTCCTCGATATCCAGGCTGAGAATGATGCGCTCGGTGAGCAGGTAGAGTTTCTGCAGGCGCAGCAGACGCTCCAGCGCGTCGTAGCGGGCAATTTCCTCGGCGTTATCCAGCATTTTCACCAGATCGGGCAGCACCTCGCTGCGCACTTCCTGTTCCTGCGCGGCTTCGATGATGGAGGAAAACTTCACTTCGCGGATGTCGCGGATCTCGGCGGACTTGATGACCTTGCCGGCGGCATCCAGGCTGGCGTGTCCGCGCCGCAGTTCATGCAGCTGCCGCTCGATTCCCAGCAGATTGGCCAGCTCGCGGCGCCGGACTTCCCCCAGGGTCTGACCGGAACGCTGCACCTGGTCAGGCGGCGTCAGGCCAAACATCTCGCGGGGTGTCAGGTGCACCCACAGCTTGCGTAGCATTTGAATTCTGAGTGCCGGATTAGTCACTCACTCCCCCTAGCAAAATCGCGCAGCAAAACCTTCATACTCTGGCAAGTATAGCGGCTGCGGCGCGGCTTGCAGGGGGATTACCGGGGCGTAATCGGGGCGTATTGGCCACCCCGGCCCGGTCATTCGCCGGTAAAGACGGGAGCGCGCTTCTCGAGGAAGGCGTTGACCGCTTCCTCGTGGTCGCGGGTGAAGTGGGCAATGGACTGCAGGCCGGCGGACAGTTCCAGCAGGCTGGCCAGTGACTGGCGCTCGCTTTCCTTCAACAGCTGTTTGGTCATGCGGATGGCATGGGTGGGGTTGCGGGCGATGCGACGGGCCAGGTCCAGGGCGGCGGGCAACAGGTCCTCCGCTGCCACAACCCGATTCACCAGCCCCCATTCCAAAGCGGTTTTGGCATCGATCGGGTCGCCGGTGAAACTCATTTCCGCCGCCCGCGCCCGGCCCACCGCGCGGGGCAGGAACCAGGCGCCGCCGTCACCGGGAATCAGACCCAGCTTGATGAAGCTCTCGGCGAAAGTGGCCTGTTCCGAGGCGATGCGCATGTCGCACATCAGGGTCATGTCGCAGCCGGCGCCGTAGGCCGCGCCGTTCACCGCCGCGATGGCCGGCACCCGCAGGTCCGCCAGGGCCAGGGGAATGCGCTGGATATGGCGCTGGTAATTGGTGCGGATCTGGGCCGGGCTGCCGCCGAAGATGTTGGTTTTGGCCTGCATGTCCTTGACGTTGCCGCCGGCGCAAAACGCCGGGCCGGCGCCAGTGAGAACAACCACTTTCACGTTGTCTTCATTATTGATTTTCTGCACCGCCCGCTCGATGCCGTCGATCATGTCCTCATCGATGGCGTTGCGCAGGTCCGGGCGATTCAGGGTCAGGATGGCGATTTCGTTGTCGGCCAGCTGGAATTTCAGGGAGGGATTCATCGCGCCACCTTATGTCTGTAGTCGGGATTATTTGGCCTTGAGCACCAGCACCAGCCGGCAGGCCGCTTCGATGGGCGTGGCACCCCAGGCGCTGGCGCGGTCGTTCGAGGCCAGCCACTCTTCCGCCAGGAACTGCACGTTGATGCGGTAGGTTTCCAGCAGGTCCGCCAGCAGGGCCTTGTCCTGGTGGAACTGGAACTGGCCCTTGCCGTAACCCTGATCGAACGCCTGGCGCGAGGCGGTCTGGCCGGTGACGGCGCAGGCGTGGCAATACATTTGATAGTCCAGTTCCGCGAGAGACAGGTTGGCTGTGTTCATTTCCACTTCCAGGGTTGCAGTCAGGGTTGCTGACAGGGTTGCGTTGGAAAGTCAGGGATTCTGTTGAATGCGGCCTGGGCAGTCAAGCGCAGGCCGGGTTACGTGACTGATGCTCAGGTCAGCACGGAAGGGCCTTTTGCACCGGTCAGGGCCTCGATCCGCGCGACTTCATGGGCAAAGCGTCCCATCGCCGTGTTGAACTCGATGGCATCCTGGGCCAGACGGTCGCGCCGGGTTTCCAGCTGCTCCAGATAGACCCGCAGGGTGGCACTGTCGGTACCGGTGCCGGAGAGGCGATACATGATGCGGGAGCCATTATCGAACAGCAGGCGCACGCCCTGGTTACGCGACACACTGCCGTCCACCGGATCTTCATAGGTGAAGGAATCCACCTGCTCGATCATGCCGGAGCCGAAGGTTTTGCCACGGATGGCATCGGCCTGCGCCAGAATGCCTTTCATCACGCTGTCGGCGGCGCTGGCGTCCAGCCCGTCATAGTCGTGGCGACAATAATAGCTGCGACCAAACGCCTGCCAGTGGCGCTGCAGCAGTTCGTTCACCGGCAGACCGGTTTCCACCAGAATGCTCAGCCAGCACAGCACGGCCCAGACGCCATCCTTTTCCCGCACATGGTCGCCGCTGGTGCCAAAACTTTCCTCGCCGCACAGCCGCACCTTGCCCGCGTCCAGCAGGTTGCCGAAAAACTTCCAGCCGGTGGGGGTTTCATAACAGGGGATATTGAGGTGCGCCGCCACCCGGTCGATGGCGGTGCTGGTGGGCATGGAGCGCGCCACCCCCACCAGACCGGAACGGAACTGGGGAATGCAGCGGTGATGCTCGGCGATGAGGGCCAGGCTGTCGCTGGGACTGACGAACGCCTGCCGGCCCATGATCATGTTGCGGTCGCCGTCGCCGTCAGAGGCTGCACCCAGTTCCGGCGCGGAATCGCTCATCATGGCGTCCCACAGGTCGTGGGCATAGACGCGGTTCGGGTCCGGATGGCCACCGCCGAAATCCTCCAGCGGCTGCACGTTGCGCAGCAGATCTTTCGGCAGTTCCAGCATGTCGTGGAAAATGCGGCTGGCGTAAGGGCCGGTCACGGCGTGCATTGCGTCAAAGGTCAGGCTGACCTTGCGCTGGCGGATCGCATGCTGCAGACGGTCGAAATCGAACAGGCGGGTCATCAGGCCGGCGTAATCATCCACGCTGTCGAGAATGCGGATCCGGCTGCTGCCAGCGCGGTACTCCTGACCGGCCTTCAGTTCAATCGCCGGCAGCGGATAGCGCTGGTAATGGGCAATGGACAGGGTTTCCTGGAAGATGCGCTCGGTCACCGACTCCGGCGCCGGCGCCCCGCTGGCATTGTTGAACTTGATGCCGAAATCCTCGTCCGGGCCACCGGGATTATGGCTGGCGGACAGGACAATGCCACCATCTGCCTTGTATTGCCGGATCAGGTTGGACACCGCCGGCGTGGACAGGATGCCACCCTCGCCCACCAGGATTTCCTTTACACCGTTCGCCACCAGGATTTCCAGGATGATCTGGATGGCGTCGCGGTTGAAGAAGCGTCCGTCGCCCCCCACCACCAGCCGTTGCCGGTTCTGCACGGGCAGGGCATTCATGATGGCCTGGACAAAGTTAGCCAGATAATGAGGCTGCTGGAATACGCGCACCTTCTTGCGCAGGCCGGAAGTGCCGGGTTTTTGATCCTTGAAAGGCTGGGTTGCAATGGTCTGGATGGTTTCCACCGGGTACTCCCTTTGAGATGCGGCCCCTCGCCAGCGGCAGGCAGCCTGAAATCGTTCTGTGCGTCCGGTCTGCTATAGTTACCGGATCAGAAGCGATAATCGTAAAATAATTAAGCGTTTACTGCATCCGCGTTTTTAATGGACGCCTTAGAAAACAAGGAACCCCGCCTGCCATGACACCCAAGATCGACTGCGTAACGGTTTCTCCGGAAGCCTCGCTGGAACTGCTTTCCCCGTCGGAAGTGGACCAACTGGTGCGCCGCACCGACCCCAACCTGTTCCGCATCTTCCGCCGCTGCGCCCTGGCGGTGCTGAACACCGGCAACGTCAACGACAACACCGCCGAGATCCTGGAAGAGTTCAAGGATTTCGACATCCGTTTCATCCGCCAGTCCCGTGGCATCAAGCTGCAATTGCTGCACGCCCCCGCCAGCGCCTTCGTTGACGGCCGCATGATTCGCGGTATCCGCGAGCAGCTGTTCTCCGTGCTGCGCGATGTCATTTATGTGACCAATGAAATCCGCAACACCAACCGCTTCAACCTGAACTCCGGCAAGGGCATCACCGACGCGGTTTTCCACATCCTGCGCAACGCCAACATCCTGCACAAGGCGGAATTCAGCCCCTTGATTGTGTGCTGGGGCGGCCACTCCATCAGCCGCGAGGAATACGACTTCACCAAGAAAGTGGGCTATGAACTGGGCCTGCGCGACATGAACATCATCACCGGCTGCGGACCCGGCGCCATGAAAGGCCCCATGAAAGGCGCGACCATCGGCCACTCCAAGCAGCATATCCAGAACCGGCGCTACATCGGCATCACCGAGCCAGGCATCATCGCGGCGGAATCCCCCAACCCGATCGTGAACGAACTGGTGATCATGCCGGACATCGAAAAGCGTCTGGAAGCGTTCGTGCGCACCGGCCACGGCATCATCGTGTTTCCTGGCGGCGTCGGCACGGCGGAGGAAATCCTCTATATCCTGGGCCTGTTGCTGCACCCGTCCAACCAGCGCATGCCGTTCCCGCTGATCTTTGCGGCCGGCGAAACCAGCCGCAACTATTTCGACACCATCAACCGCTTCATCGTCGATACGCTGGGTGAAAAGGCGCAGTCGCGTTACGAAATCATCGTAGGCGATGCGGCGGAAGTGGCGCGCAGGGTCAAGGCCGGTTCCGAGGAAGTGTTCCAGTTCCGCCGCAAGCACAAGGATGCGTTCTACTTCAACTGGAAGCTGAATGTGCCGAAGGAACTGCAGTTCCCGTTCGAGCCCAACCATGAGTCCATGCGCAAGCTGAACCTGCACAAGGACCAGCCGGTGCATCTGCTGGCCGCCAATCTGCGCCGCGCGTTTTCCGGCATCGTGGCCGGCAACGTGAAGGAGCACGGCATCAAGCTGATCCGCGAGAAAGGCCCGTTCGAGCTGGAAGGCGATCCGGACATCATGGAGCCACTGGACCAGCTGCTGCGCACATTCGTGGAGCAGAACCGGATGAAGATCGGCGAAGGCCCTTACAAACCCTGCTACCGGGTTGTGCGCTGATGGAGGCCCGCCCCACGGCCGATCACGCCGAGATTGCGCGTTTCAATGCCCTGGCCTCGATGTGGTGGGACGAATCCGGTCCCATGTGGACGCTGCATTACCTGAACCGCTTTCGCGTGGAAGTGATCCTGGATGTGCTGCAGCACGAGGGCGTCATCGACCGCACACAGGCAGAGCCGTTTGCCGGCCTGCGGGTGCTCGACATCGGCTGCGGCGGTGGCATTCTTTCGGAAACGCTGGCGAGGCTGGGGGCGCAGGTCACCGGCATCGATCTGGCGGAACGCAATATCCGCATCGCGCAGGAACACGCGGCAAAATCCGGGCTGACAATCGATTACCAGGTACAGGATGTCACGACCCTGACCGAAGAATTCGACCTGATCTTCAACATGGAAGTGGTGGAGCATGTGGGCGATCTGCCAGCGTTCATGCGCGCCTGCTACGCGCGGCTGAAACCCGGCGGCGTCACGGTGGCGTCCACCCTCAACCGCACGCCGCTGAGTTTTCTGTTTGCGATTGTAGGCGCGGAATACATCCTGAAACTGCTGCCGAAAGGCACACACCAGTGGCACAAGTTTGTGAAGCCGATTGAGCTGGAAATGCTGCTGGCCGATTCCGGTGTGAACTGCTTCTGGCGCAGCGGCATTCGCACCAATCCGTGGCGCAGAACATTCGCGCTGCAGCGCTCCATGGCGGTGAACTACATTCTGGCAGGAAGAAAACTAGCCTGAGGCGGGCGGGCCCTGATTGACGGCCACTGAAAACGTGTCGCGGTATCCGTGCCAGGTGGCGTAGCCGATCAATGGCAGCACCAGAATCAGCCCCAGATAGCAGGTGGCAAACCCCAGCAATACCAGCAGCACAATGAGGAAACCCCAGAAAATCGCCACCATTGAATTGCTCATCACGGCGTTCAGGCTCGACAGCCCGGCCGTGATCGCATCCACATTGCGATCCACCATCATCGGCAGGGAAAAGGCGCTGATGCCAAACACCAGCCCGGCAAAGAAGGCGCCGGCACCGGTGCCGATGGCAAAGAAGGTCAGCAGTTCTTCCAGCGCCGGCTCGGGATCATCCGGGTAGAAAATGTGAATGATGGTGGCGGCCCGCATCCAGACCAGTCCGATCACGATCACCACCACTGCAAACACCCACTGGTTGGGCGCACTGTTGCGGATCTGGTTGATGGAATGGCGCAGGGTGGGCTCCTCGCCCCGCTGCAGCTGCCGGCTGATGTCATAAAGACCGAAAGCAAGCAGTGGACCCAGCAGCACAAACAGGCCGCCCAGGCTGAACAGAAATATCTTCTCGGCAAAGAACACGATCAAAACCGTCAACACCAGGCCGCCCAGCGCGAAAAAAAGCCCGTATTCGATGCTCAGCCGCGTTGCCTTGCGATAGTCCTGCCAGCCCAGCTGCAACCAGCGCAGCGGCGCCAGGAATTCCAGCCTGCGCGACGGCACCACCAGCGATTTGCCCGGATTGTTCGCTGCCATGGTTATTGATACTGCCGGTAGGTTTTGACTTCGACGTCCGTGCGCAACGGGCACTTGCCGCAGAGATCGTCAGCGCGGCGCAGGCGTCGGGCAATTTCCCGCCCCAGATTCATCTGGATCAGCGTGAACTGCTCCATGTCCATCTGGTAGACGCCATACAGATTCTGGGATGTGATTTCAATCAGACGGCAATCCGTGTTGGCGATGGCCGATGCGCTGCGGGGCATGTAGTCGAACAGCGCCATTTCCCCCAGGCAGTCGCCCTCACCCAGAATCGCCATGACACAGTCGCGACCTTCCTTGCGTTTGTAAATCGCAACCTCGCCGTCTTCAATGATGAACATCGACGCGGTATATTCGCCCTCGGAGAAGATCAGGGTGCCCGCCGGCAGATTGATGGTGCGCGACTCGCGCAGGAGATAGGACAGGACGGAATCATTGATGCCACCGAAGGTGGGAACGCCCTGTAACATGTGTACCCGTTCCAGACCAGCTGCTTTCATCGTTCTATGTCCCTGTGAACCGACTGTTTTAACTATAGGCCAGGCCGCTGGTTTTCTCAGCAATTATTGATATTGGCCTCTTTTCCGATCGATAAATAGCTGATAATTCTTCAATCAATTCCCGCTACCCTGAACAAGGAACTTTCATGCTCCGCATCAAACGCCACTGGCAGGTCATTTCCACCTGCGTCGCCCTGATGGCTCCCCTGCCCGTCCTGGCCGAAGATATCAACCAGGAAATGCAGAAAGCCGGCAGCGCCATGTCCCTGCTGATTCCGTTCGTTTATAACGACACCCAGTTTCGCGATGCCAAGAACCGCGACTTCATCCTCCGGCAACTGGACCAGCTGATTGCCTCGATGGAAGCCGAACCCCGCCTGCTGAACAAGCACGCCCTGCTGCGACAAATCTCGCAGACCAGTCTGCTGGGCCAGCTGCGGCAGGCCAAGACCCTGTTCAACACAGGCAACTATGCCACGGCCCAGTATCTGCTGAGCGGCGCGCCCGTGATCTGCAGCAGCTGCCATATCCAGGACGGCGTGTCGGCCAAAAGCGCCCCTGTCGTGAACCGTGAAAACTTCGCCAACGATTTCAGCTTTGCCGAATTCAATTACTACATCCGCAACTATTCCGTGGCGATGGCAGGATACGAAAAACATCTGCAGCGACCGGACGTGAATTCCTCGCTGATCCAGGGTGGCAAAACACTGGAGCGCTTGCTGGACATCAGCCTCATCACCGAACGGAACTTTGAGAAAACGAAAATCCGTCTGCGCAGCTATCAGCAGATACCCGGCCTGGATCTGGAGCTGAAACTGCGACTGGACCAGTGGCTGACAGGCGTTGACATCGCTGCAAAGCAGGACCTGGCAAAAGCTGATGTGGAAAAGGATGTGTACCGCGAATTCAGTGACGGTTTCAGTCTGAAGCACGAATTCGTATTCGATGAAACCCGGCGCCCGCTGGCACTGGTGTGGCGGGCCGAACTGCAGCGCCGCAGCATTGCCGCCACCCAGCCGGACGAGGCTGCACGCTATCTGTATCTGGTGGCGATTCTGGAGCGCATGCTGGGCGAACAGACCGAGCTGTCGCTGGCCAACCTGTATCTCAAGGAATGCGTGGCGCTGAACGTCGCAAACTATTCGCTCAAATGCATGAACGAATACGAAAACCACCTGTACTTCTATTACGGCGGTTCCGAGGGCGAGAATCTTCCACCCGAAGCGCTGGATGAAATCGCCCAGATGCGCAAGGGTCTCAAAAGCGAATGAGCCGGTACGGGGTGGTCATGGCGCCACCCCGACACCCTGCGCAGCGTCTCCACTGGTCTGCGCCTGAAACTTCCTGCGGTCAAACAGCAGCAGAAATGCCGGCAGAAACAGCAGATCGCACGCCAGCGCAAACACCAAAGTAATACAGGTCAGGAGTCCCATGCTCAGGCTGGGCTGAAAATGCGAAAAAACCAGAGTTGAAAAACACGCCACCAGCACCATCGTCGTTGCCACCAGCGCCACGCCCACATTCGACAACGAATAGCGCACAGCGTCTTCCGCCGACAGGCCGCCATCGCGCCGCGCCTGCACATACTTACTGAGAAAATGAATCGTATCGTCCACCACGATGCCTAGCGTAATACAGGCCACTACCGAATCGGTCAGCCCGACATGCCCATCAATGAACGCCCAGAAACCAAACGCCATGGCGCAGGGCGCGATGTTGGGCAGCATGCTGTAAAGACCATACTTCAGTGATCGCAGCGCCAGGATCATGGTCAGCGTAATCAGCAGGAATGAAAACAGCATGCCGTTCATCAGGCTTTCAATGTTGCGCTTGGTCACACCCGCAAACATCACGTCCAGCCCGCTGGCCGGCACCTGCATGTAGGCTGGAAAATTCGCCCGGGTCCAGGCATCCATTCTTTCCTTGAAGCGTAAAATATTACTGGAGGTGGTCTGCTTCAGCACAACAGCGAACAGCGTGGCGTCCTTGTCCATGGATACCAGATTGTCGAGGCCCAGGCCGAATGGCAGTGACATTTCAAACATCAGCAGATATTGCGCAGCAAGCGGACGATTGTCCGGAATGGTGTAATACGCAGGATCGCCACCATTCATGTTGCGATTCAAACGCCGGATGACATCGGAAAAAGACGCGGCGTAGACCACTTCCGGCTGCGACTCTGCCCAGGCACGCAGTTCATCGAGTTTGCGCAGATATTCCGGCTCCACAACGCCGCCCGTTTCCGCCGCCGGAATGGACAGTTCGATACGGTGCAATCCTGACAGTTCACGCCCGACGAAATCCGACACGCGCCGCACTTCAAACGTCTCATCGAAATATTCGTTCCAGACATCATTCAGTTCGTTGCGCCCAATGAAGGACGACGGCACGGCCATCAGCACCAGCATGCCCAGCAGCAGCCACACCCGCCGACGCACCAGCAGATCGATCAGCCGGTGCATGGCACGCTGGCTCCATCCTTCGCCCTGACGGATATCCGGCTCCGGCGCAACCATGCAGACCGCCGGCAGGAATACCAGCGCCAGCCACAACGCCAGCAGCACGCCGATAGTGACGATATTGCCCAGATCGCGAAATGGTGGTGATTCAGATGTGTTAAGCGAGACAAATCCGATGGCGGTGGTAACGCTGGTAAGAATGACTGGCATCACGTTGCTGCGCAAACTCGCCACCATCGCGGTCTGCTTGTCCAGACCGTTGCGCAACTGACGCTGGTAACTGATGAGCAGGTGCATGCTGTCCGCCAGACTGAGTGTCAGGATGATGGCCGGCGCAAACGACGTAATGGGCTGAAAGACAATGCCCATTGCACTGGCCACACCCAACGCGCCCAGCACAGACAGAAAGACCACTGTCATGGTGAGCCCGGTAGCGAACAGACTGCGCAGAATCAGCCAGAGCACGAGAACTGCAATGGCAATGCTGTAAGGAAATATCTGCGCCAGTCCGTCAGTGGTCGCCTGCCGCATGGCATCGCTGTAGGCCACTGTGCCCGTCAGCATGATATTTACATCAGGAAACTGCTGCTGGTAACGATCGCGAAATGACTGCGCCCATTCGGACACAGACCGCGCCTGGGATCGGTCGTCATCCATTGTCACATTCACCGAAATCGCGGCCACATGTCCTTTTGCGGATATGGCCGAGTGCACCAGCGCAGGTTCGGTCAGTGCAATCCGGCGAATGGATTCAATCTGCGGATCAGTCAGCGCCCCGGCATTCTCCACCAGAGGATGGGTATAAAGTTCGTCCTCATTGACTTCAGTATGCTGGAAATTCGCCAGTGACGAAACGCGGATGGCCTCCGGCATCTGCCATAGGTCCTGCGTCATTTTTTCCAGCAGCAACAGATTTTCGCGCGTGAAGATTTCGTTATTGCGCGGATGCAGAACGAATACCACGACCTCACGATTTCCGTACATGGCCTCCAGATTTTTCAGCAAGGCGTAGTCCGGGTTGCTCTCGGCAAAAAAGGTACGCGGGTTGTTGGTCATGCGAAAATCCTTGATGCCAACCACCATCACGGCAACCAGCAGCAAGGAAACAGATATGGCAACCCAGGGACGATACACAACGATACGTGCGAAGTTCGTGAACATGATGA
>CAZBII010000057.1:0-23835 GCA_964491665.1 uncultured Moraxellaceae bacterium
GCCACGATCACTTTACTGTCTTTCATGCCCGCCAGGTGCTGGATGGCGCCGGAGATACCGACCGCAACATACAGTTCCGGTGCGACGATCTTGCCGGTCTGGCCGACCTGCATGTCGTTGGGAACAAAGCCGGCGTCAACGGCAGCACGGGACGCGCCCACGGCAGCACCCAGCTTGTCAGCCACTTTGTACAGCATGGAGAAGTTGTCGCCGTTCTGCATGCCGCGGCCGCCGGAGATAACGATCTTGGCAGCGGTCAGTTCGGGACGGTCGCTCTTCGCGATTTCTTCACCCACGAAGCTGGAAACACCAGCATCGGTAGCAACCGACAGGTTTTCAATCGCAGCGGAACCGCCTTCAGCAGGTACCGGATCAAACGCAGTACCACGCACGGTCAGCACGTTGATCGCCTGGGCAGATTCAACAGTCGCGATGGCGTTACCGGCATAGATCGGACGCTGGAAGGTGGTGGCATTCACCACGCCGGAAATTTCAGAAATCATCTGAACGTCCAGCAGGGCCGCGGTGCGCGGCAGGAAGTTTTTACCAGTGGTGGTGGCAGCGGCCAGGATGTGCTTGTAGCCCTTGCCCACTTCTGCAACCAGAGCGGAAACGTTCTCAGCCAGCTGGTGAGCATAGGCTGCGTTGTCGGCAACCAGAACCTTGGCCACACCGGCAACCTTGGCGGCCTGCTGGGCAACGGCGCCACAGCCGGAACCGGCTACCAGAATTGTGATATCACCACCAATCTTCTGGGCAGCGGCAACCACGTTGAGGGTAGCGGCCTTCAGGCTGGCGTTGTCGTGTTCGGCATATACTAGAACGCTCATTGGATCACCTTCGCTTCGTTTTTCAGTTTCGCTACCAGTTCTTCAACTGTCTTCACCTTGATGCCGGCCTTGCGGGCAGCAGGTGCTTCCACTTTCAGAGTCTTGACGCGGGGAGTGACATCAACGCCAAAGTCGGCCGGAGCTTTGATGTCCAGCGGCTTTTTCTTGGCTTTCATGATGTTCGGCAGGGAAGCGTAGCGGGGTTCGTTCAGACGCAGGTCAGTGGTTACCAGAGCAGGCAGCTTCAGTTCCACAGTTTGCAGACCACCGTCGATTTCGCGGGTTACTTTTACTTTGCCGTCAGCCACGTTCACTTCGGAAGCGAATGTGCCCTGACCCATGCCGGTCAGCGCGGCCAGCATCTGGCCTACCTGGTTGTTGTCGCCGTCGATGGATTGCTTGCCGGCAATGACCAGACCCGGTTTTTCCTGATCCACAATGGCTTTCAGGATTTTGGCAATGGCCAGCGGCTGGGCTTCAGCGGCTTCCACCAGAATGCCGCGGTCGGCGCCCAGCGCCAGTGCGGTACGGATCTGTTCCTGGGCTTCTTTAGGACCTACTGCTACCACGACGATTTCGGTAGCAACCCCCTTCTCTTTCAAACGAACAGCTTCTTCAACAGCGATTTCGCAGAAGGGGTTCATAGCCATCTTAACGTTAGTGAGGTCAACGCCGCTGTTGTTTGCAGCAACGCGTACCTTCACGTTGGCGTCAACAACCCGTTTGACAGCAACAAGAACCTTCATGGAATCCTCGGCTTAAATAGATGGATGTGAATTAATAGTGAGGGGGCAGCGGAAGAATGTCCGGCCAGAATCCCCAATCACCACGTGATATCAAAGACATGAAAGGCGAGCGGATCGCCCCTTAAAGCGCTGGGTATCTTGCCGTTTTATGGCAAACAGGTCAATAGCATTTCCGGAGTAGCGGGCCGGCTTTGAGGCCAGTGGCGGCAAGGCCCGGACAGGGTGTGACCTGCATCGAAATGGTACCGAAACTATACAGAAAACCCGCCTGAAATCCCTTTTCCGACCGGGTGAATCGGGTATCATCGGCCGGCCAGCGTTGGATGGCGAACGGGAGCAACCTAACCGGCTTTGGCCCTGCCACCGGGCTCCCCGAACTGAGCGTAATGACACTGAGGAAAAAACAATGAAAAGACTGGGTGTATTTCTTTCTGCAACATTTCTTGCGCTTTCGGCCCAGGCCGTTGAAATTGGCGGCGTCGATATGCCGGACGAAATGAAAACAGTGGATTCCCAAACGCTGAAACTGAACGGCGCGGGTGTCCGTGAAAAGTGGATGATGGACCTGTACGTCGGCGCGCTGTACCTGAAACAGCAGGAATCCGATGCTGTGAAGATCATCAAAAGCGAAGATGAAATGGCGATCCGCCTGCATATCGTGTCGGACCTGATCACCAGCGAGAAGATGACCAGCGCCACGGTGGAAGGCCTGACCAATGCCACCCACGGCAACACCGCTCCGATCCAGAAGGAAATCGATGCGTTCCTGGGCACCTTCAAGGAGCCGATCAAGAAAGGCGACGTATTTGATCTGCTTTACGTTCCCAACGAGGGCGTGAAGGTGTTCAAGAACAACCAGCTGAAAAACACCATTGCGGGCCAGGAATTCAAGCAGGCCATGTTCGGAATCTGGCTGTCGGATGAGCCGGCCCAGAAGAGCCTGAAAGAAGAGATGCTCGGCAAGAAGAGCTGATTCCGCTAACAGAGGGGCTGGTCTGCCGGCCCCTTTGTTTTGTACCTCCCGCCCCACTGACCTCTCCCCCGCTTCAAGTCTGTTTCCTGCAACTTTGTGACAGTGTCACAAAGTCTTCATCGTTCGTTAACCTGCCGGCAACACCTCTTCCATAAAGTCAGCATCGAGCTTTCACAATCCGGAGGCAACGATGCTTCAGAAAGATCAGGCTATTGCAGCCAACACTCACACCCTTCCCGCCAGCCGTCCCCGCATTGTCGCGGACTTCATCACCAGCGAAGCGGACATCCGTGAAATCCAGCGCCTGCGCTATGAGGTGTTCTGCGAGGAATACAATGTCACGCTGCCGGTGAACATGACGTGGAACGGGCTGCCCATCGATGCCGATGAACTGGATGAACACTGTCTGCATCTGGTGGTACGCGATACCAACACCAATGAGCCGGTGGGTTATACGCGCGTGCTGACCAGCGAGCAGGCCGAAAAGCTGGGACACTATTATTCCAGCCACGAATTCCATATTGACCGCATCGTGAATCGTCCTGGTCGCTTTCTGGAAATCGGTCGCACCTGCATTCATCCGGATTACCGCAACGGCGCCACCATCGCGGTGCTGTGGTCGTTTCTGGCGAAATACATGATGGAATTCGATTACCAGTATCTGTTCGGCTGCGCCAGCATTTCGCTGAATGACGGCGGCACGGCGTACGCGAATATCATGCAGGTGGTGCGCGACCAGTTCATGGCCGACGAGGAATTTCGGGTGGAGCCGCTGCTGCCGCTGCAACTGAAGGAAGTCAGTGTGGAAGGCAAGGCCAGTTTTCCGCCGCTGCTGAAAGCCTACACCCGCATGGGCGCGCGCATTTGTGGCGAAGCCTGCTGGGACCCGGACTTCAACGTGGCGGATGTATTCGTGCTGCTGGATATCAACAACGTGGCCGCACGTTACGCCAAACATTTCCTGAAAACCCAGGAAGCCGCATGATCGTACGCAGCATCAAGGCGGTCCGGCTGTTCAATCACATTCTGCTGGGACTGGTTTTGCTGGTGCTGACGGGCGCGTTCTGGAACAACGGAACGCGTCTGCTCAAGTCGACCAAACGATGGTGGCTCGGACGCATCACCCGCCTGATGGGAATGGAGATCGAGCTGACTGGCGATTTTCCGCTGCCCGATAACACTGGCTTCCTGCTGGTGAGCAATCATGTTTCATGGACGGATATTCCGGTGATCGGCAGCCTGGCGCAGATCAATTTCCTGTCAAAAGCGGAAGTGAAAAGCTGGCCACTGATCGGACGTCTGGCGCATACCACCGGCACGCTTTTCATCCAGCGCGGCGCCGGCCATACCGATACGGTTGCGCGCCAGATTGCGGACTATCTTGAACAGGGCCGCTCGGTGCTGTTTTTTCCGGAAGGCACTACTACGGATGGCAGTTCCGTCAAACGTTTTCACCGCAAACTGTTTCGTGCCTGCGAACACGTAGAAACCCAGGTGTTGCCGCTGGCCATTCATTATGAAGTGGAAGGCTTCGACCACAATCCGGTGGCATTCATCGACGACGATGAATTCACGCAACACATCTGGAAACTGCTGTCGTTTTCGAAAGTGAAAGTAAAGGTCGCCGTGCTGCCGCCGCGCGCGCTGGACACAGCCCGGCTGGAACAGGAAGTGGATGCAATTCGCAATGAAATCCAGCAGCAGATTGAACGGTTCCAGTCTGCTCGCGCGACTGCAGCTCAGTACCAGTGTTCAATCGCCTGATGCATCCAGTCGCGCCGGTCGGCGGGATGCGGTAGCCAGTTCCTGTAGCTGCGGGCGGCGCGAATCAGGAATTCCATCAACAACTGGTGCCGCCGCAACACGCGTTCATGGCGGTGCGGCAGCACCGGATTGAATATCCCCATCGAATTGAAAATTTGCAGCGGATTCTTCTTCACCCACAACCAGCTACCCATCTCCAGCGTCAGCGGCAGATACACCCCTTTGCGCCGGTTCAGCGTCTTGCGATAAACGTGGTCCCACAGATCACCATGCGTGGTGTAGTTACGCGACTGTGGCTCGATCCTGTAAAAACTGAAATTGGGATGGGTGCGACGAAACAGCAGACGCAGCGCAAACATTTCGCCGATGTCGTCGAACGGGTCGGGCGTGTAGGCATAGGGAAACCAGACCTGGTCCTGATGACCAAAACCGGAATGGCAATCCAGTGAAATCACGAATTCCGCCTGCAGAACTGTGCTCTCCACCAGATCGAGCAGTGCATTCGCTTCCAGTTGCATCGGATCATCCCTGCGTCCGCGATACCAGGGCAGATGCCGACTGACGCGATGGCCGCCCAGCATGAACGGAACATTGCCCTGGGCGTCGATCGGCGCGTTGCGCATCAGATCCACACCATTGGCATTGCTGCGACGCCGGATCAGCATGCCGCCCGGATTCACCAGCGGCACGAAAATCAGACGCACATGCTGCAGCAGATCGTCGAGGCTTTCATCCCAGTCGAGACGTTCGAACAGGGTGTGCATGAAGGCGAGCAGCACCTGCGTGCCGATGCGTTCCACCCCGTGCACGCCGCCGGAAAAAATGATGGCCGGCGCCGAGGGCGAGGCGCTACCCAGTTCGAAACAGTAAATCGGCAAACAGTCGCCACCGGTTTCCACCGCCGCCAGTGTATGCACGCGACAGGGCAGCTCATCCTGCTCCAGCCAGCGATCCATCTGATAAAGTTCCGGCAATCCTTTCAACACGCGATCAGAACGAATCATTGCTGGCTGCTATCCCCTGCCATGAGAAAGCAACGTTTTTATAGCAGTTGAATGACAGATCAATGACAGCGCGTCAGGGAAGACAGACGCCGGTGCCGCCCAGTCCGCAATAGCCGCCGGGATTTTTCGCCAGATACTGCTGGTGATAATCCTCGGCGTAGTAGAAAGGTCCGGCCAGCAGAATTTCGGTGGTGATGGCATCGAACCGCTGCTGCCGCAACTGCTCCTGATACAGCTGCAGGGTTTCTTCCGCCAGTGCCTTCTGTTCGTCGGAATAAAAGTAGATGCCGGACCGGTACTGGGTTCCCACATCGTTGCCCTGCCGCATGCCTTGCGTGGGATTGTGCGATTCCCAGAACACCCGCAGCAGATCCCGCAGCTCGATCACCGCCGGATCGAACACCACCAGCACGACCTCATTGTGCCCGGTGCGACCGCTGCAGACTTCCTCATAGGTGGGATTGGGCGTGTAGCCGGCGGCGTAACCAACGGCGGTGGTATAGACGCCCGGCACCTGCCAGAACTTGCGCTCGGCGCCCCAGAAACAGCCCAGGCCAAACTGGATTTTCTGCAGGTTGGGTGGAAACGGCGGCTGCAGCGGATGGCCATTGACGTAATGCCGGTTGTGCAACGGCAGAGGCAGGGACCGACCGGGCAACGCCTGTGCCGGTGCCGGCATTTCCAGTTTGCGGGGATCAATATAACGGCTGAACATGGGGGCCTCCTGGTTGATCCGGATCGGGCAGCGGTGGTTAACTTGTCGCATTCACGTCCGACCCACTCTACTCGCGGAAGCGGGAAACTCAAGGGATATGTCATGCCCAAGACCATACTGATTACCGGCTGTTCCAGTGGCATTGGCCGTCTGCTGGCTGTGCAGCTGCACCAGCGCGGCCACAAGGTGTATGCCAGCGGTCGCACGCTGGAAAAAATTTCCACACTGAGCGAATTGGGAATTACGCCGCTGGTGCTGGATGTCACTCGCACTGCCAGTATCGAGCAGGCCGTGCAAACGATTGCGGCAAACGGCGATACGGTGGACTGGCTGATCAACAACGCCGGCTATGGTGCGATGGGCCCGCTGGCGGAAATGCCGCAACCGGAAATCGAACAGCAGTTTGCCACCAACGTGTTTGGTCCTCTGGCACTGGTGCGCGCGCTGGTTCCCTCAATGAAACAGAACGGCGGTGGCAAGATCGTGAATATCGGTTCGGTATCCGGCATTCTGGTGACGCCATTTTCCGGCGCCTACTGCGCCACCAAGGCAGCGCTGCATGCGGCATCGGATGCGCTGCGCATGGAACTGGCGCCCTTCAACATCGACGTCATGATCGTGCAACCCGGCGCCATCGAATCGGAATTTGGCAGCAACGCGGAGGCCTCGCTGTCACGCACATTTGGATCGCAGTCCCTGTATCGCGATGTGAAGGATGGCATTTTGAAACGCGCACGGGCGTCGCAGCAGAAGCCCACGTCGACCGGCGAATTTGTGGAAGTGCTGATCGAACAACTGGAAAAGAGGCACTCGCCTGCGGTGGCGCGGATCGGCAATGGCAGCAGTGCGATGCCGGCCGTGGAGCGCTGGGTGCCGGTTCCAGTGCGGGATTTTTTCCTGAAACGGGCATTTGGGTTGAACCGGTTGAAATAACCGGTTCCCGTATCAATCAGCGGATTCGCGCCAGACACCGGGCGTCATGCCGGTCCACTGCTTGAAACTGCGGTGAAACGAGCGCGGTTCGGCAAATCCCAGCCGCGCGCCAATCTCATCAATTCCCAGTGTCGTATTGCGCAGATAGTGCTGCGCCAGCTCCTGTCGCAGTTCATTCAGCAGCGCCTGGAAATGGGTGCCCTCCTCGCTCAGACGCCGCTGCAGTGTGCGCGCATTCATCTGCAACTGCTGCGCGATCAGTTCCTTGCGCGGCAACTCGCCCTGCAGTTGCAGGCGCAGCAGGTTTTTCACCTGGCGGGACACCGTTTCGTCGCGATCGATGGTGGCGAGCACCTGGGTGGCATGATCCAGCAGGGTTTGCAGCAGCGCGGGATCAGCCTGCGGCAGCGGTTGCGCCAGTTGCCGCTGCGACACAATCAGCGCACTGCACGGCTGATTGAACAGTACCGGCGCACGAAACACCTTTGCGTATTCCTGCAACGCTTCCAGCGTCGGTGGCGCGGCGTGTTCGAACCACACCGCCAGAGGATTTTCCTGTTCCTGCCCGCTCATCCAGCGGGTATAACGGGTCCAGGACGCCAGTACATTATCGATGACATGACGGCGCACCAGCGGCTCGCGGAAATTGCAGTTCCACTGCACGCACAGATTGCCGCCCTGCTGACTGACCGTGGTCACGCCCATGTCGCCGACAATTTTTTCGTACATGGGAATTAACGACAGCGCCTCGCCCACGGTGCTGCAATTCATGGCGATATAACCCAGCACACTGTAGGACGCCGGCTGGATGAAGGCCGACGTATGCAGACCAAAACAGGGATCGGCGGAACGGGGAATCAGGCAGGACAACAGCTGCTCCAGCGCCGCACCGGGAACCCGCTGGCGATTGTTGTCCAGCACAGCACTGTCGATGCCCGCCTGCGCCAGACAGTCCCGCGTGTCGACGCCGCAGGATTCCGCCATGCGCAGGTATTGCCAGACAGCAGGCACCGAGGCATATCCGGTGTGGGTGGTGAGTTCAGCCATGGGGAAAGCGGTTTCTGTCCTGTTTGGTGAGGTGCGCTGTCTCGTCCGGACAGTGCGGCGGCGAATGTTGGCTATATTATAGGATGCCGTGGAATCAATTACTTGCAACCGGAGCAACACATGCGACGCTGGAATGGCTGGGGCGACGAACAGAACGACTTTCCGCTGAAACCCTCGGCACAACGCTTTTTGCAGGATCTGATCGGCGCGGGCAAGCGCCTGCCAGACGCCACGCTCGCGGACGTGACGGCCAAAGTGCCCGCTTCCCGTCTGCCGGCACACCCTCTCATCGTCACCGACGCGGAAACGCGGGTGCGTCATGCCCGTGGCCAGAGCCTGCCGGACTGGCTGGCGGTGCGAAGTGGCGACGTGGGTGCTTTCCCCGACGGCGTGGCCTTTCCCGACAGCGGCGCGCAGGTGCGCGAACTGCTGCAGTTTGCGAAACAGCATAACCTGCAGGTGATTCCTTACGGTGGCGGCTCGTCAGTCGTGGGACATATCAATCCGCTGGCAGGCGGCCGACCGGTGCTCACCATCAACCTGACCAATCTCAACCGGCTGCAGCATCTGGATCGCCTGAGCCAGATCGCCACGTTTGGCGCCGGTACAGCGGGACCGCAGGTGGAAGCGCAACTCAAACCGATGGGCTTCACCCTGGGCCATTTTCCGCAATCCTGGGAGCTGTCCACCGTGGGCGGCTGGGTGGCAAGCCGGTCCAGCGGCCAGCAGTCGCTGCGTTATGGTCGCATCGAGCAACTGTTTGCCGGCGGCACGATTGAAACCACCGAAGGCACGCTGGAGATTCCCACCATTCCCGCCTCCTCTGCCGGCCCCGATATTCGTGAAATGATTCTGGGATCGGAAGGCCGCATGGGCATCATCACCGAGGTGAAAGTGCGGGTGACACCGCTGCCGGAACAGGAACATTTTCATGTGGTGTTTTTCCCCGACTGGGAAGCGGCCACCAGCGCCGTGCGCAGCATCGTGCAGAAAAAAATTCCGCTGTCGATGATGCGGGTGAGCAACGCGCGCGAAACCTGGACGCAACTGCAACTGGCGGGGCATCCCACCGCGATCGGCCTGCTGGACAAATATCTGGGGTTACGCGGCGCCAAATCCTCGAAATGCATGTTCACGTTCGGACTCACCGGCAGCAAGGCATTCTGCAACGCCGCCCATGAGCTGGCCAAACCGGTAATCCGCGAATTCGGCGGCATCAACACCGGCACATTCCTTGGCAAGAAATGGGAGGAAAACCGTTTCCGCTCGCCTTACCTGCGCCACGGTCTGTGGGAAAACGGCTATGCCGTGGATACGCTGGAAACCTGTGTGGACTGGCCGAAAGTATCCGGCGCGATGCACGACATTGAAAATGCGCTGACCCACGGCCTGAAGGATGAGCACGAAAAAGTACACGTCTTCACCCATCTTTCGCATCTGTATCCGCAGGGTTCCAGCATCTACACCACCTACGTGTTCCGTTGCGGCAGCAGTTACGCCGAGACGTTTGCACGCTGGAAAAAACTGAAGGCGACCGCATCGGAACAGATCGTGAAGCACGGCGGCACCATCAGTCACCAGCACGGCGTGGGCACCGATCACGCGCCCTATCTGGCGGCGGAAAAAGGTGCGCTGGGCATGGCGGCCATCCAGTCGTTGTGTCATCAGTTCGACCCGACCGGCATCATGAATCCCGGCAAGCTGATCCAGGACTGATCCGCCATGAGCACACTGGGAAATCGCGCGCAGATCTGGCAAACGCTGCAGCACAGCGACACGCCATTCGACATTATCATCATTGGCGGCGGCATCACCGGCGCCGGCATTTTGCGTGAAGCCGTGCGGCAGAATCTGCGCGCACTGCTGGTGGAACTGAAGGATTTTGCCTGGGGCACGTCGAGCCGTTCTTCCAAAATGGTTCACGGCGGACTGCGCTACATTGCGCAAGGTGACATCGCGCTGACCCGCCATTCCGCACTGGAGCGCGAACGCCTGATCCGTGAAGCGCCGGGACTGGTGGAACGCATGGGCTATCTGTTTCCGATCCGCAAGGGGCAGTTTCCCGGCAAGTTTCTCTTCAACACTTTGCTGGCACTGTATGACCGGCTCGCCGGCATCAAAACCCATCGCTGGCATGATGCGGACAGCGTTCTGCAACGGGCGCCGGGATTGCTGCAACGGGACCTGATCGGTGCGAGCTATTACACCGACGCGGTTACTGATGATGCGCGGCTGGTATTGCGGGTGTTGCAGCAGGCGTGCCGTGATGGAGGACTTGCCATCAATTATGTGGCGGCAGAAACGCTGCAACGCGATTCACGGGGACAGGTCACTGGAATCACGCTGCGCAACGATGTGAACGGCGAAACCCTGCAGGTATCAGCGCGCGTGATCGTGAATGCCACCGGCGCCTGGGTGGACAATCTGCGCGAACAGGTAGCGCACGCCCGCACGATCCGTCCTCTGCGCGGCAGTCACATTGTGATTCCAGCCAGCCGCATCACGGTCAGCGACGCACTCACCCTGTTTCATCCGCAGGACAAGCGCGCCGTTTTCATTTTTCCCTGGGAAGGCACCACGGTGATCGGCACCACCGATCTGGATCACGATCTGCCGCTGAACAGCGAACCCGGCATTACCCGTGCGGAACTGGACTACCTGCTGCAACTGGCGCAGCAACAGTTTCCTGACGCACACATCACTGAAGCCGATGTCATTTCCTCCTACGCCGGCGTGCGCCCGGTGATCAGCCAGAACCGCAAGAAAGATCCGTCGAAAGAGAAACGTGATCATCAGGTGTGGGTGGACAACGGGCTGGTGAGCGTCAGCGGCGGCAAGCTCACCACCTTCCGTCTGATTGCGCGGGACACACTGCGCGCGGCACAGCCGTTTCTGCCCGGCATCCCATTCAGCGACAGCGATGAACAGCTTTTTGAATATCCCTCGGTGACGCCGCACTCACTGGGTGTCAGTGATCTGCGGCGGGGGCAACGCCTGATCGGCCGCTATGGCCAGCCCGCGCAACAACTGGTGCAGGATGCCTCGCCACAGGAAATGCAGAAAATTGCGGGCACGGAATTCTGTCTGGCGGAGCTGCGCTGGTCGTGCCGCAACGAACAGATCGTGCATCTGGATGACCTGCTGCTGCGACGCACACGACTGGGACTGATCCTGCGCAACGGTGCTGCGGAGCTGTTTCCTGCCGTGAAAAATATCTGCCAGCAGGAACTGGGCTGGAGCGAGGCGCAGTGGCAATCGGAACAGCAGCGCTACCAGAAACTGTGGCAACAACATTACTTTCGGCCGGACTCCACCGCATGAAAAAAACGGACACGGAGCAGCAATATCTGCTCGCCATCGACAACGGCACGCAAAGCGTGCGCGCGCTGATATTCGATCGGGACGGCCAACTGGTGGCGAAAAGCAAAGTCGCGCTGGAACCGTATTTTTCCGTCAATCCCGGCTGGGCGGAACAGCACCCGGAGTATTTCTGGGACAACCTGTGTCACGCCTGTCAGCAACTGTGGACAATGACCGACATACCCCGCAGCGCCATCAAGGCCGTAGCCATCACCACCCAGCGCGCCACTTCCGTGAATCTGGATCGCGATGGCAAGCCGCTGCGCCCCGCCATCATCTGGCTGGACCAGCGGCGCGCGGAAGATCTGCCCGGCATGAACAGCGCGTGGGAAAAAATCATCAAGCTCAGCGGCAACGGCGACACGCTCAACTATTTCCGCGCGCAGGCCGAGTGCAACTGGATTGCGCAACACCAGCCCGACCTCTGGCGCAGCACACACAAGTTCCTGCTGCTGTCGGGTTTTCATATTTTCCGGCTTACCGGTCGCTATGTGGATTCCACTGCGGCTCAGGTGGGTTATCTGCCGTTCGATTTCAAGCGTTTTGACTGGGCCGGTAATTCTGACTGGAAATGGCAGGCACTGGCGGTGAAGCGTTCGCAGCTACCGGAGCTGGTCCCTCCCGGCACGATCATGGGCTACATTACGGAACAGGCCGCGCTTGCCACCGGCATTCCCGCAGGCTTGCCACTGGTGTCTGCCGGTGCCGACAAGGCGTGTGAGGTCATCGGCTCCGGCTGTCTTTCTCCCGACATCGGCAGTCTGAGTTTCGGCACCACCGCCACGTTCAACACCACCAATCCCAAATATTTCGAAACCATTCCCATGGTGCCGCCCTATCCCGCCGCAATTCCCAACGCCTACAACACCGAAATCGGCGTGCAGCGCGGTTACTGGATGGTGAACTGGTTCCGCCGCGAGTTCGGCCAACGCGAGGAATTGCAGGCAAAAGAGCGCGGCATCGAACCCGAACAATTATTTGATGAACTGCTGCAGGAAGTGCCGGCCGGTTCGATGGGATTGATGCTGCAACCCTACTGGTCGCCGGGCGTGCGTCATCCGGGGCCGGAAGCCAAGGGTGCGATCATCGGCTTTGGCGATGTGCACACCCGCGCCCATATTTATCGCGCGATCATTGAAGGGCTGGCGTATGCGTTGCGGGAAGGCAAGGAAAAAGTCGAACAGCGCAGCAGGGTGAAAGTGACCACGCTACGCGTGTCCGGCGGCGGTTCGCAGAGCGATCAGGCCATGCAGATCACGGCGGATGTGTTCGGCATGCCGGCGGAGCGCCCGCACACCTATGAAACCTCGGGACTGGGCGCCGCGATCAATGCAGCCGTCGGCGCGGGACTGTATCCGGATCATGCCAGCGCAATCCGGCACATGACGCACCGAGGCGACGTGTTCCGGCCCATCGAAGCCAATCGCCGCCTGTACAACCAGCTGTATCACGAGGTTTACCAGAAGATGTACGACAATCTGGGACCGCTCTACAAAGCGATCCGCAAGATTACAGGCTATCCAAAATGAAAAGCATTACTGCTCCAGCGCATCCAGAATGGAACAGTGAAGAGCCGGTTCGGGGCCACCGCAGCACTGGTCGGTAATCTGCTGCAGCACGGTGTGCATGCGCTGCAGCTCGGCAATCCTGGTCTCGATATTTTTCAGTTTTGCCTGCGCCAGATCCTTCACGCTGGAACAGGGCTGGTGTTCGCGATCGATGCGCAACGTCAGCAGCTCGCGAATTTCCTGCAGGCTGAATCCCAGGGATTTGGCTTTCAGAATGAACTGCATCTGACGCACGGCGCGCTGGTCATACTGGCGATAACCGGAATCGCTGCGGTGCGACGGCTGGATCAACCCTTCCTTTTCGTAATAGCGCAGCGTGTCGATGCCAACTCCGCTGGCCCTGGCAATTTCACCGATCTTCATGGGCAACCTCTTTGCGTGCAAAATCTGACTGTGCTGCCACTATAAACCCTGGAGCAAGGGCCAGAGTCAATCCTCCACCACCGCGCATTGGCCTGCCGCGCAATGAATCAGGGCTTCGCGCCTGCGTTCGACATCAGGCAACAACGCCTGCACCCGCGCCCGAATAGCCTGTTGCCGCTCCGGCGTCAGACTGCGGATATAACTCGCATCCGCTTCAAACCAGACGCCACGATAGCCCTGCATTTCCTTCACCGCCTTTTCGATGGCGCCGGCATCGTTCTGCCCTTCCACAATCACGCGGTACGCCGCCACCATCACACCGGTACGGTTCTGCCCGGAGCGGCAATGCACATACAGTGGTTTGGGCGCCTGCTGCGCCACCGCCAGAAACTGGGCCACCCGTTCGTCCGTCAGCCAGGGCGCCACTACCACCAGCGGCTCCCAATCGCGCACGCGATAATAATGAATGTCATGCACCGCCTGATCCGTCAGCTGCGTGTGCGCCAGCGTCTCGCGATCATCCGCCTGCGCTTCCAGCTGCACACTGGTCAGTGTGTCGCGATCGTCGTGCAGCAATTCCAGATTGACGATGGTGTGCACGCCGTTGCGGATCAGCCAGGCAGCGCCCTGCTCGTCCGGCTTCGCACCACGCCACAATGTGCCGGGCGTCACTTCACAGAAATTCTGTATGGGAGAATCCAGCGTGCGGGAACAGGCATCGGCATCAGCCTGGGTGAAATCGGCGCAGGCCACCAGCGGCAGCAACAGACAGGCACCAATCAGCGAACGAAACAGCCACGCAACCTTGCGAATATTCATGACACAGTCCTGACAGGGATAAAGGGGACATCTCGCAACAGCATCATCCAATGATAGACGCTCCACCATTCCGCTTTCACCAACTCTTCTTCAAGCCTCCACAAATCTGCAAGACAACCCACCCAGACTGCTGAATCTCAATCCTTTCAATCACCTCCAGCGGGAATTCATCATGCAACGCACACACAAGAAAGCACTCTGCGCCCTGGCACTGGCGCTGGGCGTCGCCGGCACTGCCCAGGCGGCCGAACTGATGGGACGCGCGGTTCTGCCCGCCGCCACCTTCGCCACCGGCCCTACCTCCGGCCAGTTCACCGGCGGCGGCAACGGATTCGCCACGCCGTTCCAGAACCAGCAACCGGTGCAGGGTTTTTCCGCCATTCTGCCCGGTCCGAAAAAAGGCACTTATCTGGTCATGATGGACAACGGTTTCGGCAACAAACCCAGCTCGCCGGATCTGCTGCTGCGCGTGTTCGCCGTCAAACCGGATTTCAAAACCGGCACCGTGCAACCGGTAGATCGCAACACCGGCAAGGTTTTGGAATCGTTTGACGAACGCAGCTATTTCACCCTGCGCGACCCACGCAAGAACCTACCCTTCCAGATCGTGGCCGACGCGGAAAATTATCCGGGCACACCAGTATCCGTCACCGGTCCCATTGCGGTTGATCCGGCCATTCGCCAGCAGCGTCTACTGACCGGCTGGGATTTCGACATTGAATCCATGCGTCGTACCGCCGATGGCACCTTCTGGTTCGGCGACGAATTCGGGCCGTTCCTGATCCACACCGACAAGGACGGCCGCGTGCTGGAAGCGCCGGTGCCACTGCCCAACATCAACGCCTTTCCGAATGCGCTGGACGGCAACAGCGTGAATCCCTGGGTGCAGTCGCCCAGCAATCCGCTGCTGGCCAGTACCAGCGACGCCAACCTGCCGAACTCCGGCGGCTTCGAAGGCATGGCACTGAATATCAGCGGCACCCGGCTGTATGCCCTGCTGGAAAAAGCACTCAATGGCGATGCCGCCCGCAACCGTCTGTGGATTCACGAATTCAATCCCAAAACCCGCGCCTACACCGGCAAAACCTTCGCCTATCCCATGGACAGCACCAGCCACGCCATCGGCGATTTCACCGCAGTAACAGATCGCGATTTCCTGATCATCGAACGCGACAACGGCCAGGGCGACGCCAGCAACCCGAACTTCACCAGCCCGGCAAAATTCAAGAAAATCTTCCGCGTCAATCTCGACGACGTGGATGCCGACGGCATGCTGGTGAAGCATGAAGTGGCGGATCTGATGAACCTCTACGACCCGCGCGACATCGCCGCCGACGGCAAGTCCAACACCACTTTCACCTTCCCGTTTGTCACTATCGAAGACGTGCTGGTGCTGGACAACAACACGCTGCTGGTGGTGAACGACAACAACTTCCCGTTCTCGTCCGGACGTGAATTTGGCGCCGCCGACAACAACGAGTTCATCCTGCTGCACACCGCGCCGCTGGTGGAAGCAAGCAAACGCTGCCCGCTGGAATCCGGTCACTCTCATCACTGAAAATCCCGCAACGCAAAAGGCCGGACACTCGTCCGGCCTTTTCGGGGTGTTTCTGTAGCTTTCAGCGCTCCGCCAGCAGTGCATCAACCTGCTTCTGCGCCGCCTGCAACAATTCATCGCGCGCCGCGCCAGGGTTCATCGCGCGGGCAATCATCACCGCTCCCACCGTCTGCGAAAGCATGGCCCAGGCAGCAGACTCATCCTGCGTGTGCAGAGCCAGTGCATCCTTCACCTGCACAATCAGCTTCTCATAGGCCTGCCTGGAGTCAGTGTCGGCGCGGGCCACCTCCGCGCTCAGCGCCGGCAAGGGACAGCCGCTTTCCGGGTGATCCACATGCCCGGCGCCCAGATAGAACCGCAGCATCTTGCGCAGCGACAAACGGTCCTTGCCGGTATACAGCTTCAACGTCCGCTCCACTTCCCGCTCGACGATGGCCTTGAGCAATTCGGCCTTGGAGGCGAAATGCGAATAGAAGGCGCCGGAAGTCAACCCGGCCGCTGCCATGAACTGGTCCACGCCGGTGGTGCCAAATCCCTTCGCCTTGGCCAGCGCACCCGCCGCATCGAGCAACCGGGCCCGAGCCTCGGCCTTGTATTCGGGTTTGTAACGCATGCTGTCTTCCCCTGCCTGACGCCTGTTGACATGGCATCCAGCATAGCATAACGTTCGTTATAATAACGATCGTTATCCAAAATATCCCTTCACCTGACAGGACTGCCCTCCATGGAATCACGCAAAACCGCCTGCATACTCTGTTCGCGCAACTGTGGCCTGGTGGTGGACACGGACAACGGGCGCATCGTCAAGGTGAAGGGGGATGAGGCCAATCCCGTCTCGCAGGGCTACATCTGCCAGAAAGCCGCCCGGCTGGAGCACTACCAGAATCACGCCGACCGGCTGCGCCACCCCCTGAAGCGGCAGGAGGACGGCAGTTTTGTACGGGTCAGCTGGGAGGAAGCACTGGATGACATCGCCCGCCGTCTTCTGGCGATCCGTGATCAGCATGGCGGCAAGGCCTTTGCCATCGCCGGCGGTGGTGGTCAGGGCAATCATCTGGGCGGCGCCTACCTGACCCAACTGCTTTCCGTCATGAAAAGCCGCTTTGTCTACACCTCGCTGGCACAGGAGAAAACCGGCGACTTCTGGGTGAACGGCCGCCTGTTCGGCAGCCAGCAATGTCACACCACCGAGGATGTGGAGCATGCGGATTTCGTCATCTTCATCGGCTGCAATCCCTACCAGTCCCACGGCATTCCCAACGCCCGCGACACACTGAAAGAGCTGAAAAAGAATCCGCAGCGCACCCTGGTGGTGATCGATCCCCGCCTGACGGAAACCGCAAAAATGGCGGACATCTTCCTGCAGGTGAAGCCCGGCACCGATGCTTTCCTGATGGCTGCCATGCTGTCGATCATCGTGCGCGAGAGTCTGCACGATCGCGACTTTCTGGCCCAGCACTGCACCGGGTTCGAGGAACTGGAAAAACTGCTGCTGGACATTCCGGTTGCCGAGTATGTAGCCCGCGCCGACGTGCCGATGGAAGACGTGCAGAAAGTGGCACGGGGACTGGCGGCCGCCCGTTCTGCCAGCATCCGCGTTGACCTCGGCACACAACACACGCTGCACACCACGCTGAATGCCTATCTGGAAAAACTGCTCTATCTGCTGACCGGCAATTTCGGCAAGCTCGGCGCCAACAACCTGCACACCATGCTGGTTCCCATCATGAGTGACACGGATGAGCGCAATCCGAAATTTCATCGCACTGCCTATCACGGCATGTTCCCCGTGGCTGGCATTTATCCACCCAATATCATGCCGGACGAGATCCTGCTGGCCGGTGAAAACCGGATCCGCGCCGTGATTGTGGACAGCAGCAATCCGCTGGTGAGCTGGCCGGACACGATTGCATTCGAAAAAGCGTTCAGCTCGCTGGAACTGCTGGTGGTGGTGGATGTAGCGATGACGGAAACCGCCCGCCTGGCCCACTATGTACTGCCGGCGGCATCGCAATTCGAGAAATGGGAATTCACCGGCTTCAACCTGGATTTTCCCCGCAATGGTTTCCAGCTGCGCCAGCCACTGTTTGCGCCGCTGGATGAAACGCTGCCGGAACCGGAAATCTACACGCGCCTGCTGGAAAAAATGGGCGCCATTCCACGGGAATTTCCCTGGCTGGCCCGGCTTGCAAAACATGAACCCGGCGTCACGGCATATCTGGGTTTCATGGCGGCATTTTCCGTGACCCTGAAGCGCAATCCGCGCTGGGCACCGTTTGCGGTTTCCATTCTCTACCGGACACTGGGCAAGGCATTGCCGGACAATGCTGCCGCTGCCGCACTGCTGCTGCCACTGTCAATCCGGTATGCCAACACCCATGCGGAGGCCGTGCGCCGCGCCGGACACCGGGGCAACAAACTGACACTGGGCGCCAATCTGTTCCGCGCCATTCTGGAAAAACGGGAAGGCGTGCTCATGAGCGAGCACCAGTACGCCGACACCTGGTCGCTGATCAGAAACAAGGATCGCCGCATTCACCTGAATATTCCCGAGATGCTGGTGGAACTGAACGATCTGGCACACGAATCCGGCATCACGGGCGACTATGGTTTCATCCTCATGGCGGGCGAACGCCGCAGCTACAACGCCAACCAGATTTACCGCAATCCCGCGTGGAGAAAGATCGACCCCCACGGTGCGATGCGCCTGCATCCCGAGGATGCCAGTGCGCTGGGCATTGCCGACGGCGACAGTGTGCTCTGCACCTCGGACACTACCAGCATTACAGCCGTGGCGGAGATTGATCCCTCCGTACGACGTGGCGTGGTCACGCTACCCCACGGCTATGGCATGCGCTATCAGAACAGCGCGCCCATCGGACCTGAAATCAACCGGCTGACCGCGTCTGCCCATTGCGATCCGCTGTCGCGCACGCCCTATCACAAATACGTGCCCGTCAATCTGCACAAGGTTGCCGCTGGCTGATCTGCAGTTCATTCACTGGAGTATTCAATGACAACAGACACATCGCTGCACCCACTGGATCAGGCCATTGCGCTGACCACCGCTGCGCCCGGACATTATCGCGGACACCTGCCACCCACCTACGCCAACATGGTGGGGCCGTTCGGCGGCGTGATTGCAGCGGCGATGCTCAACGGCATTCTCGTTCATCCGGAAAAACAGGGTGATCCGGTTACCGTCACAATCAACTTTGCCGGTCCGATTGCCGATGCGCCATTTGAACTGTTTACGCGGATCGTCCGCACCAATCGCAGCAACCAGCACTGGTATGCCGAGATCACGCAGGGTGGACAAATCGCCGCAACGGCAACCGCCATTCTGGCTTCGCGCCAGAACAGCTGGAGCGACAACGAGCTGCCATTTCCCGACGTGCCGCCCGCCGGGACAGTAAAACCCTGGTTGATTGCCGCCGGGCCGGTATGGGTGAAACGCTATGAGTTCAGAATGCTGGAAGGGATATTGCCGCTGTCGGGAATACCGCAACCGGATTCCCGCAGCGTGCTGTGGGTGCGGGACGAACCGCCGCGGCCGCTGGACTTCTGTGCGCTGCTGGCACTGAGCGACGTGTTCTTTCCGCGCATCTTCATGCGGCAGCAAAAGTTGGGACCGGCGGGCACCGTTTCCATGACCACCCACTTTCACGCGGATGCTGCAGCGCTGGCACACCAGGGTAACCGTCCGTTACTGGCATGCGCGCGCGCCCAGCGCTTCTACAACAACTATTTTGATCAGGTGGCGGAACTGTGGAGTGACGACGGAAACTTGCTGGCCAGCAGCAGCCAGAGCGTGTATTTCAAGGACTAGCGCCACTCCGCCGGCACCCATAACTCGAAATGGCGGGGCCGCAGTTTCTGCGCCGACTCAAACCCCGGCACGTACTTCGGCTTCGCATCCATCCCTTCGCGGCGCAATGTCGCCGCGAGATTTTCCGCCTCCGCCGCATCCGCCAGCTTGAAATAACGCAACTCACACACCCTGGGCGCCTGGTCCAGCTGCTGGATGCCGGGCACCACTGCGTTGCTGTCAGTCGCAAAGGCAGTGGCAATGGCCGAAACGCGCGGACGTTGCTCTTCATTCTGGATATGGAAATAGACGCGGGCGGGTAATGTTTCGCTACGTTCCGGCGTCGCGCCCGGTGTGACGGTGGCATCGATCTGCTCGATCATCGCCTGGTTCTGGTCGATCACCTTCGCATCCGTCACTTCACTCATCTGCGCGGCAATCTGTTCCCGCTGCTGCTTGGCGGCGGCAATCTCGGCCTCCAGTTCGTCGCGGTAGATCTGCCAGCGTTCGCGAATGTCGTCCGACCGCGTCACCGTGGCATAGAACTGTGCCATCAGCAGTTTGTCGGCCGCGTTGGAACTGAGCACCGTGGTGAGATTTTTCGAGATCTGCTCCTGCTCCTTGATCTCCACTTCGCGGGTCTGGATCTGGTGATTGATGATGGTGCCAAACACCCCCACGATGACCGTGCCCAGCATGAATTGCGCAAAGGACAACAGACTTTTCCAGCGTTCGTCGTTCATGAATTCCTTCCCCGGATGATCCCTGTTGCGAAAGAGATTAGGGGAATGCCGGAAGCTTGTCGATCACATTCAGCCGAACACGTTTTCCCGGAAGGTGGCCTGAATTTCTTCCACCTGTGCTGCGCCCTGCAACAGTGCATCCACGCAGTCGGCATCCAGCTTCACGCCCGCCAGTGTTTGCAGATGGGCGAAGGCCTGCCCATTGCTCCAGGCCTCC
This sequence comes from uncultured Moraxellaceae bacterium, assembly GCA_964491665.1. Taxonomy (GTDB): domain Bacteria; phylum Pseudomonadota; class Gammaproteobacteria; order Pseudomonadales; family Ketobacteraceae; genus Ch67. Next base: position 20,449 of record CAZBII010000057.1, read on the forward strand.
TTGTACGGGCGCCGGCTGGTGAGCGCATCGAACACATCCGCCACCGTCACAATGCGAGCCTCCAGCGGAATGGCGTCGCCGCGCAGTCCGTCCGGATAACCGGAACCATCCACCGCCTCGTGATGATGCAGTGCAATATTGCGCAGCAGCGACACATGCGTGACACCGTTCAGGCCGTAGTTTTCCAGCAGCTTGTCGATCAGCTTGCGGCCCTCCCGCGAATGCGTCTGCATCAGGGCAAACTCATCGTCGGTCAGCGGCCCCTGCTTCAGCAGGATGCGGTCGGGAATCGCCAGCTTGCCCAGATCATGCAGCGGCGCAAACAGAAACACATGCTCGATGAACGGATCGTCGAGACTGAATTTGTCCGCCAGATTCTTTGCAATCAGCCGCGCGTAACGCGACATGCGCTCCAGATGACAGCCGGTTTCCGGATCGCGGGAATGGGTCAGCTGCAACGCCGACTTGATGGTGGCCAGCAGGGTACGCACGCTGGCGCGTTCGTTGTAGATCAGCAGTGTCACCATGTGGCCGATCACATCCAGCTCGTTGAGCACGCGATCCACAAACACATCGGTCAGATCGGAATTGAAAAATACAAATCCGAACAGCCGGCCTTCCCAGATCATCGGCAAGGTGTAACTGGAGCGATAGCCCGCCGCATAAATGATGCGGGTGTGTTCATGTTCGCCATCGCTGAACAGGGCCAGATCGTTGACCACCCGGGGCTGGCAGGTGCGCGCCATTTCCAGCAGTGACTGACAGTCCGCCAGCCGCGCCTGATAGTGCGTCAGCGGGCTGCTCTCGCGGCTGCTGTAGGCGAATGTGCGCAGGTAATCGGTGTCGCTGTCGTACAGCGCAACGGCCACCCGCGTGACAAACGGCATGTGCCCCTGCATCACGCCGTGCATGAAACGCAGTTTGTCCACGATGGAATCGGCTCCCTGCAAACCGCTCCACTTGTCCGTGTGCCCGTTTGTGTCGCCGTGCGCCGCCATCGAAAACTCCCGCCTGAATAATCCCGGTTCCCGTCCGCAGTAAATACTGTCTGCTCTAAATATAGCAGCCAGCGCTGGCAACGGCTTGCGGCAGGGGCCGGCAGACTGATATAGAATCAAACCCAATCCAACAGGCGCCCAACCACGCAGCAGGACGTTATCTTCCCATGATGGAATTCCTCAAGGCAGGCAAAGACCTGCGCCGGCTGAACGAACTCAGCAATATTCTGATCAAGTACGGCTTCGGCGATCTGATCCGCCGCATGGGTCTGGCCGACAGTCTGGAACGCGCCGGCAAGCTGATCCGCTACCAGATGTCCGAGGATTTTCTGCATCTGGAACCGCCGGAACGCGCCCGCCGCGCCATGGAGGAAATGGGCCCCACCTTCATCAAGCTGGGCCAGATCCTGGCCACCCGCGTGGACCTGTTTTCCACCGACTGGATCGACGAATTCGGCAAGCTGCAGGACGAAGTGCCCGCCATGCCGTTCGCCGAACTGCAGCCGCAGGTGGAGCGCTCGCTGGGGCGGCCACTGAATAGCGTGTTCCGCCATGTGGAGGAAAAGCCGCTGGGCACCGCGTCGATGGCACAGGTGCACCGCGCCACCACCGTACGCGGCGAAAAAGTGGTACTGAAAATCCGCAAGCCCAATATCCGCGAGAAAATCGAAGCTGATCTGCGTCTGCTGAAATACGTGGCACGCATGGCCGAAAGCCAGTCCGCCGAACTGAAACGCTACAGTCCGTTCCAGATCGTGCGCGAGTTCGAGCGCTCCCTGATCCGCGAACTGGATTTCAGCGTCGAGTGCAAGAACGCCGAGCGCATCGCCCAGAACCTGAAGCAGTTCAGCTTCGTGAAAATCCCGCGCATCTACTGGGAATACACCTGCGAAGACCTCAACGTGCAGGAATTCATCGAAGGCATTCCCGCCCGCAACATCCGCGAGATCGACGCCGCCGGACTGGACCGCAAGCTGATCGCCAAACGCGGCGCAAAAGTGGCGTGGCACATGATGCTGGTGGACGGCTTCTTCCACGCCGATCCGCATCCCGGCAATATCCTGGTGCTGCCGCGCAACCAGGTCGCCATTCTCGACTTCGGCATGGTGGGCAAACTCTCCAACACCCGCCGCGACCAGCTGATGAAACTGGTGCGCCACGCAGTATTCCGCGAAATTCCCGCCGCCGTGCGCATCCTGCAGCAGTGGTCGAACAAGACCGGCAACTTCGAGCAGCTGGTCAGTGAATGCGAAGACTTCATGCAGCAGTATTACGGCGTGCCGCTGGACCAGCTCAACATTCCGCAGATCATCGACCAGGCCACCGACACCCTGCGCGAACACGACATTGCGCTGCCGCCCGACATCGCCATGCTCAGCAAAACCTGCGTCACGCTGGAAGGCTTCGGCCGGCTGATGTATCCGCAGTTCGACCTGATGCAGGAAGCGCAGGGTCTGATCAAGGACTGGGGCAAGGAACGCTACAAGCCTGGCAATCTGGTGAAAAAGCTCGGCCTGCGCGCCTTCAATTATGTCGACAGCCTGTTCGACGACGCCGACGTGGTGGCCGCCGCGGAGACCGTCACCGCCCACAACGGCATTGACCGTGGCCTGATCGAGCGGCTGGCCAAACGCCAGGAACGGCTCAAATACCGGCAGACGCAACTGATGGTCGCCGTGGGCTTCCTGCTCAGTTCCACCCTGCTGATGCTGCTGCCGGACGGCCCGAAACTGTGGGGCATGCATGTGGTGGGGATCGTGTTTTTCCTCGGCTCCGCCATCAGCATCCAGTGGCTGATGTTCCTGCTCTGGTGGGGCCACCGCAGCACTGAATAAAACACCTATACTGCAAGGATTGCCCCGACTGACGACACGATGACACAAGAACCGGCCGAACCATCCCAACCCGCCACGCCCGATCTGGTGTGGACCAGCAGCCTCCGTTTCAAGCTGACGGCAGGTTTGCTGGCGCTGTTTGTGGTGCTGGCTGGCATCCACCTGTGGGTCATCTGGTTCCAGGGCATGCCACTGCTGATGCAGGAAAGCCGGCAACTGAACCGGCAGATCGGCGAAAATCTGGTGGCCTCCCTCAACCAGCAGTTCAAGCAGGCCGAAACCCTGTCGCGCAATCTGGCGGATCTGGTGGAAGCCCTGCCCTACGACGAAGCCCGCTACCGCAGCCTGATTCCGCAATTGATGGACTACCCCGGCCTGCACAACCTGATCGCCGGCGGCGGTGTCTGGCCGGAACCCCGGCAGTTTGATCCGGCGCGGGAACGACGCAGCTTTTTCTGGGGCCGCGACAGCAGTGGCGAACTGCGCTACTTCGACGATTACAACAATCCCGACGGGCCCGGCTATCACCAGCAGGAATGGTACGTGCCCACCCG
>CAZBII010000058.1:0-23497 GCA_964491665.1 uncultured Moraxellaceae bacterium
CCGGCTGGCCGTGGAGGAAGGCGGCGCGGGCGTAGCTGGCGCCACCCACGTCGCAGCGGGCCCCGTCCTGCAGGCGCACGGCGGAACCGTCGGGATTGGCCTTCAGCAGGATTTCGCCGAACTGTTCCGGCGTCGACAGGCGGCTCTCCGTCACCACGGTGGCGTTCAGCATCTGGCCCAGCACGGCCGGCAGGGCACCCACTTCGCCGGCGGCCACCTGCACGTTCTGCGCCTGGATCGCCTTCACCACATCATTGGGCAGCAGCGCGAAGGCGGTCAGCTTCACCGGATCGAGCCACACCCGCATGGCGTACTCGGTGCCCAGCACCTGCGCCTCGCCCACCCCTTCCACCCGGCGGATCTGGTCCAGCAGACGGCTGTTGGCATAGTCACCCAGGGCGATGGAATCCATGCGGCCGTCGCTGGAACTCAGCGTCACGATCATCATGAAGTTGCGCGTGGCCTTGTCCACCCGCACGCCCTGGCGGCGCACTTCTTCCGGCAGCCGCGATTCCACCCGCTTCACCCGGTTGTTCACTTCCACCAGCGCCAGATTGACGTTGGTGCCGGCCTGGAAATAGGCGGTGACGGTGGCGCTGCCGTCGGAACTGCTGGCGGAACTCATGTACAGCAGGCCTTCGACGCCATTGAGTTCCTGCTCGATCAGCGCGGTGACGGTTTCCTCCAGCGTCTGCGCGGAGGCGCCGGGGTAGGTGGCGGTGACGGCGATGGAGGGCGGGGCGATGCTGGGATACTGCGCCACCGGCAGCTGGCGGATGGAGAGAATGCCGCCGAGCAGGATCAGCAGGGCAATAACCCAGGCGAAGATGGGTCGATCAATGAAGAAACGGGCCATGGGCGTGTGTCCTCAACCGGCTTTGGACGCGGCAGGCGCGGTGTCGGCCGGAGCATCCACCGGCACGGCGTGGGCCGGGCTGCCGGGTCGCACTTTCTGCAACCCTTCCACGATTACCTGCTCACCGCCGGACAGCCCGCTGCGGATGATCCAGCGGTCGCCCTGGGCGCGGTCGGTTTTCACTGGAAGAGGAACCACGTTGCCGTCCGGCAGCACGGTCATCACCTGCTCGCCCTGGGCGGAACGGATCAGCGCCCGCTGCGACACGGTGAAGGCCTGTTCATACACGGCCTGCTCCACTTCCACCCGCACGAACATGCCGGGCAGCAGCACGCGGTCGGGGTTGGGCACCTGCGCGCGCATCAGCACCTCGCCGGTGCCGGGGTCCACGGTCATTTCCGAGAACAGCAGCTTGCCGGGGTGGGCGTAGGTGGAGCCATCCTCCATCAGCACCTTCACGTCCGGGTCGCGGGCAGTGTTGCCCTGGGCGGCGCGCTCGCGGCGGAAGCGCAGCATCTCGGCGCTGGACTGGGTGAAGTTCACGTAAAGGGGATCGAGCTGTTCGATGGTGGCCAGGTGGGTGGCCTCGCCCTTGCCCACCAGCGCGCCCTCGGTGACCAGGGCGCGACCGATGCGACCGGTGATGGGAGCCTGCACGCCGGCGTATTCCAGATCGATACTGGAGCGGGCCAGCGCCGCTTTGGCGGCGGCCACATCCGCCTCGGCCTGTTTCAGGCGGGCAAACGCCTCGTCATATTCCTGCTGGCTGACGGCATTCTTCGCCAGCAGGTTCTGCAGACGCTTCTGCTTCAGCTGCGCCTGGGTGAGATCCGCCTCGGCCCGCGCCAGATTCGCCTTCGCCGCATCCAGATCCGCCTTCAGGGTAGCCGGGTCGATCTGGAACAGCAGGTCGCCGGCCTGCACCTCGCTGCCCTCCGTGAACAGCCGCTTCTGGATGATGCCCTCCACCCGCGCCCGTACTTCCGCCGAGCGCAGGGCCTGCACCCGGCCCGGCAGTTCCGTTTTCACCACCACCCGCTGCGGCTTCACAATCTCGACTTTTACCTCGGGCGGCGGCGCCTGGCCGGGCTGGTTGGGAGTGGGGGCGTCGCAGGCCGCCAGGGCCAGGCTGCTGAGAAGAAGGATGATGGGGCGGGACAACATATTGATTCTCCGGTTTAAAACACCTGAACTGCCGGTGTTGTGGGCGGGGAGTGGGTTGGGTGGCAGGCAGGTCTGGAAATGTCCTGACACACAAATTCGGCTTTAATCATACATTCGTGTATGTATAATGGCAAACACGACTGATTAACCACAAAATCCGATATGGTTAAAAAAACCAAAGAAGAAGCGCTGGAAACCCGCCACCTGCTGCTGGATACCGCCGAGCGGGTGTTTCACGAAAAGGGCGTCGCGCAGACCACCCTCAACGACATCGCCCAGGCCGCCGGCCTGACGCGGGGCGCCATCTACTGGCACTTCAAGAACAAGATAGACCTGTTCAACGCCATGTGCGACCGGGTGTCGCTGCCGCTGGAAACCATGACTGATGCTGCGGCGGCCGACGACGTGGCCGATCCGCTGGGGGCGATGCGCAATTCCGTGCGCTGCTTTTTCCACAAGGTGGCCACCGACCCGCACTCGCGGCTGGTGTTCGACATCCTGTTCAACAAGTGCGAGTTCGTGGCGGAACTGGGCCCGGTCGTGGAGCGCGATTTGCGGGTGCGGGTGGAATTCCGCCAGCGTTTCGAGCGCATGTTCCGCAATGCCGAGAAGCGCGGGCAACTGCCGCCGGGGCTGAATCACCGCCTGACGGTGGAAAACTATCAGGCGCTGGTGAAAGGTATTGTGCGCAACTGGCTGCTGGACCCGCAGAGCTTCGATCTGGAAGTGGATGGCGGGCGCATGCTGGATGCGTTTTTTGAAATGGTGCAGGTGTCGGTGGCGTTGCGGGGGTGAGTGCCCCCGCATTGCTTGAGTGGGCGCGGCGAACTTTCTAACCCGGCGTGCGCATCACCATCAGCCGCAGTTCCGTCATGTCGTGCATGGCCCAGCGGATGCCTTCACGGCCCAGTCCGCTGTCCTTCACACCACCGTACGGCATGTGATCCACCCGCCAGCTCGGCACATCGCCGATCACCACGCCGCCCACTTCCAGTTCATCCCACGCCTGGTGTGCCTTGTAGATATCGCGGGTGAAAATGCCGGCCTGCAAACCGAAGCGGCTGTTGTTCACGTCTTTCAGCACCTGATTGAAATCGGTAAATTTCTGCAGGACCGCCAGCGGGCCGAAGGCTTCTTCCGCGCACGCCGGTTGTTGCGGATCGACATTTTCCAGCAGCGTGGCGTCGAGCATGTTGCCGTTGCGGGTGCCGCCGCACAGCAAGGTTGCGCCGGATTGCACCGCCTGCTCGATCCAGCCGTGCAGACGTTTCGCTTCGCCTTCGCTGATCATCGGCCCGATAAACGTGGCGGGATCTTTCGGATCGCCGCTCTTCAGTGCTTTTGTCGCTGCGACCAGTTTGGATTTCAGTGCGTCATAAATGTCGGCGTGGGCATAAATGCGTTGCACGCTGATGCAGCTTTGCCCGGACTGATAAAACGCGCCGATGATGATGCGTTTTACCGCGTCGTCGATGTCCCAGTCTTTATCCACCACGCAGGCGGCGTTGCCGCCCAGTTCCAGAATCACCGGTTTCTTGCCGGCGCGCGCTTTCAGATTCCAGCCCACATCCGGCGAGCCGGTGAAACTCAGCAATTTCAGGCGCGGATCTTCGGTGAGTAAATCGGCGCTGTCGCGGCGGCAGGGCAGAATGGAAAACGCACCCTTCGGCAGATTGGTTTCCGCCAGGATTTCACCCATCAGGATTGCGCCGATGGGCGTCAGGCTCGCCGGTTTCAGCACGAACGGACAACCCACCGCAATCGCCGGTGCCACTTTATGCGCGGCCAGGTTGAGCGGAAAGTTGAACGGACTGATAAACGCGCAGGGGCCGATCGGCACGCGTTTGGTCATGCCGAAATAACCCTTGGCGCGGGCGCTGATGTCGAGCGGAATGGTTTCGCCGTACAGACGTGACACTTCTTCCGCTGCGATCTTGAAGGTGTCGATCAGGCGTGTGACTTCGCCTTTGGCATCGTTGATCGGCTTGCCGGCTTCCACGCACAGCGCGTAGGCCAGTTCGTCGCTGCGCTCGCGAAACCGTTTGACGCAATGTTCCAGCACGGCCTGCTTCTCGAACACGGACATTTTGCGCATCGGCTCGGCGGCGTCGCACGCGGCGGCGATGGCCTGATCGAGCGTGGCGGGATCGGCCTGTGCCACTTCGCAGGCCAGATCGCCGCTGAACTTGTCGTGCACTTTCAGATCGCGGTTGGCGTAAACCGCTGCGTTGGCGAGATAGTAGGGATAGTGTTTTTGCATCATGGTGGAATCCTTTGCAGAAGATGTGCCGAGCGAGTGCACCTTGCCTTCGTGACAGAATTGAACAATCAGGCAATCAAAAGTTTTTCCAGCGCTGCCCGAATCTTTGCCGGAATCGGCACCGATTTGTTTTCCGCGCGCAGCACGAACACATGCACGAAATCACCGAAAGCGCAGGCTTCATCCTCGCCTTCGCGAAAAATGCCAACGCCGTAGGTTACTGAACTGTTGCCCAGCTTGTTCACCCGCAGGCCCGCTTCGATTTTATCGGGATAGGCGATCGGCTTGCGGTAGCTGCAGCCGGAGTTCACCACGAAACCCACCACCGGCGCATCGTGAATATCCAGTCCGCCTTCCTCGATCAGATAGCGGTTCACCGCAGAATCGAAATAGGAGTAGTAGGTGACGTTATTCACGTGACCGTAGATATCGTTGTCCATCCAGCGCGTGGTGATGGGATAGAACAGGGCGTAGTCGCTGCGCTTGATCGGTTGAGTGCTGCTCATCAGAAGGCTGCCCGGTAAATGTCGAGTGCATCTTTTTCCGTGACTTCGCGGGGATTGTTCACCAGCAGGCGCTGCTGCAGCATGGCGTCGCTGGCGAGTTTGTCGAGGAAATTTTCCGGCACCTTGCAATCGCGCAGACGTGCGGGCAGCTCCACTTCCAGAATCAGATCCTCCAGCCAGTCGATCAGCTGCTCGGCCTGTTTGGCCGACGTGCCCGGTTTGCAGTCCCTGCCCATGATGATCGGCGCCAGCTCGCCGTATTCGTGCGCGGCATTGGGCACATTGAAACGCATCACATGCGGTAGCACCAGCGAATTGCTCAGGCCGTGCGGAATGTGGAAATGCCCGCCCAGCGGATACGCCAGCGCGTGCACGGCGGCCACCGGCGCATTGGCAAAGGCCTGTCCCGCCAGCAGCGCGCCCAGCAGCATCTTGCTGCGCGCTTCGATGTTGGCACCGTCTTTCACGGCGGTGACGATGTTGGCTGACAACAGTTTCAGTGCTTCCCGCGCCAGCATATCCGAGACTGGATTTTTCTTGTGCCGGCTGGTGTAGGCTTCGATCGCATGCACCATGGCGTCGATGCCGGTGGCGGCGGTGACGTGCGGCGGCAGGCCCAGTGTCAGTTCCGCATCCAGCAGTGCGATATCCGGCTGCAGCACGGGAGATACCACGCCGGACTTGGTGGTGGCGCCGGTGGTGACAATCGCAATGGGCGTAACTTCAGAACCGGTGCCGGCGGTGGTGGGCACCTGGATCAGCGGCAGGCGCGCGCCTTTCACATTGTTGACGCCGTAAATGTCGGGCAGGGTCTGCGTGCATTTCGGCGCGGCCAGAAAGGCCACCAGTTTGGCGACATCCATCGAACTGCCGCCACCGAAACCGACGATCAGGTCGGCCTTGTGCGCCTTGGCCAGATCGCTGGCTTTTTGCACGGTGGTGTCGGAAGGATCGGGTTCGGTTTCATCGAACACGGCCACCTTCACGCCGGCGCTGGCGAAGCCCGGCAGCACGGATTCCAGCAGTCCGGCCTTGCGAATGCCGGCATCGGTGACGACCAGCACGGATTTTGCGCCCTGCTCCTTGCACAGGCTGCCCAGACGCGCAGCACTGCCTGGTTCGTTCAGGATGGTGCGTGTGGTTGAAAAACTGAAGGCCTGCATGTGTGGTTCCACCTCGTCTTCGGAAGGATCGGCAGCGCACGAGCGCCGGGGGCCGGCGGCTATTTTGTGCCGGTTGATGCAGTCAGGGCAAGGGAGGCGCACGCTAACACAGGCGGCGGGGGAAAGGGGGCCACCCGACGCGGTCAAGTGGCCAACAGCCGGTACAGTCGGATTCAGTAAACGTTGTGGGTGGAGGTGAATACCCGCACGCAGTTGCGGCCGCTGCGCTTGGCCTGATACAGCGCCAGATCGGCGTTTTTCAGCAGCAGGCTGACGGTGTTTTCGCTGTCGGGCACCAGCGCGCACACCCCGGCGCTGGCGGTGATCGTGAGCTGGCCGACGCTGGTTGCAAAGGGCTGTTCCTCGATCAGCTGGCGAATCCGTTCCGCCACGCTTTCGGCGCCGGTGGTATCCGTTTCCGGCAACACCACGCAGAACTCCTCGCCACCGAAACGCGCCGCCTGATCCGCTGGCCAGCGCAAGCCCTGCTGGACGCGCAGCGCCGCTTCCAGCAGACATTCGTCGCCCACCTGGTGGCCATATTCATCGTTCACCTGTTTGAAGTGATCGATGTCCAGCAGCACGATGGCCAGACTGTTGCGATAGCGCAGACCGCGCTCCCATTCCTCGCGCAGCAGGTCGTCGAGGAAGCGCCGGTTGCGCAGGCCGGTGAGCGGATCGGTGTTGCTCAGATCGCGCAGCCGCTGCATCAGATTTTCCAGTTCCTGCGTGCGCGCCTGCACGCGGCCTTCCAGTTCGGCGTTCATGCGCTGGGTGGTATCCAGTGCCTGCTGCTGCGCGGCAAAGCGCAGGCGACGTTCCGCGTTGATGCGTTCCGCCAGTGCGAACGACAGCATCACCACTTCCAGCGCCGAGCCGATATGCGTGGCGTATTCGGTGAACACCGTGGCCGGAATCAGATGGAATTTGTTCAGCGCCAGAATCAGTCCGCCCGACAGCATGAAGCCCCAGGCGATGGTGTAGTACCTGGCGGTAATGCGGTGATGGTACCAGCCGTAGATGCCGGCAAAAAACGCTACCACGCAGGTGAGCGACGCCAGCGGAATCAGGATGCGGATATTGAAGTGATACGGCAGCAGGAACGTCATCACCACCATCAGGATGCTGGCGATGGCAGTTGCTTTCAGGATGTTGTTCAGGATGGGCTGGTCCACTTCCAGTGTCAGGAAGCGGCGGGTGAAGGCGCTGCTGAAGAAAACCACGCCGGACAGGAACACCAGAATGGCGTTGTCATTCCACTGCGTGAGGTTGGGCCACAGGTAGCGGAACGCATGACCGTCCAGACTGCCGAGAAAAATCGGCATGCACACCACATAGCCCACATACAGCAGATAGTTGCGGTCGCGCAGAATCAGGTACACCAGCAGGTTGTACACCGCAATCGCCAGCATGGTGCCGAAAAACAAACCGTGCAGCAGTGTGCGGGTGGAATCGAAATCGGCGAACGCATCGCGCTGCCACAATGTCAGCGGCGCCTGTACCGCGCTGCCGGTGCGCAGACGCAGATAAATGTCCAGCGTCTGGCCCGGTTGCCATTCCAGTGGAATCAGGAAAAAACGGTGCTGCAGCAGACGCTGCGAAAATGGCAGCTTGTCGCCCAGCGCATGAACCTGCAATGTGCGGCCACCGTCCAGTACAAACACGTCCACCTGATCGAGCACCGCATAACTCAGTTCGATCAGGCGTTGCTCGGTTTGCGGCAGTGGATTGGCAATGCGCAGATGCAGCCACCAGGCAGAATCGCTGTAGCCCTGGTTGAAGATTTCACTGCGGCTGGGTTGCCACTCCAGATCCGGCGCCTGAATCTGATCGATGGTCAGCGTCTGCGCGGCATCTTCCCGATACATCAGCAGGCCGTTGAGCGGCTCGCGGCCGGCGCCATCGAGCTCCAGTGTGCTGACGGCGGCTGCCCTGCCGCAGCCGACCAGCAGAAGCAGCACAGTGATTGCAACCCGCAGCAACATCACGATCAAAATGTCTCACCCGACGGAGGAAAAGGACTTCCTTCATCTTAGCAGACAGCCAAACAGGTCTCTGCCCGAGCACGGAAATTCCACATTCCATTCATTTTTCTCAATGAATTGCAGTGTTGCCCCGCGCCGTGCTTGGCGCTGGCGGTCCCAGCGGGTTATCTTTGCGCCGATGCGGTGCAACATCCGCCAGTACAACAAAAACGAAAAAGGAAATGCCCATGTCGTTCAGCCGATTAACGGGAACCCTGCTAGGCCTGCTGCTGGCGGGTAGCAGTTTCGCCAGTCCCACGCCGCCGCCACCACTCAGTTCCATCGATGCCTACAAGGTCATCACCATCGAAGGTGAGGACATGCCCATGGCACTGGGACAGAATCTTGACGATCTCTCGATTGCCTCCATCCAGGACAACGTGATGGAGCCGGTGCCGTTCCAGATCGACCAGTACAACACCGGCGGTGCGATCTATTTTGAAGGCTGGGAAGTGCCCATGGCCGGCGACGCGAAAAAGCTGGATACCACCGACAAGCTGCTGTTCCTGCTCAAGGATGCCGGCGTGCGGCGCCAGCCCGGCGATCCCTATGACGGTGAGGTGCTGGCGGAAATCAAGCTGCGGGATGGCGCCGGCTACGAGCGTTTCGTCTATCTGGTGCGCGGTTCCCGGTTGCGGTCCGAGGAACAGTACGTGCGTTACAGCGCCGAGATGGGTCTGGTGGAAACCGATTTCTATTCCCTGCGCTACAACCGCAAGAATCATCTGAAGTGGGACGATTTCCAGTTCACCAATTATGTGGGCGAGCGTCCGCTGGACTCCATGAAGCTGCGGCTGAATGCGGGACTGGTGTCGTCGATTGCCCCCACCGAACTCAACAACGACGATCTGGTGGCGGTTCCCACCGGGGAAAAGATCGGGCCGATCCGCACCACCACCCAGCTGGATTTCACGCTCTATCTGCTCAAGCTGCCGCTGCTGCAGCTCAGTCTGCAGATCCATCACTATCCCAAGATCATCATGTACGACGTGCGCGGCATCATGCCGCCGCTACGCCGCCAGCTGCTGGATGATCCCAGCCTCACCATGTCGCTCGATGCCAACCGCCTGCTGGGCTCCACCATGCGCATGGCCAATGGTCCTGCCGAACCGGGCATTGTCGACGGCAAGATCGATCCCATTGAACAGCAGATGCGCGCCACCCATTTCACCCGCGACAACAATTGGTACTGGGTCAGCACCAAGCGCAACCTGGATATCGTGGCGTTCCTGGATTATCTGGGGGATTTCAACGAGCCGATTTCGCCGTTTATTGAGGACGACCTGACCAAGGAAGATCCGCCGGAAGTGTTCCCCGGCCAGCTGCCCAATGTGGGTTACCGCATCGACAGCTTTCCGGAAAAGGGCTTTGTCGGGTTTGTGGTGAGCATCTACGCCAGCGATGGCTTTGAGGGCGATCCGCAACAGTTCACGCGCCAGCTGCGCAGCGTGCCTGAAATCCAGGTGCGGCCGCTGTAACGGCAGCCTGGGCAGCCGCAACAAAAAACCGGCCGGATGCTGTGGGCATCACGGCCGGTTGGAGCTAACCGCTCATCTTCGCTCGATTATTCGGTCTCGCCTTCATGCAGGGTGGCCTGCGCCAGGGCAAACTCACAGGCGGGGCTCTGGCCCTGGCTGGTCTTGCTGGTCAGGGTCAGCGTCTTGCCATCGGTCACGATGGAGTAGCCGCCATCCCGTTCCACCACCTTCAGTTCCACGTTGTCGTCACTCATGATCAGGTTCTGGAACAGGATCTGCTTGAATGACTGGTGCGGATGGTCGATGTAGAACTCGGTGTAGTACTTGCCGCCGTCCACATCCAGCGTCACAAAGGTGGTTTCATTGGTGGTGTAGAAGTTGGCGGCACAGGTGTCCTTGCCCACTCCACCTTTCATTTCGATGCGGCCCACGCCGGAGCGGAACTTGCTGATGGTGTCATTCAGCAGGTTCTTGAATTCCTGGTGCACAGCGCCGTTTTCCCGCGGCACTTTCACAATCGTGCTGTCGGCCAGCGCAATGCCCGAGCCGAGCAGGGCAAACATCATGGAGCAACTCAGTATTGTTGTTTTCATGGCGCTCTCCTGTTTAACGCAGATGCTGAACCAGCAACTTTGGCAGCTGCTTGGCTTCTTCGGACAGCAGCAGTTTGTGGGCATTGCTGTCACCCGCAAAATACAGCCGCTTCTGGTCGGAATCGATGTTGCCGGCAATGTCGAAGCGGCCGGTGGCGGTGGGCACGTTCACCACCTTGCCGCTGTTGTCCAGACTGGGGATCTGGCGCTGGAAGTCCAGCGGGCCGCCGGCATCCTTCTGCCAGCGGTTATAGAAGTGCTTGATGTTGGCAGTGATCAGACGCTTCCTGGCGGACTTGATGCACTCCACATATTCGGCGTTGCTCATTTCGTCTTTCGGGTCAGGGCGGCTGCAGGTGCCGCGGGTGTCGTAGACGATGTTGGCGCGCAGGTTCTGTTCGCCGATCGGGTCCAGGGCTGCCAGGAAATCAATGGTGCGGGATTCGGAAAACGCCACCTGGGTTGCGGCTTCGATGGCGGCGCCACCGCCCAGGCCATGGCCGATCAGCACCAGCTTGGCATCCTTCGGAATCTGGCGCAGGTAGCTGCGGAACACGTCCTTGAAGCCGTCGGTGGACTGTGCGCTGTTGCCGCCCAGTCCGTTCCAGCTGGCCTGGATGTATTTGGCGCCGTAGGATTCCACCCAGTTTTTCAGATGCAGCGTCTGCTCGATTTCCGGCTCCTGATTGCCGGAAATCACAAATACATAGGAGGTGTAATCCGTGCGGTCCAGCGGCGGCACGGGAACCATACGGGCGGCGGCAGTGGTTACCGGGGCGGCAGCCGGAATCGCGGCAGGTGCCGGTTTGCTGGTCTGGGCGGCGGCGGCGATCCGGGCCTGCTGCTGGGCTGCCTGTTCGCGCTTGAACTGCGCGGCCAGCGATTGATACGACTCCTGCTGTTGTCCCAGGCGATTGCGCTCGGAACGGTTCAGGTTGCGCTGGTTCTGCAGCTCGGCATTCAGGCGGTCACGCTTGGCCAGCAGGCCGGCAATGCGGGGGTCCTTGTCCAGCGAGGAATCATCGGTTTCGCTCTCGACACTGCTCAGCTGGTTCTGCATGGCGTCGAGTTCGGCGCGAGCCTGCTGCAGATTCTGCTCCAGTTGCTGGCGCCGGCTGTTCAGCGTTTCCAGCTGGCGCTGGTAGTCGGCCTGGCGCTTCTGGAATTCACCGTCTTCCAGGCTCTGCTTGACCACGTTGAGGGCGGCGAAACGCTGCTTGTCGCGGTCGATGTCGCGCTTGACTTCATCGATGTCGGAATTGACCAGGCCCATGTCCTTTTCGATGCGCTCGATTTCAAAGGTCTGCTTTTTCAGATCGCGCTTGGCATCGAAGACCTGCTTGCGGCCCTCGCTGCGCTCGTCGCGCACCTGTTTGCGCTGGGCCTGAATCTGCTGCTCGATGCTGCGCAGATCCTTCTCCAGACCGGCAATGCGGCTTTCGTTGGCGGCGAGGCTTTTGTTGATGCTCTGGATCTGGGCGGCGCTGCTGTCCAGCTGGGCTTTGGTAACCGCCGCAGCAGGAGTGGCGCACAGCAGTGCGGCCAGCGTGATTGCAAGGAAGGGGACGGTGCGTTTTCCCTGTGCCGTCCGGACGGTCCATGTGTGCTTGCAGGATGTCAATCTAACCATGATGACTCGATACTTTTTAGTTCTTAGTTATTGTCATTCTGTATTGCTGCCGGCTGACGGGCGGTGCTGACTGCCGATGTTCAGCGGGCGAGAAAAAAAATGTCAACGCTTCAGTTTTGTGCGGTGCGTCACGCGCACCAGAATAATTCCCCCCTCCTGCCGGTGCAAGGGCCGTTCGGCTGAAGGGGTCTCTCCATTGACTGATAGTGCCATGAAGATGTGTTACAGACTGTTTTAACCGTGTGCTGGTTTGGTCACGGACCGTCCAGTCAATGAGACTCAGGGCAATAAAAAGGGGTGCCGGAGCACCCCTTCTGGCAGAACCGTAAACCGGTCTGACGATCAGCGCACGCCCTCCTGGCGCAGGGCGTTCGGCTTGTACTCCACCTTCGAGAACTTCTTGTTCCAGTTGGCGCCGCTGGCTTCCTCGTTCTCAAAGCCCAGGGCCAGGTAGCGGCCGGCGTTGAGGTCATAGAGGGTTTCCAGGGCGTAACCAGCCACCTGGGCGTTATAGAAGAACATGTTGTGGGATTCCGCTACCCGCCACAGGTTGCCACGGCCGTCGTAATGGTCGATTTCCGAGGCAATCCAGCTGTCTTCGTCGATGAAGAAGTTGCGCTGGGCGTAGATGTGACGCAGGCCCGGCTTGAGCTTGGCCTCCACCACCCAGACCCGGTGCAGTTCATAGCGCGCGAAGTCCTGGTTGATATGGCCCGGCTTGATCATGTCGTCGTATTTCAGGCCTTTCTCATCCAGTTTGTAGGAGTTGTACGGGATGTAGATCTCCTTCTTGCCCACCAGGGTCCAGTCGTAACGGTCTGGAGAGCCGTTGTACAGGTCGAAGTTGTCGGAGGTGCGCATGCCGTCCGCAGCGGTACCCGGACCGTCATAGGCCACCTGCGGTGCGCGGCGTACCCGGCGCTGGCCGGCGTTGTATACCCACGCGCGACGGGGTTCCTTCACCTGGTCGATGGTTTCATGCACCAGCAGTACGTTACCGGCCAGACGCGCCGGCGCCACCACCTGCTGCTTGAAGAAGAACATGACGTTCTCTTCCTCGCCCGGATCGATGTCGGTCAGCTTGTTGCGCAGGGCGAACTCGTCCTTGAACATGACCATGGTGTAGGCGCCGTTGGCCTGCGGAGTGGCCTGACCGATGGTGCGCTCCAGGCCGTCACCGCGGAAGCGGGCGATATGGTTCCAGACCGCTTCCAGGCCGTTCTTGGGAATCGGGAACGGATAGCCCTGCAGATTCAGACCTTTCAGGCCGGTCACACCCACCGTTTCGGTTTCCACGGCATTTTTCTTGGTCAGATCCACCACGAAGTCGGGCCAGTTGACGGGGCGACGGCTCTTGTACACCGGCAGGCGGTAGCTGCTGGGATACTTCTGCAGCATCGCGATCTGGCCCGGTGTCAGGTTGGCCTTGTACTGCTCCATGTTCTGGGCGGTGATCACGAATTCCGGCTTGTCCTCGGGATAAGGGTTGCAGAGGAACTCGCCACCTTTATAGCAGGCCGGGGGTGTTTTCAGGCTGCCATCCCAGGCCGGAATGGTGCCGGCGGCATTGCCGGCCTTTTCCGATCCGACGACGGTCAGTTCGTTGCCGCCCAGTTTGGCGGCTTCTGCCGGGTCCACCTTGGCCATGGCCGGAGACGCAGCCAGGGCAGCCGTCATCATGGCTGCCGCCAGCGCTTTCTTGTTGAACAGTGATTTCAGATCCATGTTGTTATGTCCCCCTCAAATCAGAATGACGCAGATGCGCTGATGGTTGCGAAATCGCGATCAGCCAGCTGGTTGTAAGGTTCCGCACCGAAGAAGTCGGTGTAGCCGACACTTACGGTGTAGGTGTTCAGGTATTCCGCTTCCAGCGAAACGCCCACTGACTTGCGGTGCTTGATGAAGTTGGCGATGGGGCTGGGGGTGGTACCGGCAACATCGTGGCTGAACGCCAGGGACGGACGCAGGTTTACGCCCGCAAAGACGTTCGAATACTCGCCGGTGAAGCGGGTCTTGTAGCCCCAGGCGCCGCTGGTGGGGAAGTAATCGTCTTCGTAGTGGGCGGCGGTGCGGCCGGCGGCATCCAATCCCGCCAGGAAAGTGGCATACGGGATATAGATGTTGTCAGCGGTAGTGAGTGGGCTGGCCCCGGCGCTATACAGCACTGTGGTATTGGGGATCCACGGATGGTATAGGGTTGCGTTATACCCGCTGTTCAGTAGTGCCTTGTCTTTGTCCGGCAGGTTGAGGTAGGAACCTGCGATGTCCAGCAGCACGGTCCAGCGTGAAGCACCGAGAATCTGGTCGAAGAAGTGGATAAAGGAAATTTCCGCTTGGTAATAGTCTTCCAGCACGTAACCGGGTGCCGCTTCTCCCTGGCTATATTTGCTATAGCAGTCATAGGCAACGGGTGCGTCCCAGCAGCTCAGCGACGGCAGGCCCAGTGCACCGGCAAGGGTATCGCCATCTTCACGCTGGAAGGGTTGGTCCTTGCGCATGCTGACTTCGCCGGCTACGGCCGTGTCGCCACCGGGCAGACCCATGTTCAGGGTGGTGTTAAAGCTCACCCCGTATAACTGAATGTCCTCCGGATACTCGATATAGAAATCAGCGTATGGCAGCAAGCCGATGGCTGCGAGAGGACCCAGCGCCGGGGCGGTAATCATAGCTCCTTCACGGACGATCGAAAGCGGGGCATTTGCGCTCGGGCCGGCCGGAATATCCGGCATGTGACCGGAAATCAGGGGCGTCTGCGAATGGTAGTTGATGTAGTAGGCGCCAAACTCGGTTTCGATTGCTTGGGCAAAGTAGCGTGCTGCCAGACCGAACTGTCCGGTGTCTTCTGCTTCGTCGTCGGCGCCGCGCTTCAAGCGCATGCTTTCAGATGCATAAGGTGTTGAAGGCTGGGTCAAGCTGGGGCTGCTGGTTTCAGTACCGCTGGCATAGAATCCGCCATAGCAGTTCGGACCCGCCAGATCCGTAGTAGAGAAGAAGGTGCCGCAGGCCGGCAGCTCGGTTTCCTTCCAGTCCAGCAGGATAAAGCTTTCCAGTGAGAAGTTTTCGGTCAGACCCAGCGAGCCATAAATGGCGTTCAGCGGGATCAGCGCATCCTTCACTTCCGAGCCGGGCGTCAGGATGGCGTTCACATCAATAGGGTTGATGGTATTGATACCGTTGGCGAAGAGAACGCTTTCACCCCAGCTGATCACCTGCTTGCCCACGCGCACGTTCAGCGGCATGTCGCCCAGGTCGAAATCACCCCAGACAAAGGCGTCCAGAATATCGCCACCAGCGCCCTGGCTCTGGGCTGGTTCCAGCGGGTCGCCCTGTGAATCGCGGCGGTAGAATGCCGGATGATCGGTCACACCATCCCCATTCACCAGGCGATTGTCATAGAAAGCTTTGCCACGGATGAAGGCGCCGAAATTCTGGTAGTTCATTTCCACATCGGCAGTGACTTTGACTGTCTCGGAATAGGTAGAGCCTTTTTTCCAGTTCAGGTTGCCGTTGTCCTGCGAGCCGGTGCCGTGATAGTGGTGCTGGCCGGAATTTTGACCTGCATTAGTAGCAGCTGCTGCGTTGTAATCACCCACACCGCGATAGTCACGATCGCTGATCCGCCAGCCGGCGCCGGCCGAAATGGTGGTATCCGTCTGGATCTTGAAATCGCCGCTTTCATATTCGAACAATGCATAAGCCGGAGTCACGGCGCCGACAGCTGCCAGGGCAGCAGTCAGTGCGGTCACCTTGAAGGGGTTGAGATTTGCCATCAGAGTCAAACTCCATTCAGTTTGTTTTTATAGAGAAGACCAAGCTGTGCTTGAACCGGAAGGGACAGATAGCAAGAAGGGGTGGTGGAGAGAGGCAGCAATCCAGGTACTTTCTTGTTATCTGTTTGTTTACCCGACCAATAGACGCACCTTCGCACTTTGGTTAGCAAAAAATATATACGTTAAATTACAGAACGTGAAATTTTCTTAAAACATTTTTTCAGATTGGCCGCGAATCGTTGTTTTTTTGGCAGATACGACCCGATATATGGAAAAAACGGCTAGCTGTGACGGTTTTTATTATGTTTAGCGCTTTGCTGATTCCACTTGTACAATGCCCGCCATGCTTACCGATCCTATCCTGTCATCATTGAATGAAGCGCAGAACCGGGCAGTCACGTCTGATGCCGAGCGTTTGCTCGTGCTCGCGGGTGCCGGCAGCGGCAAGACACGCGTGCTGGTGCATCGCATTGCCTGGCTGATCCAGGCACGACATCTGGCACCTCACAATATTCTGGCGGTGACCTTTACCAACAAGGCCGCAGCGGAAATGCGCCATCGCATCGAAGCGCTGCTGCGCGCACCGCTCGGTGCCATGTGGGTGGGTACCTTTCACGGCATCGCGCATCGTTTTCTGCGCCTGCACTGGCAGGAAGCAAAGCTGCCGCAGAATTTCCAGATCCTCGACAGCGACGACCAGTTGCGCCTGGTGAAGCGCGTGATGCGCGCGCTGGAGCTGGACGAAACCCGCTGGCCGCCGAAACAGGCGCAGTCCTTCATCAATTCCAGCAAGGATGAAGGCCTGCGTGCCGAACACATCGAAGACTACGGCGATATTCACCAGAAAACCCTGATCCGCATCTATCAACAGTACCAGGATGCCTGCGACACCGGCGGCATGGTGGATTTTGCCGAGCTGCTGCTGCGCAGCCATGAACTGTGGCTGAAACATCCGGCGCTGCTGCAGCATTACCGCCAGCGTTTCCGCCATATTCTGGTGGACGAATTCCAGGACACCAACCGCATTCAATATGCCTGGCTGCGCGTGCTGGTGGGCAATGACAACGCCATCACCATTGTCGGTGACGACGACCAGTCCATTTACGGCTGGCGTGGCGCGCGGGTGGAAAACATCCGCCAGTTCGGTGACGATTTCGGTCGCGCCGAGATCGTGCGGCTGGAACAGAATTATCGCTCCACCTCTGTAATCCTCAGTGCCGCCAATGGCGTGATTGCCAACAACCGCGATCGACTGGGCAAGGAATTGTGGACCAGCGGCGACGATGGCGAGCCGATTTCCGTGTACGCCGGTTTCAATGAAGTGGATGAAGCGCGTTTCATTGCCGAACGCATCCAGCATGCAGTGCAGCAGGGTTATCGTCGAGACGATATTGCAATTCTGTATCGTTCCAACGCGCAATCGCGGGTGCTGGAAGAAGCAATGCTGCGTGCCTCGATTCCCTATCGCATCTACGGCGGCCACCGCTTTTTCGAGCGCGCCGAGATCAAGAATGCGCTGGCCTATCTGCGTCTGATCTGTCACCGCGATGACGACGCCGCTTTCGAGCGCGTGGTGAATACGCCGACGCGTGGTCTGGGCGACAAATCACTGGAGCGCATCCGCGCGCTGGCGCGGGAACTGAAAATTCCGCTGTGGCAGGCCAGCCTGCAGGTGTTGCAGCATCGCGAGCTGGCCACCAAGGCGGGCAATGCGCTGAAAGGTTTTCTCGCGCTGATTGAACAGCTGGATCAGGAAACCCGCGGCGTTGGACTGTCGGAACAGACCGAGCGCGTCATCGGCGCGTCCGGCCTGATTGCATTCCACCAGAATGAAAAAGACGATCGTGGCGAAGCGCGGGTGGAAAACCTGAAGGAACTGATCAGTGCGACGCGGGAATTTGAGGCATCGCTGGATCAGCAGAGTGCTACGCTGGCGGCGTTTCTGGATCACGCGGCGCTGGAGGCCGGTGAAACCCAGGCCGATGAAAATGAAGACTCCGTGCAGATGATGACGCTGCATGCGGCGAAGGGGCTGGAGTTTCCGATCGTGTTCATGGCCGGTGTGGAAGAGGGGCTGTTCCCCTCCATGCAGTCGGCGGATGATCAGAATCGCATGGAGGAAGAGCGCCGCCTGTGTTACGTCGGTATCACCCGTGCGATGAAAAAGCTCTACATCACTTACGCCGAGAGCCGGCGCATTTACGGTTCCGAGGCGTTGCATGCGCCGTCACGCTTCATCCGCGAGATTCCGTTGCACCTGCTGCAGGAAGTGCGGGCCTCGGCGCGCGTCACGCGGCCGATGTCATCGTTTGATTCGGGTTACGGCGGAGTGCGGGAGCGCAGCACCACTTACGGCGGTGCCCGGGTGCAGGCGGCGGATTCGCCTTACCAGTTGGGTCGGTCCGTGCGGCATCCCAAGTTTGGCGACGGCGTGATCATGGGCTGCGAAGGTCAGGGGCCCAATGCGCGGGTGCGGGTGAATTTCCGGGCGGAAGGCGAGAAATGGCTGGTGGCCCAGTACGCGCGGCTGGAGTTCGTCTAGCCTCCGGACGGACACATCCTTGTGCCCTTCCGCGCACAAGGGTGGTTCAGGCGGTGCGGGGAACCACGCGGGTGCGGCGGTTTTCGTCGATGGCCACGAAGGTGAACTGGCCTTCTGTCACCTTGCGGTTTTCGGCGTCGGAATAATGCTGGGCCCAGACTTCCACCAGAATGGTCATGGAGCTGCGGCCAATGTTCAGTACCCGGGTGTGGCAGCTGACGACCGAGCCCACCGCCACCGGACGCAAAAACACCATGGAATCGATGGCCACGGTGGCCACCCTGCCCCGGGCCAGCCGGTTGGCCGTCACGGCGCCGGCCAGGTCCATCTGCGACACCAGCCAGCCCCCGAAAATATCCCCCTCTGCATTCGCATCCGCCGGCATGGCGATGGTTTGCAGCGCAAGCTCGCCCACGGGTGTGGGAATGTCATCAATCTGTTGCTCGTCCATTTTATAGTCCAGTCGGGTTGCTTTTTGGAATTATAGGCAGGCGCCATTATAACGGCAGAACTGAGGGCTTCACAAAAGCGGCGTGCCGGAATTGCGATGGCGGTGCCGCAACCGTTCTGTAATATAATTGTCACGTATCCGTCCTATAGTTCCGAGCCCAGAAGGGAGTGGTTCCTCTGTATCCTCCCTTGGGAATCCCCACCATCTCGGAGAAGACCATGAATTTCAAGAAATTGATCGCTGCTGTTGCTGTATCTGCCAGCACCGCTGTAGTGGCTGCTGCTGCCAGCGCCGACACCAAGATTGACGCCAAGCTGCCTGACTACACCAAGGTCAGCGGTATTTCCGGCAACCTGTCCAGCGTGGGTTCCGACACCCTGGCCAACCTGATGACCCTGTGGGCGGAAGATTTCAAGAAGGCCTACCCCAGCGTGGCCATCCAGATCCAGGCCGCCGGCTCTTCGACTGCGCCGCCAGCGCTGACTGAAGGCACTTCCAACTTCGGCCCCATGAGCCGTCCGATGAAGGATGAGGAAATCGAGGCCTTCGAAAAGAAATTCGGCTACAAGCCCACAGCGGTTCCGGTAGCGATCGATGCCCTGGCGGTATTTGTCCACAAGGACAACCCGATCACCGGCATGACCATGGAGCAGGTGGATTCCATTTTCTCCAGCACCCGCACCTGCGGTGGCAGCAAGGACATCACCAAGTGGGGCGATCTGGGTCTGACCGGCGCCTGGGTGACCCGCGATCTGCAGATGTACGGCCGCAACTCGGTATCCGGCACCTACGGTTACTTCAAGGAACACGCCCTGTGCAAGGGTGACTTCAAGACCAACGTGAACGAGCAGCCCGGTTCCGCGTCCGTGGTGCAGTCGGTGGCTGGTTCGGTGAACAGCATCGGTTATTCCGGCATCGGTTACACCACGTCCAGCGTGAAGGCAGTGCCCCTGGCCAAGAAAGCCGGCGCTCCTTTCGTGGAAGCCACTGCCGAGAAGGCGCTGACCGGTGAGTACCCGCTGTCCCGTGCCCTCTATATCTATGTGAATCAGGCTCCGGGCAAGGAACTGAGCCCGCTGGAGCGCGAGTTCATCAAGATGGTGCTGTCGAAGCAGGGCCAGGAAACCGTGGTGAAGGATGGCTATATCCCGCTGCCGTCGGCCATGGCCGCCAAGGCGCTGGCCAAGCTGGGCATCAAGTAAGCCTGCCCGGCCGGAGTCAGAGTGAATCGGTGGGGCTGCATGACCGTGCGGCCCCATCTTGCTGTTTGAAGTACGGGCTCCATTCCGGTTAAACCCGCAAGCAACAACCCGCTGGCATTGCCGGCGCAAAATCAGAGAGTGTCTTGGCTTATGGAAACCAGCAGCGAATCGATGTTCGGCATACCGGCCCGGCGTATGGCCCGGATTCGCTATCTGCGCAAGCTCAAGGATCAGATTGCCGCCGGCGGCATCACCCTGGGCGGCATCAGTGTCATTCTGGCGATCTGTCTGATCTTCTTTTATCTGCTGTATGAAATTCTGCCGCTGTTTGTGCCGGCCTTCATTGAGGAGCGCAGCACGCTGAACAAGCTGGAAGTGAGCGAGCCCTGGCACGTGGTGCTGGAGGAGCAGGCCATGGTGGGCATGGCGGTCGATCGCGAGCGCGGCCCGCTGTTCTTTGATGCCCGCACCGGCGCACCCGTGGCGCATGAGGCTCCCGCGCTGCCGGCGGCCATCACCGCTTTTTCCAAGGATACGCCGGCTTCCCACGCCTTTGCGCTGGGTCTGGCGGATGGCAGCGTGCTGTTGATGAAGCACGATTACGACGCGCACTATGAGGGCGACACCAAGGTGCTCGACCCGGTGCTGAAATTTCCCATGGGCGAAACCCCGATTCCCGTGCTGGACGGATCGCCGGTGCAGCAGCTGGCGGTGCGCGATGCCGGCGATGTGCTGAAAATTGCCGCCCTCGACAACCAGAACCGGGTGTTCCTCAAGGTTTTTGAAAAAGTCGAAAGCTTCATGTCGGACGAGGTGACCCTGCAGGAGCAGGCGCTGGTGGAACTGCCCACTGCCTCGTCGCGGGTGAACCAGTTGCTGATGAGTCTCGACCAGCGCTGGCTGTTCCTGCTGGAAGATGCGCACCAGATCGAGATTTTCGACCTGCGCAAGGAGCCGGCGCAGATGCGCGTCGGACTGGTGCCGGTCACCGAAGGCGACACCCGCATCACTCACGCCGATTTCCTGCTGGGCGGTTTCTCCCTGCTGCTGGCGGACGACCAGGGCCGGATTGCCCAGTGGTTCATGGCCCGGCATCCGGACGGCAGCGACTATCTGGCGCATGTGCGTACGCTGGTGCTGGAGCCGGGCGTGGCCATCACCGACCTGCAGACCGAACATCGTCGCAAGGGTTTTGTGGTGGGCGATGCCGAGGGCAATATCGGCTTCTTCAATACCACGGCGGAGCGGCTGGCGCTGGACCAGAAGGTGGCGACCGGTCCGCTGGAATGGATCGCCATGGCGCCGCGCAGTGATGTCGTCGTGTTCCGCGGCCAGGGCCAGCCGGCGCAGCATTTCGCGGTTGAGAACGAGCACCCGGAAGTCTCCTGGACCTCGTTGTGGGAAAAGGTGTGGTACGAGCGTTACGAGAAGCCCGACTACATCTGGCAGAGTTCCGCCGCCAACAACGACAACGAACCGAAATTCAGTCTGGTGCCCGTAACGTTCGGCACCCTGAAAGCAGCGTTCTATGCCATGGTGGTGGCGATTCCGCTGTCGCTGTGCGGCGCGATCTACACGGCCTATTTCATGGCGCCGCGCCTGCGTACCAAGGTCAAGCCGGCCATTGAACTGATGGGTGCCGTGCCCACGGTGATTCTGGGCTTTCTGGCCGGCCTCTGGCTGGCGCCGCTGGTGGAAGCCAATCTGCCCGGCATGTTCTCGATCCTGATTCTCACGCCGCTCCTGTGCCTGCTGACCGCGCTGCTGTGGACGCGTTTGCCGCTGGGTGTCCGCACCCGCATTCCGGATGGCTGGGTGCCGCTGATCCTGGCGCCGGTGGTGGTGCTGTCGGGCTACATTTCCATGCAGATCAGCGAGCCGCTGGAGCTGGCGTTTTTCGGCGGCAACATGCGGCAGTGGCTGACCCACGAACTGGGCATCGATTTCGACCAGCGCAATTCCATGATTGTCGGCATCGCCATGGGCTTCGCGGTGATTCCCAGCATTTTCTCCATCGCCGAAGACGCGATTTTCGCCGTGCCGAAAAGTCTGACGCAGGGTTCGCTGGCGCTCGGTGCCACGCCCTGGCAGACCCTGGTGCGGGTGATCCTGCCCACTGCCAGCCCTGGTATTTTCTCGGCGCTGATGATCGGTCTGGGCCGCGCGGTGGGCGAAACCATGATCGTGCTGATGGCTACCGGCAACACGCCGATCATGGACATGAACATTTTCGAAGGCCTGCGCACGCTGTCGGCCAACATCGCGGTGGAAATGCCGGAGGCGGAAGTCAACAGCAGTCACTTCCGCATCCTGTTCCTGTCGGGCTTCGTGCTGTTCGTGTTCACGTTCATCGTGAACACCACGGCGGAAATCGTGCGCCAGCGTCTGCGCAAGAAATACGGTTCACTCTAAGGGTTCTGCATCATGAAAAATCTGCGTGACTGGTATCGCAAGGGTGAACCCTGGGTCTGGCTGAATGCGGGCGCGGTGGCCATCAATATCGTGATGGTGGTGGGGCTGCTGGGCCTGATCGCCGTGCGTGGACTGGGGCATTTCTGGCCGCATGCGGTGATTGACGGCCTGTACACCCAGCCGGACGGCACCGAGGTGCGGGTGATTGGCGAGATTGCCGACGAGGAGTGGGTGCCCGCCAGCCGTCTGCAGGAAGCCGGCGCCAAGGTGCCCGACGGCCATGACGTCGTGCAGCGCATGCTGATGAAAACCGGCAACCGCGATATTACCGGCCAGGATTTCCGCTGGCTGATCGCCGCCAACCTGCGCGAGGTGAAGGAGCCGGAAGCACTGCTGGTGGTGGAGCGCCGCGAGTGGGGCAATTACTACGGCTACCTGCTGCAGGTGAAGGAGCACGACACGGTGGTGGCCAGCGGCGAGGATGCCTACGCCGAACTGGAAACCCGCCTGCAGCGCGCGGTAACCCTGCATGACCAGATCCGCGACATTGAATCCGGTGCCATGGGTTCCATCAACTACCAGCTGGAGCGCCTGCGTCTGCACGAGCGCAGTCTCACCCTGCAAGGCGCACTGGACGACAATGCGCAGCGCGAACTGGCGGAAGAACGGGCCGCGCTGGACGCCGAATACAAGGCGCTGCACGAACAGCTCAACGGCCTGTACACCGAGATCAAGCGCGACAGTCTGGTGGCGGAAAGCATGACCGGCGTGGAAAGCACCATTCCGCTGGAGCGGGTGGTGCAGTTCTATCGTCCCAATGCCATGTCGCTGTTGCAGAAAATTGCGTTTTACGGTCACCAGTTCTGGAATTTCCTCAGTGAGGAACCGCGTGAGGCCAACACCGAAGGCGGCGTGTTCCCGGCCATTTTCGGCACCGTGCTGATGGTGCTGCTGATGTCGGTGCTGGTGACGCCGTTCGGCGTGGTGGCGGCGCTGTATCTGCGCGAATATGCGAAGCAGGGTGCAATGACCCGCATCATCCGCATTGCCGTGAACAACCTGGCGGGGGTGCCGTCGATCGTGTACGGCGTGTTTGGTCTGGGTTTCTTCGTGTATTTCATGGGTGGCAGCATCGACGATCTGTTCTATCCGGAAGCCGCGCCGTCGCCGGTGTTTGGCACACCGGGCCTGATGTGGGCTTCGATCACGCTGTCGCTGCTGACCCTGCCGGTGGTGATCGTGGCCACCGAGGAAGGCCTGACCCGCATTCCCAAATCGATCCGCGAAGGTTCGCTGGCGCTGGGTGCCACCAAATTTGAAACCATCTGGAAAGTGATCCTGCCCATGTCCAGTCCGGCGATGATGACCGGCCTGATCCTGGCGATTGCGCGTGCGGCCGGTGAAGTGGCGCCGATTCTCTTTACCGGGGCCTCTTATTATCTGGCC